>JBJXEY010000515.1:0-3982 GCA_046153355.1 Burkholderiales bacterium
CGAAGACTCTCTCCTTCAACCCAGCCGGTGTGCAGTAAGGTGCCACGATGCGCGCAACGCGCATCGATGAGATGAAACGCTCCGCCCTCGCCACGATAAAGCGTGAGGTCTTCGGCCAACAGGCGCACCGCGCGCGCCGTGCCCGGCTGCAAGGCATCGATACGCGCCACTGGGTGCCAGAACTGACGCAATAGGCGACCCATCAAAGTTCCGCTGCCGGTCTCACCGAATAATTTCGCCTGTTCTATTTTGCGTGCCGACGCCTCAACTGAATCCATGGTTTTCCTCGCTCACCTATTCCGCGGTAATGCCAGATTCACGTATCACTTTGCTCCAGCGCTCGCGCTCTTGTTTCAAAAACGCCGCCATCTGGGTAGGCGTGCTGCCCACCGCCTCGACACCGGTTTCGCTCAGGCGTAGCGCCATCTCCGGCTGCTTCAGCGCCTCCGCGACCGCCTGCGACAAGCGGTTCGCGATGGTAATGGACGTGGCCGGTGGCGCAACGATAGCGAACCATGCAGTCGAACTGAATCCCGGCAGTACCTCGTTCAACGCTGGAATCTCGGGTAGCAGCGCATTGCGTTTTTCGCTCCCCACGCCCAAGGCGCGCAGCTTGCCGCCGCGTATGTGCGGCAACGCTGAGGCAAACTCGACAAACAAAATATCCAATTGGCCACCAAATAAATCCGTCAATGCGGGCGCGGTTCCCTTGTAGGGAATGTGAGCGATCTTGGTTGCCGAGAGCGCCTTAAATAACTCCGCGGCCAAGTGTGGCGTGCTGCCGCCACCCGCCGATCCATAGTTGAGTTTCTCCGAATTGGCTTTGCCATAGGCGATCAACTTTTGCACCGTGTCCGATGGCGATTTGGGATTCACCGCGAGCACATTGGGGCTTGTTGATATCACCGTGACGGGCACAAACATATCGGGGTCGAAGCGCAATTGCGCGAATAGCGCTTTGTTGGTGACCAACACACCCGGCGCGGAAGCCATCAACGTGTAGCCATCCGGCGCGGATCGAAACACCTCCTCCGCGCCAATATTGCCCGCGGCGCCGGCGCGGTTCTCCACCACGAAGGGCTGGGAGAGGCGCTCACGCAGGCGATCTGCTACCACGCGCACCAAGCGATCCGCGCCGCCGGGTGGATAGGGCACGATAATTTTCACCGGCTTACTGGGGTAACTCTGCTCCTGCGCCTGCGTGGCAAGCGAAACCGCGACGCAGGCGCAGGCCACAATGGCCATGCGCATCCACGGGGTCGCCTTGCCATCATGGCGTCTACACGTTTTCGAATATTCCAAGTTCAATACTCCCCATCAAGCATCTTGATTCGATCACAAAAAGAATCATAACCGCGACCGCAATTTGTAGACATGCTCGGATCGCGACGAAGCTCCATCGCACTACGCAACACCTATCTTCGTCTAAGATGGCCGGCACGATAAACGGGGACGTACCGCGGTTTCGATCCGAAAATGGGGTACGTCCCCGGTTTTACAACGAGAAGGATGCCGGCGGACGCGCCGCCGCCTAAATTTTCCCAAGGAGCCCCCTGTGAATAAGATCAAAGCCACGCTCGCTGCACTTACGATGATCATCGCGTCGCCGACCTGGGCGCAGAGCTACCCGAGCAAACCGGTGCGCATCATCATCCCCGGCGCCGCAGGCGCCCCACCGGACATCCTCTCCCGCGCTATGGGCCCGGCGATGAGTCAGGCCTTGGGTCAGGCCTGGGTGGTTGAAAACCGCGTTGGCGCCAACGGCATCATCGGCATGGAAGCGGTGGTCCGCTCCAACCCGGATGGCTATACGCTGTCTATCACCCAAGGCGCGCCGGTGTCGCTCAATCCTTATTTTTATACAAAGCTCCCTTATGAGCCGTTAAAGGACCTCGCACCCATCGCCAACATGGGCGTGATTGCCGCATCGATTCTGGTTTCCGCGGCGACGCCGGTCAATTCCATGCGCGAGCTGGTGGATATGGCCAAAGCCAAACCCGAAACCCTGCTCTGGTCCACGTGGGGGCCGGGAAGTTTTTCGGATTTGTATCGTGCCTGGACCGAGAGTTACTTCAATGTGCGATTTCAGGAACTGCCCTATAAGGCCTCCAGCGCCGCGTTTCAATCGGTAATCGCAGGCGAAGGCCAGGTGATGCTCAACGCCTCGGGCGCGCTACCTAGTCTGGCGAAGGCGGGAAAGATCAAAGTGCTTGCCACCATTGGCCCCACCCGCTATCGCACCCTGCCCGAGGTGCCCTCGTTCGCCGAACTGGGCTACGACATGGATTTTCGCGGCTGGGTCGGCGCGTTCGCGCCCACTGGCACCTCGCGCGACATCGTGCAACGCTTGAATACCGAAATCAACAAGGTGCTCGCCGATAGCGCGTTTGGCGAGAAGTTTCTGGTACCCGCTTCGGTGGAATTCAAGGCGGGCACGCCAGAGGAGTTCGGTAAATTCTTGAAGGTGGATCGCGAACTCGCGGCGCGGCTCACCAAACTTGCCAAGGTGAAACCTGAGTAGAAGGGGCATTGTCTGGCGTTGTCGACACAATGCTGTTGGTCACCAATATTTAGACCACTTTTAAATAATAACTATCTCAAAGAGAACAACAGCATTGCATCTAAAAATAAATTTACTGAAATTACAAAGCCTACTGTTGCAGCGCCGGCACCGACTCCCGTAATCGCGGCATCACTTCCCGAGCAAACAATTCCACCGATCGCACCGCCTCATCCGCGCTCATATTGCCAAACGCGAACTGACCCACCACGTAGTTAATACCCGACTCGGCGATGCGCGGCGCGAGATACGCGGCCACGGTTTCGGGCGTGCCGGCGATACCGCGCCCATCCTGCATCACCACTTCGAAATCCGTCGGGCGCTCACCCAGCATCGGGGAGCGCCCGTGCAGGTGATATAGGTAATGAAAGCTGTGGTGCCACTTGAGATAAGCGCGTTTGGCCAAGGCGAGCGCGGCTGCATCGGTTTCACCCACCACAATAAAAAAGTTCTGCGCGAATTTTGGCGGTCTTACGCTAGCAACATCAAGGCTGGCGGCGACTTTGCGGTAGTGCGCAATGCGCTGTCGCACCGGCTCAGGCGGCAGATTGCACAGAAAACTCATGCCATGGCGCGCCGCGAATTCGGCATTTTCATCGGTGTTCACGCCCATCCACAGAGGCGGATGCGGCTTTTGCAGCGTCTCCAATTGCATCGGCACGTTCTCCGCCTTGCGGTATTTGCCGATCACCGTGGTAGTTTTCTGCGTGAGCGCCGAGAGCAGTATCTCTAAAGATTCGGTGAATACCTGCTTGGAGGCCTCGCGCGTGGTTTGTTCGCCGTAATAACCCGCCTCGATCGGCGAAACGCCACGCCCCACGCCCATTTCCAGCCGCCCGCCGCTCATCTGGTCAAGCATGCAGATCTCCTCGGCGAGGCGTAGCGGGTGGTACATGGGAAGGATATAGACCATCGGCCCGAAACGCAGCCGCGTAGTGCGCTGCGCGATAGCGGAAAGAAAAATACCCGGCGACGCCGCGATCCCCAGCGGCGTGAAATGATGCTCGGCGGTGTGATAGCCAAAAAATCCAAGCCGGTCGTAGGCTTCGACTATTTTCAATCGCTCTGCATAAAATTGCGCGAGCGGCGCGTCGCTGCGGTCCACATGATCGAATACGCCGAATTCCATTAAATCAAGCCTTTCCTCTCAAGTTTATTGGTTGCGCGAATCGGGCAAGCAACTACTCCGGCTCAATCCCGGCGCCGCGTATCAATTGCCCCGCCACCTCGAAATCGCGCTTGATAGTGGCGGCGAATTCCTCGGGTGTACGGGTGCGAATCACCGTGCCCACATCGGCGATGCGTTTGCGCACATCGGGCATGTTGGCGGCTTTAATGAAAACATCGCCCAAACGCTGAACCACCGGCGCGGGCAATTTTGAGGGACCCATGATAGCCACCCAACCCGGCGGAACCTCATAA
>JBJXEY010000531.1:0-4064 GCA_046153355.1 Burkholderiales bacterium
CTGACGATGGGGATATCGGCCATGGCCACTTCGATGCGCTCAACTTCGCGCGCCGGATCGGCGATGCCGGCGCGGGCTTGAAGAATGGCGGCGACCATGGTCTGGGCCGTGCCGATACAAGGATAGGCTTTAATCGCCGAGGTCAAGATTCGATACCGTTCGCCCATCGGTTGGGTGAGCAGATCTAATTTTGCTCCGGCGAGCATGCCGGTGCTCAAGCCGCGCGGGTGTTCGATGACGCCGAGCGGACCGGTCATGCCCTCGGCGGCGAACAGCGAACACAGCACCGCTTGGGATGCCACCATGGCGTTGGCGCTGGCTTTGGAATTGGCCAGCTGCCCGGTGCGCACCACGGCGAGCGTGTTGCCATGGGTGGCCGACAGCACCGCCGCGTGAGCGAGCTGCTCGGCGTTCAAGCCCATCAACCGCCCGGCGATCAAAGGCGCGGCCAAAGCCGATGCCGTGGTGTGATCCCAAGTGGCGCGCTTGGGAATGATGTCCTGCATGCGGCAGTAAATCTCGTAGCCCAATGCAATGCTGGCGATGGCGTTTAAACCGGATGCGCGAAACTTTTCGCCCACCGAAAGCGCCACCGCGATGTTGTCGCTCGGATGGCCCATCTGGCCGGGACCGATGTAAGCATCGTTCAAATCCAGCGAGCGAATCAAAATACCATTGAGCAACACGGCCTGGGGTAGATTAACGCGTTGAGATGAACCAATCACGGTGCAGTCCGAATTACCGCCCAGTTGCGCAAACACCCGCGACGCGCGCACGAACGCCGGCTCGTCGCCCGCCGCCAACGCGCAGCCGATGGCGTCAAGGATCAGCGCCTTGGTATGCTCGACTACGTCCGAGGGAATCGCCGCAGCGGCAACGCTGAGCACGTTGCCGGCGATTTGTTGCACCAACGTGGCTGGTAATTCAGTGCTGGCCATAGATCACGGCTTTACTCCGAGTTGGTCCGGGCCGCAACCGGCTTGCTACTTTGAGGCGCGCCACGCCTAGTCGGGGATGCAAGCCGTGACGGTGATTTCCACCAAGAGTTCGGGATAGTTCAACAGCGCTTCCACCGTGGTCCGGGCTGGTTTCTCGGTGGGGAAAAACTTGGCGTACTCTTCGTTGTAGGCGGCCAGATCCTCGCGCTTGGTCAAATGTGTCAAGACCGTCAGCACATTCTCGAGGGAGGTGCCCGCGGTTGCCAAAATTATTTTGATACGTTCGATGGCGAAGCGAGTCTGCTCGCCAACGTCTCTACCAACCTCCCCGGTAATCGGGTGGCGGCCGGTTTGACCGGCGACGAACACTAGATTGCCAAAACATGTGGCCGGGGAGAGATTCGGATTCCCCGCGGCAAGATTCACCTGAATGATTTTTTTCGTTGCCATCAGGCCTCCTTCGAGAGTAATGCGTCGACCGCGGGCAAACTCTAATACCATTTTTATCGATGACACAACTGAGTCATGGGCCAGGCCGCCATGACGTTTAAGCATGACCACGCCCGCGACTGGCGTTTGCCAAGGGGAAGCGGGTTCGACTATGTTTCGACGCCATAGGGTCCGTAACCGACGGGAGGGTATTAGCGATGTGGCTTGGTATCCTGATTTTTGTCTCGCTCCTCAATGTGATTTTTGTTCCCCCTGCCTTCGCCCAGACCCAACGAGATTTGGACAAACTCGTCGCCGCCGCTGAGAAGGAAGGCGAAGTGACGATTTACGGACAGGCGCGGGCTGGCGTCGCCAAGGCGATTCATGCCTTCACTGACGCCTATCCAAAAATCAAAATCAATTTCGTCGGCGGCCAGGGTAGCGATCTTTCCAAGAAAGTTTTCGCCGAACGGCGCGCCGGCAAAAATCTTGTCGATGTCGCGGTGGGCGGCGGTTCGCCCATGATCCTTTACCACAAGGCCGGCACGCTCAGATCGTTGCCCGAGATTTTTTGTCGCGCCCGAAGTCCGCGATCTATCCAAGTGGTGGGCAAGAGACATTATTACGCCGACAGCGATAATCGCCATGTTTTCATGTCCCAAGGCGATGCCGGCTCGGGGATTGGCGCCATCAACACGGCATCGGTGAAAGCCAGCGAGATCAAGTCCTGGTGGGATTTGCTCAACCCCAAGTGGAAGGGCAAGTTGGTGATGAACGATCCGCGCGGCTTGGGCAACGTCGGCAGTTGGCGCTTCCTCTATTACGATGACGATCTTGGCGCCAAATATCTGCGCCGGCTGGTGGCCGAGATGGATATAGTATTCGCTCAGGACGAGCGCCAGACGATGGATTGGCTGGCGGCGGGCAAATATCACATCAACTTGCTGGCGAAGATCGAAAATACCGCGGTGGCGCGCAAGCAGGGCTTGCCGGTAGCGCAAATTTTTAGCGAAAAGGAAGCCGACGCCCTCACCAGCGGCTCGGGTCATATCAGCGTGTTTAAAGACGGGCCCCACCCCCATGCGGCGCAGCTTTACATCAACTGGTTTTTGTCCCGCGACGGTCAACTCAATTGGCAGAAGCACACCGGCAGAAACTCATTTCGCGCCGATCTGCCCAAGGACATGCTCGAATTCCAGGAGATCCAAATCCCCAAAGAGGGCGGCAAGTACTTGATGACCAGTGCGGCGAAGTACGAAGACATCGAGCCGGTGCGCAAATTGGTCGGCGAACTTTTCAGCGACGGCAAGAAGCGCTAGCGCGGGGGTGGAGAAACTTATATGGCAACTTGACTGGGAGCGCACGCGGCAACTCGTCTTGCACTACCGCCAACACCGTAATACAATGCCGCCATGAAAACGTTAACCGTACGGTTACCTGAGCAACTCGTAGCGGAAATCGAGAGGGAATCGCGTGGGCGCAAGTGTTCAAAGTCAGACGTGGTTCGCGAGCGATTGCAGCGCGCCGCCCCGCCAAAGAGCCGCCAGTCCGGACCGCTGGATGCCATTGCCGACCTCATCGGCTCCGTGGAAGGGTTGCCTGCCGACCTTAGCACACAAAAGAAGCTTTACTTGAAAGCAACGGGATATGGCCAGAAACGTACTCGTTGACGCGGGCTTTTTAGTAGCTTTACTGAGCCGGAGCGACTCACACCACAGGTGGGCAACAACGATTGCG
Organism: Burkholderiales bacterium; assembly: GCA_046153355.1. Taxonomy (GTDB): domain Bacteria; phylum Pseudomonadota; class Gammaproteobacteria; order Burkholderiales; family SG8-39; genus 2-02-FULL-62-17. Next base: position 3,105 of record JBJXEY010000531.1, read on the forward strand.
CCGGACTATGCTCCACCCTGGCGCACTTGCGAAGCCGTCCTATCCGAAGCCTTTCATCTACTTGGAGCGGGCGGCGCACCCAGCCTCAGCGCCATGCTGCATCGGCGGGCGCTGATCGTCGCCTTCGACCTGGACAACGATGTTGAGTCGGTACTAAAGCTTTTACAGAAGTATAGTAACGTACCCATGAGCCTCGCCGACGCCTGCCTAGTACGCATGAGCGAAACCTTTGCCGATCCAATGGTTCTCACCACCGACTCCGACTTCCGAATCTATCGCCGACATAGCCGCCAGACGATCCCCAGCAAGCTGCCGTCTTGAATTGTCGCTAGCCAAGCACTGGCGATATAAGATATCGCTTGGATCGGCGATTGGCGATCTCTCTGCATCCATTCTCAGCTGGTGCATGCCGTAATGGTGGGTTCACCGCATAAAGTCGAAGCAACTACCCAGCGCGATCAAATTCGCCAATCGACCCTTTGTTCCCCATCACGGCGCCTCGTTAATTTCGAATCCCAAGCTGCGCAGCAATGCGACGGTCTCTTCTTCGGTCAGGGTGCGCCCAGCCTTCTCGTGCGCCCTGATTAGATGAGCCATCATCTCGGGCTTGAGCGTCAGCCAATCCGGCACCTTGGCAATGGTCACACCCTCTTCCATTTTCATCCCTCTGCTTTCACCATGACTAGTAACTCATCTCTTCGATGCGCAATCGCAACAGTCCCAATCTGCCGTGTTTCAAAATCCGGTAAGTTGCATGCCTTAGGAGGGCAAAAGACTCCCTGCCTCGATCCGCCGCTTGCCCTTCTCGGTCAAGAACGGCCACATGATTTGATCCATGAAACGAGGTGGCATGAATTCCCGAATGCCGATATCGGCCGGCGGGCGGCGCTGGCTTTCGCGGAAATAGGTGCCGAACATGAGATCCCAGACCATCACGTTCTCACAGTAATTCTTGTTCAG
>JBJXEY010000533.1:0-2717 GCA_046153355.1 Burkholderiales bacterium
GTTTGCTCTCCTACGGAATGCGCGGTCATGAGACCCAAGCCGTTGTTGTCGGGGCGATGCCAACGCAAGACGCGATTGCCCTCCTGAAATTTTAGATCGACCCATTTGACGCCGCAGCCTTCGGCCCAGTGGTAGAGGTCGTGCAGCGAATGTTCCAAATAGTAGCGTGCCCAGATTTCGTCGGCCTGGCCGCCGCCCCAGGCGATCCAATCCTCGAAGGCGAGATCGGCAGTGTCGTCGATGCCCTGGGCCGCTTGCAGCGGCGTGCCGACGATGCAACAACCGCCGCCGGAGATCGCCGCCGTGCCGCCGCATTGGGCCGCGCCTTCGAGCACCAGTGCCTTGCCGCCGGCGCGGGCGACTTCGATGGCCGCCGGAATGCCGGCGCCGCCGCCGCCAACGATCGCCACATCGGTATGAATTTCAGTCGCCATAGTGAACTCCCGCCCTTGTCAGCTATCAACGACGGTCTATCAAAGTTGCCGGCGCAGGGTCACCCATTAGCCGGCAGGTCAAGTAGGCACAGAAATTCCCGCGGAGAAGAATTTCTTTGTCTTCCCCCGATTAAACAACTCGTCGTTCCTGATCGATGCAGTCACGCGCCCCTGTTTTCTTTTCGGTCGGTGTCGGACTAGGTCCGCACCAGTCACCCATCAGGATCAAGGCCTTGGAAGTTTCTCATCGAGAAATCTTCCCGCCCCTGGCAATTTACTTGCCCCAGAAAACTGTCGGTACCACGCCGTGTCCAAGGTTAACGGATTCACAAATCCTCTGGCTCACCCTTTCAGGCGTCCAACCCAATTGTGGCTCACGGCGTGGGCGGCCATCTGATCAAATCCTCGGCGAGTTGTCTATATTATTTGTGGGACGGGACAGCGGCTAATCAAATCTAATGGTTGTCAGCCAACCCTTATGCAAGCTCACTGCCCCATCCCAGCCTAGAGCGTTCTCGGTCAGGCAAAAGCCTTGGCGACATCGAACGCAACCCGATTCTTGATGATGTGATAACAGGCCCGGCAAAGTTTGTGAGCCACTGCCTTGAGCGCCACCACGCCATGGCTCTTGGCTTTCTTTCGTTGGTAAAAACTCTTGATCCTAGCGCTGAACCGGATGGCGAAGTTGGCCGCTTCGATATAGGCCCATGAGAGATACTTGTTGCCGTTCTTGGTGTTGCCCTTGCCTTTTTTCTTGCCGTTGCTGAGCTTCTGGCTGCCGACGCAGCGGCAGTAGGAAGCATAGTTGCCCACGCTATCGAATCTACCGATATCGCCGGTCTCGAGCATGATTGTTAACGCCAAGGTCTGGCCGATCCCTGGAACTGTTTTAAGTAAGCTGAACTCCTCTTTCAATTTGATCCTGGCGGTGATGGTCCGTTCCAACAAATCGATCTGCTGATTGCCGCACTGCATCATGGCCAAGTTGGCTTTGACCGCCAGCGACAAGTCCGGGTTGGCAAGCAGTTGGTCGACCTGTTCAGCATCGAGAGCCTTGATCCGATTGCCGTTGAGTGACGATCCCGTGTTGCGCGTGAGCAGATTCTGGATGCTTAAGATATTAGCGGTTCGCTGGCGCACCAATTGCCCGCGCTTGCGCAACAGATCGCGGACGGCTCGTTCGGCTTTGGGATAGATGTAGCCCTGGGGCAGCACTCCCAATCGTAATAGGTGCGCCAGCCAGTTGGCATCGGAGTGGTCGTCGGTGTGCTTGAGCCCTTGGTACTGCTGGATCGCCGCAGTGTTGGCCAGGTGCAGCTTATGCCCTTTGTCCATTAGGCCGTCGACCAGCCAATACCAGTTGTAGGTCGACTCGACGACAATGCCTTGAAGCGAATCTTGGTAGGCCGACAGCTGTTGCGCGATCACCCCGAGATCGTTGGGCAGCCGCTTATCGAAAACCACATTGTCTTGTTCGTCGATCACCACCGTAACGTTGTTGTTCGAGTGCAGATCGATAGCGCCGTAGAGTTTCATCACCGTTTCCTCCTTCAACCGTTAAATTTGATCGCTCAAACTTACGGCCTACTCGAAGATCCGGCTAGATGGTTATCAAATCTATTGTTGTTGAAGCGCGCCTTGCCAACCCGGCTGGCTTTGGGGTAAGCGAGTAAGGCATGCGCTCGAGCGCCGCGCAAAAAGGAGAATGGCCATGAATCGTAGCCCAACATTTGTCGTAGTCCTATTTATGCTCGCAGCGATTTTTATTTTGCCGGCGGGAAACCTTTACGGCCAAGAGAATGTCCGCATCGCTCACCCATCATTATCGGCGTCGGTGCTCTGCCTAATCATCGCCAACAAAGAAGGTTACTTTCGCGAAGAGGGATTGACCGTCGAGTTTCTAAGTATCCGCGGCGAGATCGCCATTCGCACGACCCTGGCGGGCGAGATCGATATGTTCACCAACGCCGGCAGCGGTATCGCCGCGGTGGCGCGCAACGTGCCGGTGAAAATAATCGCGGTCTTTCAAGACAAGCCGGGTTGGGATTTGATCGCCTTGCCCAATATCAAGTCCATCGCCCAGCTGCGCGGCCAGACGGTAGCGATCATGTCACCGGAAGGTTCGCTGGCCATGGTGACCAGGGAGATGCTCAAGAAGCATGGCATCGATCCGGCGAAGGATGCCCAACTGGTGGTCATGGGCGGCGACGACGTGCGCTTTCCAGCGCTCAAAGCCAAGGCGATCCAAGCAACGCTGTTCAATACCGCGGCGAGCTTGCGGGC
>JBJXEY010000522.1:0-12741 GCA_046153355.1 Burkholderiales bacterium
GTATCGTGCCGATGAAAGAGACGGTAGAGCAGTTTCAGAAGCGCATCGTCTCGGATCACGTCAAGTGGCGCGATGTGGTCAAAAATGCCGGAATTAAACCGGAGTAATTGCCTATTGAGGCAGCTAGAGGGGGAATTGGTATTCCGAAAATGAACTATTTTCGGCAATTATTCCCATGTGAAAGCGCCGACATCGTCATAGCGTAGTTGGGTTTCGGGAGAAAATAATGCATGGACTGAAACGCGGAATGTTGTCTGGGGCGATTATCTTGTGCGCGATTGCATCGCAGGCGGTTGCGCAGTCCTATCCGAACAAGCCGATTCGCATGGTGGTCACCAGCGCCCCAGGCGGTATCACCGACATCATGACCCGCATCATGTCGGAGAGCATCGCGCGAACCTTGAGCCAGCCGATGATTGTGGAGAATCGACCGGGCGCGGGGGGCGCCACGGCGATTGCCTATGTCTCCAAATTGGCGCCTGATGGCTATACGCTGGTGATCGCCAATGTCGGCAATGTCTCGATTGCCCCGTGGATAAACAAGGATCTTCCCTACGATCCACTCAAGGATTTGGTCGGTGTCGCGCTGGTGGGTGAGGTGCCGAGCCTATTCGCCATTCACGACAAGTTGCCAGTTAAAACGCTGAAGGAATTTACCGAATACGCCAAGGCCAACCCCGGCGCCGTGAATTACGGCTCGGCCGGCCTCTCAACCATGCCGCATCTGGTTGCCGAGGTGTATTCGTTTATGACCGGCGTAAAGATGGAGCATGTGCCTTACAAAGGTGGCTTGCCCGCGGCGTCGATCTGGCCGCGGGCCGCATTCAGCTTTCGTTTCTGGGCATCGGCTCGATACGCGCGCAGTTGGCCGCCAGGCAGGTGCGGGTGCTGGCGGTAGCCGCACCCAAGCGGCTTGCCGCGTTGCCGGAGGTGCCGACGTTTGTCGAGGCCGGCCTGACAGGTTATGAGGCCACCAACTGGTTCGGCATACTCGCTGCCGCGGGCACACCGCGCGACATCCTGCAACTTCTCAATAGCCACATCTCCCAAGCGTTCGACAATGCCAAGGCGCAGGAGCAACTTGCCGCCGGCGGGATTCTGCCGATGAAGGAATCGGTGGAGCAGTTTCACAAGCGCATCGTCAGCGAAACGGTCATGTGGCGCGATGTGGTGAGAAATGCCGGAATTAAACCGGAGTAGTTTCCAATCAAAGGGGCTTTGTGAGTAATTTAAATTCCAATAATGAAATAGTATTCGGGGTGAGGCGTATCGCCTGGCGCCTGCCGCGGTTCTCAATTGGTTTCGCCGCACTGTGTCTGCCCGTGGCGCTATATGCGCAGGCCGATTTTCCCAACAAACCGATACGCATCCTGGTGGGTTTCCCAGCAGCCAGCACGGCGGACATCATCGCGCGGCAGCTCGCCGGCAAACTAACCGAAAGCCTCGGTCAACAGGTATTGGTGGAAAATCGCGCTGGTGCCGGGAGCAGTATTGCCGCCGAAGCGGTGGTGCGAGCGCCGGGGGACGGCCATACGCTGTTGCTCTCGACCATCGCCAACAGCATCAACCCGAGTCTATTCAAAGTCAGTTTCGATTTTCAAAAGGATCTGGCGGCGGTGTCGCTGTTAGCCGAGTCGCCAGGTCTATTGGCGGCGCACCCCTCTGCGCCGCCGAGTATCAAGGAACTGATCGCGCAAGCCAAGGCGAGTCCTGGCGCAATTTCCTATGCCTCGGCGGGAACCGGCACGGTGACCCATCTCTACGGCGAATTATTCAATCTCGCCACCGGGGTGAAGCTTGCGCACGTGCCCTACAAGGGGAGCGGACAGGCGCAAATTGACTTGATGGCGGGGCATATCAAATTGCTGTTTACCCCGGCTGCTTCAGTCGTTGGTCCAATCAAGGCTGGAAAATTGATTGCGCTGGGTTCGATTGGGCGTGATTCGATGGCCTCGTTGCCCGGCGTGCCCACGCTCGCGTCGGCGGGTGTCGCCGGCTTCGACGCGGGTTTGTGGTTCGGGTTAAACGCGACCGGCACCACGCCGCGCGCCGTGATCGAACGCCTCAATCAAGAGTCGCAAAAAATATTGCAATTGGCCGATGTCAGGAAACAATTTTCCGCGCAGGAGATTCAGGCGATTGGCGGATCAAGCGACAGCTTTGCGCTGTTCATTCGCCAGGAAACCGAGAAATGGGCGCGCGTGGTCAAGGCTGCGGATATCAAGGCCGAATAGGGTGTTTGCCGCGAGTCAATCGAATCGCGGCCAGCGTACATTTTTTACTGAATGGGTGTCGACGCCATTCAACCAACCAAAGATTAGGATTGAATCTTGAAATTTGGCATTTTCGACCACGTTGATCGCTCCAACCTGCCACTGCACGAATATTACGAAGCGCGGCTGAAACTCGTGGAGTTCTACGACCAGAATGACTTCTACGCCTATCACATCGCCGAGCACCATCAGACCCCGCTTGGCATGGCGGCAAGCCCCAGCGTGTTTCTCGCCGCGGTGGCGCAACGAAGCAAACGCCTGCGCTTCGGGCCGATGATTTGGGCGCTACCTCTGTACCACCCGATTCGCATGATCGAAGAGATATGCATGCTCGATCAAATGAGCGGTGGGCGTCTGGAGATGGGTTTTGGGCGCGGTGCGTCTCCCATCGAGCTCGAATATTTCGGCCAGGACCCGGCCAACGCGCAAGCGATCTACAACGAAGCGCTGGAGCTGATCATCAAGGGGCTGACCGAACCCACGCTGACCTACCACGGGAAATTCTTCAACTTCGACGCTGTGCCGATGGCACTGGATACCTTTCAAAAGCCTTATCCGCCCATCTGGTATGGGGTTCACGCCCCGGATTCGGCGGCGCGCGCGGCACGACGCGGCCTGCATGCCATCGAACTGGATAATCCGCATGACACCAAAGTGGCCTACGACAGTTTTCGCACCGCATGGCGAGAAACCCATGGCGAGCGTCCGCTGCCGATGATGGGACTGGGACGTTTCATTGTGGTCGCGCCCACCGACGATGAAGCCGTGGCCATCGCCCGGCGCGCCTATCCCGCGTGGGAACACAGCTTTTCCTGGCTGCGCAATCTGCGCAAACGCACTGGCACCCATCCGCGCCCGCCAACCTACGACGAACTGGAAAAGGTGGGGCAGGGCATCGCCGGCTCGCCTGCAACGGTGACTGAGTTCCTGCGAAAGCAATTGGTGCATACCGGTAGCAACTACCTGGTCGGGCAGTTTGCGTTTGGCGATTTAACGCAGCATGAAACCATGCGTTCCCTCGAGCTTTTCGTGGGCGAGGTCATGCCATTATTGAAGGATATTTAGGCGGCCGTTTCATGGTTGCGTCAGATGACGGCAGGCGAGGGATTGTAAATTAATATCAATTTAGAAAGCGATTTGCGGCATTGCAACATAAGTAAATGATTGATTTGCACCAATTGGGAGCGTAGATTTGCCCGGCTATCCGGTGGTTTTTGGCAACGAAATTATTGAGGAGAAGTCGATGGACGTCAAAGTCTCACGCAGGCAGTTCTTCAAAATATGCGCGGGTGGCATGGGAGGCTCAAGCCTCGCCATGATGGGGTATGCCCCTTCCGCCGCGGCCAATGAAATACGCGGCTACAAGCTCGCTCGCACCACTGAAACCCGAAGTACCTGCCCGTATTGCTCGGTGAGCTGCGGAATGATCATGTACTCGTTGGGTGATAAATCCAAGAACGTGAAGACCTCGATCATTCACGTGGAGGGCGATCCGGATAACCCGGTGAATCGCGGCACGTTATGCCCCAAAGGTGCAGGGGTGCTCGATATGATTCAAAGCCCGAATCGCTTGCGCTACCCCGAGGTGCGCGCGCCAGGGTCGAATGAATGGAAGCGCCTCTCCTGGGACGACGCTCTGAATCGCATCGCGAAACACATGAAGGATGATCGCGATAAAAGCTTCGTCGAAAAAAATGACAAGGGCGTTACCGTCAATCGCTGGAATACGGTGGGCATGTTGGCATCGAGTGCCGCCTCCAACGAATCAGGTTATTTAAGCGTCAAGGTGGCACGCGGCCTGGGGATGGTGGCCTTCGATACCCAAGCACGAATATGACACGCGCCCACGGTGTCCAGTTTGGGCCCCACATTCGGACGCGGCGCGATGACCAACAACTGGGTCGACATCAAAAATGCCGACTTGGTTCTGATCATGGGCGGCAATGCCGCCGAAGCTCACCCTTGCGGTTTCAAATGGGTGACCGAGGCGATGCAGCAAAGAAAGGCAAAACTTGTTGTTGTTGATCCACGCTTTACCCGCTCGGCCGCAGTGGCCGATCTCTACGCGCCGTTGCGCGTGGGCACCGACATTGCGTTCCTTGGCGGGGTGATCAACTATTTATTTACCAACGACAAGCTGCATCACGACTACATCAAGATCAATACCGATGCCACCTTCCTCACCAAGGAAGGCTTTAGTTACGAGAATGGTTATTTCAGCGGCTACGACGAGGCGAAACGCGTCTATGACAAAGCCACCTGGGGTTATGAGATGGGCAAGGATGGTTTCGTCGCGGTGGATGAGACCATGGAAAACCCGCGCAGCGTGTTCCAGCAATTAAAGAAACACTATTCGCGCTATACGCCGGAGCTGGTGAGCAAGATAACCGGTACACCCCGCGATTCGTTCCTGAAAGTGTGTGAGCAAATCGCCTCGACTTCAGCGGCCAACAAGGTGATGACCATTTGTTATGCCCTGGGCTGGACGCAGCATTCGGTGGGCTCACAGAATATTCGCACCATGGCGATGATCCAGTTGTTGCTGGGCAATATGGGGCGACCGGGCGGCGGCGTGAACGCGCTGCGCGGCCACGCCAATGTGCAGGGCATCACCGACATGGCGCTGTATTCGGAGGTGCTGCCCGGCTACCTGGGGGCGCCCGGTGATGGCGATGTGACGCGCGAGGCCTATCTTGCCGCGCGAACCGGCAAGCCGCTGCGCCCGAACCAGATGACCTTTACGCAAAACTTTCCCAAATGGCATACCAGCCTGATGAAGGCTTGGTATGGCGCCGCGGCCACCAAGGAAAATGATTTTGCCTACAACTGGCTGCCCAAGCGCGATACAGCCTATGACGTCATGGCGATCTTCGAGCGCATGCATCAGGGGCGCATGAGCGGGTTCCTGTGCCAGGGATTTAATCCGCTGGCGGCGATGCCCAACCAGAAAAAAATGAGCGCGGCATTGTCCAAGCTCAAGTACCTGGTGGTGATGGACCCCTTGACCACCGAGACCTCCGAATTCTGGAAAAACTACGGCCCCTTGAACGATGTGGATGCCGCCAAAATTCAAACCGAGGTGTTTCGCCTGCCCACCAGTTGTTTCGCCGAAGAGGCGGGCACCTTCACCAATTCCAGCCGCGTGATTGCGTGGAAGGATCGCGCGGTGGAGCCCCCTGGCGAAGCCAAAGTGGATTCGGAAATCATCGCGAAATTGTTCGTCAAAATTCGCGATCTATATCGCAAGGACGGCGGCACACTGCCCGAGCCGATTCTCAACCTCTCCTGGCCGTATCTCAAAGCTGATATGCCGACACCGGAGGAGTTGTTGCGCGAGATCAATGGTCGGGCGTTGGCCGATGTCACCGACCCGAAAGACCCAAAGAAGGTGCTGGTGCCCGCAGGCTCGCAAATGCCGGGCTTTGCCCTGCTGCAAGCCGATGGTTCCACCAGTTGCGGCAATTGGATTTACGCCGGTGCATGGGGTCCTGCGGGCAATGCCACCGCGCGCCGCGATACCTCCGACCCTTCGGGGCTGGGTGTGTATCCGGGTTGGGGATTTTCATGGCCGGCCAACCGGCGCATTTTATATAACCGCGCCTCGGCGGATGCCGATGGCAAACCCTGGGACAGCTCGCGCACTTACGTTCGTTGGGATGGCACCCGCTGGACCGGCGCCGATGTACCCGACATGCGCGTCGATGCCGACCCCAAGGAAAAAGTCGGCGCCTTCATCATGAATCCCGAAGGTGTGGCGCGATTACACGCCATCGGCATGGCCGAAGGTCCGTTCCCGGAACATTACGAGCCCTTCGAGAATCCGGTAGGGGTCAATCTGATGTGTCCGACCAATCTTAAGGCGATTAGCAACCCGGCGGCCAGGGTTTACAAAGGCGATCTGGAGGCGTTTGGCAAAGCCTCTGAATTTCCCTACGCGGCGACCACTTACCGCCTCACCGAGCACCACCATTTCTGGACCAAACACGCGCGTTCGAATGCCATTACGCAGCCCGCGCCGTTCGTCGAAATCGGCGAAGAATTGGCGAAAGAAAAAGGCATTAAAAATGGCCAGATGGTGCGTGTGAAATCCAACCGCGGCGAAGTCAAGGCGGCCTGCGTGGTGACCAAACGCATTCGCGCGCTGGAGGTCAATGGTAAAAAAGTGCATACCGTGGGCATTCCCATTCATTGGGGCTTCAAGGGGGTAACGCAAAACGGCTACCTTGCCAATGCGTTGACGCCTTATGTCGGTGATGCCAATTCGCAGACGCCGGAGTACAAGGCGTTTATCGTTAACATCGAAAAAGCTTAGGAGGGGACATGTCAGCACTGGACATCACGGCGCGTTCGGCAACCACCACTCCTTCGCCGGGAGTGCGCCACACGGCGGAAATCGCCAAACTCATCGATGAATCGAAATGTATAGGCTGCAAAGCCTGTCAGGTCGCGTGTATGAACTGGAACGATCTGCGCGATGAGATCGGTGAGAACGTCGGGGTGTACGACAACCCCAACGACCTCACGCCTACCTCCTGGACCTTGATGCGTTTCTTCGAGGTAGAGAGCCCTGACAAAGGCCTGGAATGGTTGATTCGCAAGGACGGCTGCATGCACTGCGAAGATCCGGGGTGTTTGAAGGCTTGCCCCGCGCCGGGCGCGATCGTTAAGTATTCAAACGGTATCGTCGATTTCGTCTCGGAGAATTGCATCGGCTGCGGTTATTGCGTGGCGGGCTGCCCGTTTGACATTCCGCGCATCTCGAAGAAAGACAATAAAGCTTACAAGTGCACGCTGTGTTCGGATCGTGTTGCGGTGGGTCAGGCGCCCGCATGCGCCAAGGCCTGCCCGACCGGTGCTATTGGTTTTGGCACCAAGGAGGATATGGTTGGTTATGCCGAGAAACGCGTGGGTGAGTTGAAGGAACGCGGCTTTAAAGATGCCGGCCTCTACAACCCACAAGGCGTGGGTGGCACGCATGTGATGTATGTGTTGAAACATGCGGATAAACCTGAGTTGGAAGGCCTGCCGAAAGATCCACGGGTGAGCCCGATGGTCTCCATTTGGAAAGGCATAACCAAGCCGATTGCTTCGGCGATTCTTGGTCTTTCGGTGCTGGGCGGCTTTCTGCACTACGTGACGGTAGGGCCGAAGGAAACAGAAGATGACAAAAACGCCAAGGGTGATAAACAATCCACCAGCGAGAAGGAGACAGCATGAGCGATATCCAACGCTACACCTCGCACGAGCGCGGCAATCACTGGCTGGTAGCGCTTTGTTTCGTTCTGGCCGCGTGTTCGGGCCTGGCGTTGTTTCATCCTTCGTTTTATTTTCTCGCCTCCATTCTGGGCGGTGGGCCGTGGAACCGCATCCTGCATCCCTTCGTGGGCCTATTGATGGTGTTTTTCTTCCTCGCCATCATGATGCGTTTCTGGGCCCACAATCGCATCAACGAGAACGACCGCAAGTGGATTGCGCGTTTGCGTGACGTGATCATGAACCGCGACGAGGGCTTGCCCGAAGTGGGCAAGTACAACGCTGGGCAGAAGTATTTGTTCTGGACTATCGTGATTTGCCTGGCGTTGCTATTGTTAAGCGGTTTGGTGATGTGGCGGCCGTATTTGGCGGAGCAATTCCCCATCTGGTCGATACAGATCGCGGTAGTGGTGCATGCGTTGTCGGCATTTATTCTGATCCTAGGAATAATCGTGCATATCTACGCGGCGATCTGGGTGAAAGGCAGTTTGAATGCCATGATCCGCGGCAACGTGAGCGAGAACTGGGCAAAAACCCATCATCGCGCTTGGTATCGCGAAGTCACGGGCAAATAGCTAGCGAGCAAAATCATCTTGATTACAGGCAGGAGGCGGTATCGCTGATTTGAAAACCCCCATTCGCATCATCCCGCAAGGCGAGATCGCGAGTGGCACGGGCGAACCGCCGGCGCTGCTGTTGCCCAACGCCAAAAGTTACTTCACCGACCGAGCCAGCCGTTTTGCATCGCTGGCTGCCTCGGGCCATGCCGACGCGCCTTACCTTTCGCTGATGGAGCGTCTTTCGCACGCGCAGCAGGCGGCGTTGGATGCGCATCCTGAGCCGGCCGCAATCGACGCCGCGAAACTGGAACTGTGCCACCGGCATGGTTTGCCACCCGTACCCAAGGATGCCGCGCGCGATGGCGCATGGCGCGAGGCGCTCGCCATCATTATCGAGGCGCTTTTGAAGCATGCGCCGCCACCGGCACAGGCGTGCCTGAGCGAATTGAAAAATTCGTCGGCAGCGCAACTTGAAACCTTGGCCGATAGGTTATTGGCCTTCGATTACCCGGCGCTTAATGCGGCGATGGTGCCTTTTCTTGGCGCCGCCTTGCAGGTGCATTGGGTGAAGCGCGTTTATGCCTGCGGCGTGCAAACGTTTAGAAAATTGGATATTCCCGGGATCTGCCCGGCCTGCGGCTCGCCGCCGGTTTCGAGTGTATTGCGCATCGACATTCCAGTGCCGGGCGCGCGTTATTTATGCTGCACGTTGTGCGGCACCAATTGGCATTTGTTGCGTGGCCAGTGCACCCAATGCGAGGCGCGAGACAATCTTTCTTACTATCATATCGAAGGCGAAAACGTTGCAAGCAAGGCGGGCGCCATCAAAGCCGAAGCCTGTGACGAGTGCCACGGCTACGTGAAAATTCTCAATCGCGAACAAGATCCGCTGGCCGATCCGGTGGCCGATGATCTGGCGACGCTCGCCCTGGATGTGCTGATGGATGATTCGGGTTATGAGCGCGCCAGCCCCAATTTATTATTCGCCGCCGGACAAAACTAAAGCCGCCAAGGTGTTGCAATCCGAAATGGCGAGTCCAAGCGACATCATCTCTCTCGATTGGCACTGCAATTCTCGAGGGCTTCGTCAATGTTGATTCGCGGCTGCGATTTTCCCGAAGATCGCCATTACCATCCCGACTTCAATGTGTGGCTCAAGGAGGAGGCGTCTGGCGTGGTGCTGCTGGGCGCAACCTCGTTCGGCGTGGCGCTGGCGGTGGAGTTCGTCGCTTTCCTTCCCAAGGCATTGGGCGCTGAAATTGATGCCGGCCGCGCGGTGGGGTTGCTGGAAATCTCCAAGGTCATGGTCTCAGTGCGCACTCCCGTCAAGGGCCGGATACTTGGCCACAATGAAGCGGCGGTCGCTGATCCGTCGTTGATATCCAACGACCCTTATGGCGCCGGTTGGTTATTGCGCCTGGAAGTCGGCGCGTGGGATCGCCAGGGCCTGGTCACGGGCGATGCGATTCGCGCCGCATTCGAAGATGCGATGGACCTGGATAATTTCACCGGCATGGAATCCTGATGAAAAAAAATCTTGCTATCCTGTTATGGGCGGCGAATCCGGATGAGCCGCATCGATGCAGTGCGCCGTTTTTTCACGCTGCCGCTGCTGCGGCAATGGACGTTAACGTAGAAATTTATTTCACCGGAAAATCCATATTGCTTTTGCGCCAAGGCGTAGCTGCAGCCTTGCCCTCGGGGCCGCGCGAGCGTGAAACGGTTTATTCCTTTATGCGCCACGCTGCGGAGCACGGCGCGAAGTTCTTCGCCTGCAGCGAGGCCATGGAGGAACAGCAAATTCGGCGCGCCGAATTCATTGACGAAATCATCGAGATAGGCGGCGCCGCCGCGTTCGTTGCGCGCGTATTGGATGAGGACTGGGCCACACTGACTTATTGATCTCGGAGGCTACCGAGGTCGGCAAGCTTTGCGCTTGCGCCGCTATACTACGGCCCTCGCGTCGCGCAAGGCGGAGTTGGCTCTCGCAAGGGGCAACTGATTCGCACAACCCGGCGCGCAAACCCCTTCTAATTGTTGATTCCTCTCATTCATCATGGATCTAGATACCAATCTTCTTTTGTCTCAAACCGGTTCGGGCACGCCCATGGGCGAATTAATGCGCCGCTATTGGCATCCGATTGCCGCGGTGGCGCAGTTGGAGGACAAACCGGTGATGCCGGTGCGCCTCCTGGGCGAGGACCTGGTCCTCTATAAGGATTTCAGCGGTAACTATGGCCTGTTGGATCGACAATGCGCGCATCGCCGTGCCGATCTTTCCTATGGCTTTGTCGAGGAGGTGGGCCTGCGCTGCAATTATCACGGCTGGCTCTACGATCAGAAGGGCGATGCCATCGAGCGTCCCTTCGAGGAAACCACGCGCCCAGAGACTCGCGGCAAGGTGAACGCCAAGGTGACGGCCTATCGTGCCGCGGCGAAGGCCGGTTTGGTGTGGGCCTACATGGGCCCGGAGCCGACTCCGTTGGTGCCCAATTGGGAACCCTTCACCTGGAAGAATGGTTTCGTACAAATCGTGTTCTCCGAGATTCCCTGCAACTGGTTTCAGTGTCAGGAAAACTCCATCGACCCAGTGCATTTCGAGTGGATGCATGAGAACTGGAGCATCCGCCAGAAAAAAGGTCCGGGTGCACCGTATGGCCCCAAGCATGTGAAAGTCGATTTCGATGAATTCGATTGGGGCATGGTCTACAAACGCATTCGCGAAGATACCGATGAAAAACATCCGCTGTGGACCATTGGCCGCGTGTGCCTATGGCCGCACGCCTTATTTACCGGTAGTCATTTCGAGTGGCGTGTTCCGGTGGATGACCACACCACGCTATCGGTGGGCTGGTTTTTCAATCGCGTGCCGCACGATTGCGAGCCCTACGTGCAAAAGCGCGTTCCGTATTGGACCAGCCCAGTTCGTGATGAAAACACCGGGCGCTGGATTACCTCGCACACCATGAACCAGGATTACGTCGCCTGGGTGGGGCAGGGCGCGATTGCTGATCGCTCCAAGGAACACTTGGGGCTTTCGGACAAGGGCATTGTGATGATGCGAAAGCGTTTCCTCTCCGACATTGATGTCATCAAAACGGGTGGCGATCCCAAGGCGGTGGTGCGCGATGAAAAAACCAACCAATGCTTGACGCTGCCGATTCCTGGCCGTAAGCCCTTGGTCGAAGGGTTGACGCGCGAGGAATTCGATCGTGTCGAAGCACGCAATCCCAACTCAACCTTAGGGCAAACCGGCATGCGCGAATTCGTGTGGCTCGTAGGCCAGCCCGAGGAGATCAAGCGGGAATACAACGAGGCCATGGGGTGGAAGGTGCCTGCATCCCAAACTTAGATTTTAAATGTTTTCTGATGTACGTTAGATAATAGTTTTGCTAAATAATTGTCATTAATTTTAATCAAACCGGGAGAAACGATATGAGCTTGCGCGATTCGGCCATTGTGGCCTACGCCGAGACCAAGGTGATGGATAAAAGCGACCGCGATGTGTGGGTGCTCGATGCCGAAATTCTCGAATCGCTGCTGGTTAAGACCGGCATCGACAAAGCCGAGATCGATGGCTTGGTGATGGCAGGTCTCACCGGTACCGGCGCCGGCAACGTTTTCTGGGCGCAGACCACCGCCGATCAACTCGGGCTCGAGGTGGATTTCTGCGAACAGGTGCATATCGGCGGCTGCTCGGCGGCGGGTTGCGTGGCGCGTGCGGCGATGGCCATCGATGCCGGGCTGTGCAACATTGCTTTTCTACTCTTCGCCGATACTGGCCGGCGTGAGAACAACACCACCGAGCGCAGCTACCGGCGCGAGTGGATCGAGCCCTATGGTTTGATGGGGCCACCGGGCGCGTTTGGCTTGCTCTCCAAGCGCTACGAGTCGCAGTTTGGCCTGGATTACGAAATGCTCGGCAAGCTTGCCGTGACGCAACGCAATCACGCGGTGATGAACGAAAACGCCTGCGAAAAACTGCGTAAACCCATCACCATTGACGATTACATGAATTCGCGCATGATCGCCGACCCGATTCGTTTGCTCGATTGCGTGATGCCGGCTGACGGCGCCGCCGGTCTCATCATGATGAGCAAGGCGATGGCGAAGAAAAAGGGCTTAACCAAAACCGTGATACCCATTGGTTATGGCGAACGCACCAACTATGGTGGCGCGATGAATCTGGTCGATCCTTCGCTCTCCGGCCACAAAGCCGCAGGCGAAAAAGCGCTGAAGCAAGCCGGCATCGGCATCAAGGATGTGGCTTCCTTTCAGCCCTACGACGATTTCATTATCGCCATCCTGTTGCAGTACGAAAACTTTGGATTCTGCAAACAGGGGCAGGGCTGCGATTTTGTTCGCGACAACGATTTGTCTTTCTCCGGAAACCTGCCGCTCAATACGGGCGGTGGTCAAATCTCGGCGGGGCAGGCTGCATGCTCGTCGCACAATCTGATCGAATCGGTACGCCAGTTGATGGGCGAGGGCGGCAAGCGCCAAGTCAAGAATATTGAAAATACCCTCAACACCGGCATCGGTTGGATTAACTACGGCAGGAACTGGGGCTCTAGCGCAGCGCTGGTATTGGTGCCAGGGGATTGATCCACCTGCTACGCGAACACCACAGACAAACTCTTAACCAGATCTCGGCA
>JBJXEY010000524.1:0-14704 GCA_046153355.1 Burkholderiales bacterium
GAGAAACTTCTCCACCTGCACCACGTAATAAGCCAAGGACTCGGTGGCGGTATCGATGGCGGTCAAGCCACCACCAATCACCACCGCCGGCAGACGCATTTGCATATTGGCGATGGAATCGAATTTGGCGGCACCGGTGAGCTGCAGGGCCATCAGAAAATCGGAGGCTGTGCGTACGCCGCGCGCTAAGCCATTGGGAATTTCCAGCGTGGTGGGTTTCCCAGCGCCCATGGCGAGCGCGACGTGATCGAATCCCATTCCCCAGGCGTCGTCCAAGCTGACGGTTCCACCGAAACGTATGCCGCCAATCATCGAAAATTCGGCGCGACGCTCAAGCAACAAACGAATTACTTTGAGAAAATTTTTGTCCCAGCGAACCGTAATGCCGTATTCGGCGACGCCGCCAAAGCCAGCCATAACGCGCTCGTTGAGTGATTCGTTAAGGCTCGAAATGTCCTTGATCGGTTGAAACGGTACGCGGCTGCCATCGGCACGCACGCCGGATATTGCATCGGGCACGGGTTCGATTTTCAAACCATCGATACCCACCACAGTATGGCCATCGTTCATCAATAGATGAGCCAAGCTGAATCCGGCGGGGCCCATCCCCGACACCAGCACCCGATATCCGGATCGCTGACGGGGCAGGGGATGTTTGAAGTTCAGCGGATTCCACCGCGTGAGCAACGAATAAATCTCGAAACCCCAGGGCAATTCCAACACGTCTTTCAGCGTGCGCGTCTCGACCTGTGGAATGTTCACCGGCTCCTGCTTTTGGTAGATACAGGCTTTCATGCAATCATTGCAGATGCGATGCCCGGTGGCTGCCGCCATCGGGTTATCGATGGTGATGATTGCCAATGCCGATATTGCCAACCCTTGCGTTTTGGCAATGTGAAATTCGGAAATTTTTTCTTCCAGCGGGCAACCGGCAAGCGTCACGCCAAAGGGGCTTTTCTTGAATACCACCGGATGGGTAGTGCCGGCCGGGGCCTTTTCTTTCAGACCACGCGAGCAGGAGTCCTTGCCCTGGTGGTGGCACCAAATGCAGTAGTTGGCCTGGTCAAGCGCGCCCACCAGATCGGTGCCTTGGTCGGTCAAGTGAAACGCTTCGCGACGCCGCAGATGATCGGGGGCGATGGTGTATGAGGTCACGCCGTCGTTATCCGTCTGGCGGGCGTGCACTAATAGATTGAAGGGGTCGATTTTGCCGGCTTGTTTGAACAGCACGCCGGAGAGATTTCTCTCGCGGCCCTCTGAAGTATGCAAGGCCCAGGCGGCATAACGCAGGGCTTTGTCCAACGCTGCGGCGTTGTCGGTTTCGTTTTGACTCCAGCGTGTCACGTGTTGGGCGAAGCGTAGTTCGTCGAATTTACCGCCCATTAGGGCCGAAAGTTCCGCTTCCAGCGTCACGCCGTCGATTTGTTGCGCTTCGGGTGCCTTGATTCGGGTTGCCGCTTTACGTTGAACGAATTGGCGTTTGACCTCGTAGAGCACCTCCAACTCATCGTGCCGCCACGAAAGCGCCAGTACCTCATCAGCAATGCCAAATAGCTGTGAGACAAAACGCTCCAGGTGCGGGGCAATCTCGAGGATGAGGGCGGATTCGGCTTTGTTATCGAGAGATTCGGGCTTGCCGCGGGCATCAAGCAGGCGCGCTTTGAGGGCGGCATCGGCGTGTTCTAGAAACGCGAGAAAAACACCATCGACACGCGCGAGGCCGTCGCGATCATAAAGATCGGCGAATCCCAATCCGAAGGAAAGTTTCAACATTGCGAGGTGCGGCGCGCGGCCGCGTTAAAAGTTTCGACCCTGGTGCCGCCAAGCCTAGCGTTCAAGGTGCTTCAGCTTGTCCTTGACGTCTTTCCAGTCATCGGCGTCGGCAGGGTGGGGTTTGGCGTCGGTAATCACCTGCCATGTCTTGGATAATTCAGCATTTAGCGCAATAAAGTGCTTTTGATCCTCGGGCAGATCTTCCTCGGCATAAATCGCGTCAACCGGGCATTCGGGGATGCAAACCGCGCAATCGATGCATTCATCCGGGTCGATGATCAGCATGTTGGGACCTTCTTTGAGCAGTCCACGGGGCAAACATCCACGCAATCGGTGAATTTACATTTGATACATGATTCTGTGACGACGTGGGTCATGAAAATTCCCGTTGCATGAGTTGTCTAAACCCGCCATAGCCGTGTCCGCCATGGCGAAAACGCGCGATTTTACGGGAGTCCGGCTTCTTTGACCAAGGCCGATAGGATTTGTCTCCTTTGAATTTGGCGATGCAGTGCAATAAATAGGTTGGTGAAATTCGCCGCCGACCGGCCAATAATTCGGTATGCTTCGCGCCTGGCGGGAACCAACCCGCTCACGCCGCGGTCTTAGATCCCACAAGTTTAATTTACCGCTTGAAAATCAAGCCGGGCGCCTAAATATTGACGATCGAAATAACAGGGGTAGGTTCATGATCAAGGTTGAAAACCTGTCCAAGTCGTTTGGCGACAAACGCGCGGTGGACGACGTGAGCTTTGAAGTGCGTAAGGGGGAGGTTCTAGGTTTTCTCGGTCCCAACGGGGCGGGAAAATCCACCACCATGCGCATGATTACGGGCTTTTATCCACCTACAGCCGGCAAGGTTTCGGTGTGCGGGTTCGATGTGTCGGAGCGGCCCATCGAGGCCAAAAAGACCATGGGTTATTTACCTGAGGCAGCGCCGTCGTATCAGGAAATGACCGTCTTGTCTTTTTTAAGATTCGCGGCGGAAATGCGGGGTTTGCGCGGTGATGCACAGCGCGCCGCGATCCGCAGGGTGGTCGAGACCTGTCATCTGGACACGGTTTTAGGGCAGACCATCGACACCTTGTCCAAGGGCTTCAAGCACCGTACTTGCCTCGCGCAATCCATTATTCACGATCCGGAAGTGCTGGTATTGGATGAACCCACCGATGGGTTAGACCCCAATCAAAAGCACGAGGTGCGCTCACTGATCAAGAAAATGGGCGAGACCAAGGCAATCATATTTTCGACGCACATCCTCGAAGAAGTCGAGGCAGTGTGTTCACGTGCCATTATTATTGATCGGGGTAGAGTAGTCGCCAACGGCACGCCTGAGGAACTGAAAGCTCGTTCGGCACGTGCTGGCGCGGTGCTGGTTACGCTGCACGGCGCCAATGCGGAGGCGGTGAAAGAAAAATTTTCCACCATCACTGCTTTGGGGCGATGCGAGGTTATGAGTGCGCAGGAGGGCCGAGTTTCCATCGAAGCCTTTCCGACCGCCGACGCGGGCGCCGAGCGCGATGCCTTGGCAGGCCGCATCGCTGAACTGGCGATTCGGGAGAATTGGAAAATTGAACAACTGAAAACCGAGGAGGGCCGCTTGGAGGAAGTATTTCGCGCCATCACCATGCCTGACACGCACGCTGCCAAAGGAGCCGCATGATGGGAACCTGGCCCGTGATCAACACCATTGCCAAACGCGAGCTGTCGGCGTATTTCGAGTCGCCGGTGGCGTATGTGTTCCTGGTGGTGTTTTTGTTATTGGCTGGATTTTTCACCTTTAGTTTGGGTGGATTTTTCGAGCTGGGCGAAGCATCGCTGAATTCGTTTTTTACCTGGATGCCATGGCTATTTTTGTTCCTGGTACCGGCCGTGGGAATGAGGCTGTGGTCCGAGGAGCGGCGCCTGGGCACCATCGAGTTGCTCTTGACCATGCCAGTCACCACCTGGCAGGCAATCATCGCGAAATTTCTTGCCTCTTGGGCGTTTCTAGCCATCGCACTGGCATTGACGTTTCCGGTAGTCATTACGGTGAATTGGCTGGGCGACCCGGATAACGGCGTCATCATCGCGGGTTACGTGGGCAGTTGGCTTTTGGCGGGAACATTCCTCTCTATTGCCTGCCTCACTTCCGCCCTGACACGCAATCAGGTCATCGCCTTTATTCTTTCTTTAATGCTGTGCCTCTTATTGATTCTGGTGGGCTTCGCACCGGTGACCACTATGCTTTCCCGTTTCGCTGACATCTGGCTGGTGGATACCATCGCGAGTTTTTCGGTACTCACGCATTTCGAAGGGTTCCAAAAAGGCGTGCTGGATACCCGCGATTTGTTGTTCTTTTTCTCGGTGATGGCATTTTCGTTATTTACGACCGGGGTGGTGCTGCGCAGCCACCGGGCCGGTTAGAGCCGGGGAGCAAATATGAAACGATATGAAACCTTGATTTACTCCACCGTTGGCGTGGTGGCGCTACTGATCATTTTGGTGCTGGCCAATTTTGTATTGGCGGCGTTCAAGCAACGCGTTGACTTCACCGAGGGCGGTTTGTATACCGTGTCGCAAGGCACACGCTCGATTATCGAGAAGCTCGATGCGCCGGTGAAGATCCGCTTTTACTACACCCAAAGTGAACAGAACGTTCCGCTGCCAATTAAAGGCTTCGCCAGACGCGTTGAAGATCTGTTGGGCGCGTTCAAATCGGCTTCCGGTGGCAAGGTGGTGATCGAGAAACTCGATCCGCAACCGGATTCGGATGCCGAGGATTCCGCGACGCTGGAGGGCGTGGAAGCACAGGTGATGCAAAGCGGCGATAAGTTCTACCTTGGCTTGTCGATAAGTTACGCCGATCAGAAACTGGCTCTGCCGGCGTTGTCGATGGATCGCGAGCAATTGCTTGAGTATGACTTGGCACGTGCCATTGCCCGCGCCACGCGCACCGACAAACCGGTGATTGGCGTGATGTCGCCGATGCCACTATTTGGCAGCCGCGGTATTCCGCAAATGGGCGTGCCACCAGCGGATAAGCAGGTGTTGGTATCTGAATTGGAACGTGATTTTACGGTACGCCGTGTCGCCGCTGACGCCACCTCGATCGACGATTCGATCAAAGTGTTGCTAGTGGTCAATCCACGCGGCATGAGCGATGAAACCGAATATGCTTTGGATCAATACGTCGTTCGCGGCGGCAAGATGATCGCCATGCTTGACCCCTATGCGTATTTCGATGTCCCGCCGGGTGCACAGCAGGGTGGAACGACCTCCACTTTCGATCACATGCTGAAGGCCTGGGGACTGACCATGGATACCACCAAGGTGGTTCAGGATATGAAGTTCCTCTCTGGTGCCGGCGCGCGTCAGATGTCCACGGTGCTCTCCTTTAATAGCGAGGCCTTCAATAAAGACGATGTATCCACCAGCAAATTGGGATTCACTATGTTTCCCATTGTCGGCGCATTTACCGGGACACCTGCTGCGGGATTAAAACAAACGGTGTTGATCCGTAGTTCAACCTTTTCCCAGCTTACTGACTCCTCCAACGCGGTGACGCAAGGGGAGGCCTCGGTGCGTGGCTTCAAGCCATCGGGAACTGAGTATCCGATTGCCATCCGCTTGAGCGGTAAGTTCAAATCGGCATTTCCTGATGGCGTCCCGGTGGCTAAGGACAAGCCCGCTGCCAAACCGCCCGCGAAAGCTGCGGGCAAGGCAGATGCCAAGGCGGAACCGGTCAAACCGATCCCCGCGCACGTGGCCGAAGGCAAGGATGAAAATTCGGTGGTGTTGATCGCGGACAGCGATTTCATTAACGATGGCGCTGCGGTGAATATTCAGGAAATTTTCGGCCAGCGCATCGTTGTACCTGCCAATAGCAATCTTTCCTTTGCGCAAGCCTTGATTGAGCAATTCGCCGGCGACCCGGCATTGATTGAATTGCGCACGCGGGCCATTGCCGCCAGGCCGTTCACCGTGATTCGCGAAATGGAAGCGCAAGCCGCGCAGGCTTATGTGGGCAAATTAAAAGAGTTGGAAGATAGTCTGCAGAAAACACAGGAGCGGCTGCAATCACTGCAGAAATCCTCGATGCCGGGAGCGGGAACAATTTTGACCGCCGAGCAACAGAAAGAAGTGGAGGCGTTTCGCAAGAACGCGGCGGAAACGCGCCGCGAATTGAAACTGGTGCGCCGCGATTTGCGTGCCGACAGCGAAGCACTGCAGTTCTGGACCAAGGTAGTCAATATCGGCCTGTTGCCGTTGCTGGTGGCGTTATTTGGCATCGGGCTTGGCATGCAGCGTAGAAGGAAGGTGGTAACGATATGAACCGGAACCAGTTTATTGTTCTGGTCGGCGTGCTGGTGGCATTGATCGTCGCCGGTGCCGGTGTGATGTGGTTGCAACGCAGCGACTGGCGCTCCTCCAACGCCAAGGTAGGGGAAAAACTTATCCCCGGCTTAATCGTCTCTGAGGTCGTCAAGATGCGCGTAGTCGAATCCACCGACGCGGTGACTGCGGTGAAGGTCGATGGCAAATGGCAGGTGGTGGAGCGCGATGGCTACCCTGCGCATATTGATAGGATCGCCGAGTTTCTGGCGAAACTTGCCGAACTCAAGGTGACACAGTTGGAGCCCCTGGCCGAAAGCCAACGTGCCCGTTTGCAGTTAGTCGAGCCGAAGGGCCCTCAAACCAAGGATGCGGGCGTATTGATCGAATTGGAAGGCGCGGCGGGTAAATCTCTGGGTAGACTTCTGTTGGGCAAACGCGTGGTTATGCAGGCGCAAACCACGGCGCCGAGCAAAGGCTCTCCGCAGCCCACCGGCCGCTACGTGATTTCGGGCAGTGATGCGTCGAACATGGCAGTGATATTGGACCCCTTGCCCAACGCCGAGGCCAAACCAGGGCTTTGGTTATCCCGCGACCTGATTCGCGTCTCAGGTGCGAAGGCGATGCAATGGACCTCTGGCGGCGGTAAGCCAGGTTGGTCCGTGGTGCGTGAAAGCGAGACCAAGGATTGGCGCTTTGCCGATTCAGGGGAGAAACTGGATAACAATAAGGTTCAGGATTTGGTGAGTGTGGTGCTCTACATTGCCTTGGGCGACGTGGTGACCGACAAGACCAAAGGAAATTTCGACAAAGGCGCGACGCTGAAAATTCAATCCTTTGATGGCCTGGGATACACCATTCGCCTGGGTGACCTTGAGGGTGAGAATCGCTACATTAAGGTTGCCATCAATGGTGAACCGCCTAAGGTTCGTGTCCCGGGAAAAGACGAAACCGCGGAAGAAAAAGAAAAATTGGAGAAAACATTCGAAGAGAATCGCAAGGCCCACATGTTGGGCTTGGAGCGCGAGCGCAAGCTTGAACCCTGGACATTCCTGGTACCCAACTCGAATGTCGAGGCCTTGGCCAGGGATCGCACGCAGATCCTGCCAAGCGCAAAGAAAGACGACGCTAAGAAGTAGTCGAGGTCTTTGGTCGGACGATAAGTCGAAGAAACGCGCTTTCTGCGGTAAAGGTCGGTCGCCTCAATCCGGAATGGCTATGACGACTTTACCCCGTGTACGGCCTAATTCGACGTGCTGGTGGGCCTTGGCAATTTCTTCCAGCGAATAAGTCTTTTCCACGGCTATCTTCACTGTGCCGGAATCAATCAGTTTCCCGATTTTGGTTAGTTGTTCGCCGTTTGGCCGGACCGATATAAATTTTCCATTGGCCCCGTATTGCGCGCCTTCGTTTTCGGCAACAGGCCCGGTAATCGCCACCAACCAGCCACCTTTCTTGACGATTGACCAGCTGCGTGGCCGCATATCTGCGCCAATGGTATGAAACACGACGTCCACCATTCCCGAGACTTCTTCGAACTTCGCTTGGGTGTAATCAATAAACTGATCAACACCCAGAGACAGTACGTAATCCTTGTTTCGCGTTGAGGCGGTGCCAATTACCTTGGCCCCAGCGTTCTTGGCTAATTGGACCGCAAGATGGCCCACGCCGCCCGCTGCGGCGTGCACCAACACTGTTTGGCCCGCACATAGGCCCGCGTTGTCAAACAGCGCCTGCCAGGCTGTCAGCGCGGCCAAAGGCACGGCGGCGGCATGCGCGAAATCGAGTGAGGCGGGTTTTAGCGCCAACTCACGCTCGGGAACGCAGGCGTACTGGGCATAAGCGCCGGCAACCGTGGGGAAGCGCGATAACGCGAATACCGCGTCACCTTGTTTAAATCGCGGCGAATTGGATTCGGCAACGACACCGGAAATATCCCAGCCCAAAATCAACGGGAATTGGAGGTCTTTCCATCCCCGGTTCACGCCAGTGCCTGCGCGTGTCTTGAAATCGATAGGATTGATACTTGCCGCATGCACCTTGACGAGTACCTCTGCCTCGCGTGGAACCGGTCGTCGCACGGATTCGATCGTAAGTTTCGAAGCATCGCCAAATTCACGTATCACGGCAGCTGTCATGGTGGCCATGGAATACTCCAAAATGAATTGCTACTAAGAAGTGGGGCGAGATTTGGTCTGAGAATTGAACACCAGACCGCGAATGATTGGTGGGTGGTACAGGGTTTGAACCTGTGACCCCTGCCGTGTGAAGGCAGTGCTCTACCGCTGAGCTAACCACCCGAGCGCGTTAATTTTCCCATAGACGCCAATAGCGGGTCAATCTCAAGCACCGAATTTCTCGACTCGATTTCAGAAAATCGACGATCACTGGGAATTAAAGCTCGCATGCACCAAGCTTTGGTGGGGCGTGAAGGATTCGAACCTTCGACCAACGGATTAAGAGTCCGCTGCTCTACCAACTGAGCTAACACCCCATGAACGATTGGCGTCCCCTACGAGATTCGAACTCGTGTTACCGCCGTGAAAGGGCGATGTCCTAGGCCTCTAGACGAAGGGGACAATGCGATGAAACGGAATTTTGGTGGAGGTAAGCGGGATCGAACCGCTGACCTCTTGCATGCCATGCAAGCGCTCTCCCAGCTGAGCTATACCCCCAACCGAGCGCGGAATTATAGTCGTGAGTGCGCCGAAAGTAAATCGATACAGCGACAAAATGCGGCGAAAAACGAAATGCTACGAAAAGCGATACGGCGACAAAAGACGCAAGAACCAAATTTCACCCCGCCAAATTCCACGAGGCGAAGCCGCTGCCGATATACCACTCCTTGTAAGCGTGGTAGCCGATCACATCGAAGCCACGCGCGCCGGCGGTGGCGTGCGCAACTAGCCAATTGCGAATTTCCTCCGCCCCGTTGCCGGCGGCTGCGGTGCGCTGATCGAGAAATTGCAGCAAAGTCGGTACGTCACTCGATGTGAAATGCGCGAGACATTCTCGATCGTATTCTTCGTCGAGCCGTCCCATGTCGGGTTCGCCGATGGAATGGCTCAATCCGCCGGTGGCCAGGATCGCGACGCGAA
Source organism: Burkholderiales bacterium (assembly GCA_046153355.1). Classification (GTDB taxonomy): domain Bacteria; phylum Pseudomonadota; class Gammaproteobacteria; order Burkholderiales; family SG8-39; genus 2-02-FULL-62-17. The sequence goes on from JBJXEY010000524.1 coordinate 9,186, forward strand.
TATTTTCCGGATAACTATCGATGGCGCGTTTGATCAATTCGCCCCAGGCAAAGCAGCGCCGGAAGCTGGGCATGGGCGGTTCGATAATGTTGACGATGATGGGCACGATAGCGGGAAGCTTGGTCAATCCCATTTTCCATAGAGGAATCATGAAGCCATGATCGAGCTTCAAACGATGCGAGAGCGACGGCTCAAAATCCTGTTGCAATGCCGTTTGCGCAAGGTGATTAGCGAACTGCGGGTGGCCGGGGAATTCGTCGAATGGCAATTTCAACCATGGCTCGGGGGAGCCTTCATGAGATTCGCCAATGCCGATGCAAACACTGGGTAGATTGTTGATGAAAAAATTCACCCAATGATCGGGTGAAACAACAATCAGGACATCGGGTTTGCATGCGGTGAAGCGTTTGCCCAATTCGGCGAAAGATTTTTTCGCCAGTTCCAGTCGTTCTGGACCCACGCCTTCCCAGTTTCTCGCGATCAGCGGTCCATGACTGGACGCGAAGGCGCCAACTAACTTAGCCATTGACGGTCTCCTTGTTGGCCAACGCGCGGATGCGCTCTAAGAACCAAGATTCCGATTTACCGATGGCGAAGAAATAAAAGCGCAAAAGGTAGGGGTTGACCTTGGGCGCGAGCGCCGCGACATCGTTGTCTTGCAAGGATTTAAGTACCTCGGGTTTGAGTGGATAGCGGCTCAATACTTTGTTCGGGTCGGCCGCGTATTCCTCGGCATTGGCCGGGGACTGCATGTCGAAAAATAATTTGCTCAACCAATAATCCCTCATGGCATTTGCTTTCTTTAATTGGCAATTAGCATTTCGGAGAGTTTCTTCAAATCACCCACCAACTCGGCGCTTTGGCCTTCGAAGGTGATTTTTCCGCGATCCAGAATTATCGCGCGTTGTGTGACTTGTAGCGCCAGCCGCGCCGATTGTTCGACAAGCACAATGGTAAGCGAATCTTTCTTGATTAACTTCTCCAACACGATCAACAGGCCATCGACGATGATTGGGGCGAGACCCTCCATGGGTTCATCGAGCAGCAATAGCGTGGGATTGCCCATTAACGCCCGGCCAATCGCCAACATTTGCTGCTCTCCGCCGGAAATCTGGTTGCCCAGATGTTTTTTTCGCTGCGCAAGATTCGGAAAAAGATCGTATACGCGTGAGAGGTTCCAGCGGCCTTCGCGTTTTGCAACGGTAAGATTCTCCTCAATGGTCAACGAAGGGAAAATCTCGCGCGTTTGCGGTACATAACCGATGCCCGAACGGACTCTCTCGTAAATCGGTTTGTCTTCGATGCTTTGCCCGTTGAAAACGATGTGCCCGGAATGCAAACTGGTGTGCCCCATGATGGTGGCGAGCAGAGTGGTTTTGCCAACACCATTTCGTCCTAATATCGCCAAAGTTTCGCGATTATCGAGTGACAAGGAGAAGTCCTCCAGCACCACCGTATCGCCATATCCGGCGCGCACCTGGTCGAGGACAAGCACTTCAGACATCGCGTTCTCCCAAATACACTTCGCGAACGCGACGGTCGGATGCGATTTCGGCGGGGGTACCTTCGGCGAGTAGCGCGCCGCGCGACAACACCGTGATTTGCCTCGCGAAGCGAAATACCAATTCCATATCGTGCTCGATGATCAAGATGGCCAGTTCCGTGGGCAGCGAATCCAACACATCGAGTATGCGTTGCGATTCGGCTGATGGAACCCCCGCCGCGGGCTCATCTAAAAGCAATACCGAGGGCTTCATGCCCAGCGCGATGGCGATCTCCACCAAGCGTTGTTTGCCATAGGGGAGGTCGGATACACGCACGTTTTCATCTTCGGCGAGGCCAAGGGCGGCCAGTTGCGCACGGCTTTCATCCACCACTTCGCGTTTGCGGCTGGCGCGAGTTATCGGATTCCATGCTTCGCCGCGACGTTCCGCCACCGCCAAGGCCACGTTATCCAGGGCGGTCAGTCCTCGAAACAGGGTATTAATTTGAAAGGTTCTACCCAAACCGCGCTGAATGCGGGCGCGTTGCGAGGTGTGAGTAATATTTTCTCCGTTGAGAAAAATTTCCCCAGAGTTGGGAGTCAGTCCACCGGTGAGCAAATTGATGAAGGTGGTCTTGCCCGCGCCGTTGGGGCCGATTAATGCATGGCGGGCGCCGCGCTCGAGACGAAAATCGATGCCGTCGGCAACCGTCAATGCGCCGAATTGCTTGCGAATGGCGCGGGTTTCGAGAGCCGCGCTCATTTGTCGTTACCTTTGCTGGGTGTCTTGAAAAACAACAACACACGATCCACCAGGCCGAGTAATCCGCCTTTGGCAAATAGCACGACGATGACCAGTAGCAGGCCTATCCCCAAATACCAATATTCGGGAAATTGCTTGGCCAGTTGGTCCTGGGCAATCATGTACACGCCCGGGCCAACAAACGCGCCGTATAGCCTGCCCACGCCGCCTAGGATCAACATCACCAACATTTCGCCCGAGAGTTCGAAACTCAGTACATTCAACCCGACGAACTGGTTGGTTTGCGTGAGCAGCGCGCCAGCCAAACCAGCAAAAGCGGCGGATATTGAATAGACCGTGACCATGCGCAGGTACACCGGCGCGCCGATAGCGTGCATTCTGAGATTGTTTTCCCTGATGCCGGCCAGCGAGGCGCCAAAGGGCGAGTAGATTAAGCGGCGTACCGCCCACCAGCAAACGAATAGTGTGGCGAGGCAATACCAATATGCCGTTTTGCCAAACATATCGAACCTGAATTGACCCAGTAACGGCGCGATAGTGACCCCAGCCAAACCATCCGCGCCGCCAGTGATGGTGCTGGCTTTATTGGCGATTTCAAGGCAGATAGAGCCTATCGCCAGAGTCAACATCATTAAGGCCAGGCCACGGGTACGCAATATGATTGCGCCGGTCAAAACCCCAAGCAAGCCCGAAACCAAACCGGCGATCACCAATTGGAGAAGTGGATCGTTGATGCCGGCGCGTACCGACAGTATTCCCGCGGTATAGGCGCCCAGACCAAAAAAAGCGGCATGTCCCAGCGTGACTATTCCCGCATAACCGACAATCAAATCAAGCGATAAAGCGAACAAAATGAAAATCAAAATTCGCGCGCCAAGATTTAAGTATTCGGGAAGCAAAAAATAGATTGCGATCCCTAGCAACCATGGAAGGCTCTCCTGCCATCTTAGTCTGGCATCCGCGCTGTAACCGCCACTGTGCAGCGTGGCCATCAGGCGTTGCGTCCAAACAGACCGGCTGGCCGCCACAGGAGAATACCGATGGTGGTGGCGTAGATGAGAAAGGCGCCGAATTCAGGGAGCCAGTATTTGCAGGCGGTATCGGTGATGCCGATCAACAGGGCGGCGACAAACGGCCCGCGCAAGGTTCCCATTCCGCCGGCGGCGACAACAATCAGAAAATAGGCGAGATTGGCGAATGGGTAAATCGGTTGAATGGCGATGATTTCGGCGCCCAGCGCCCCCCCGAAGCCGGCCAGGCCACTTCCGGCGGCAAAAGTGATCATAAAGAGTTTGCGCGTATTGATGCCTACCGATTGCGCCATGGCGCGGTTGTCCACCGCGGCCCGTAGCATCGCACCCCAGGAGGTGCGCTCAACACCCACCCATAGTCCGGCAACAATGATCGAACTGACGGCGATCAGGAAGACGCGGAAGGTGGGGAAATCCCTGCCTAACAGCGAAAATTGCCCTTTGAGGTATTCCGGCAACAAGACTGGCTGCTGCAAGGTTCCGTAGGCCAAACGCGCCAGCGCCACGGAAATGAAAATCAATCCAATGGTGAACAACACCTGGTCCAGTTCGCTAGCCGTATATAGGCGCGAATACAGTGTTAACTCAAGAACCAAGCTGATTAACGCGATGACCAGAAAAGCAATCAATAGGGCTACAGGGTAGGGTGCGCCTAGCATAGACATCGCTGAAATCATCACGTAGCCGCCGGCCATGGCGAACACGCCATGAGCAAGGTTGGCGAACCCCATCAAACCCATGGTGATCGATAGGCCAACCGAAATCACATACAGCACCATTCCATAGGCGACCCCATGAAACAAAATGCTGACCAGCGATACCAGAAAGTCATCCATGTCGAGAGAAATTCGAAAGACCGGCTTAGGCGCGGCAAATCAATAAACGAGCTACAAAAATTTTGCCCCCGGACACGCCGCATGGCGTAACCGGGGGCAATTCGGAGTATTGCCTATTTCTTGTTGAATTCTTTCCAGGGGTCTTTTACGTTAGTCGCCACGGTTTCGACTTCCACGTTGGCAAGTTTTCCACCAACTTTTCTGACCTCGCGCAAATACTCGTTCTGGATGATGTCGCGCGTCAGTGGGTCAATCGAAATCGGCCCGCGAGGGCTATTGGGATTCTTATAGCCGCGTAGGCTGATCATGCTTTGATCGCCATCGATCTTGCCCTTCTGATCGATGATTAACTGGTAGATGGCATCCATGCCATCCCAGGCCCCCACCGACATGAAGCTGGGCGTCGACTTCTCCCCGTATTCTTTTTTCCAAGCGGCGATAAACGACTTATTGGCGGGGCGCGTCGCGGCGGCCGAATAATGATGCACAGTGAATACGCCCAGTGGCGCATCGCCCATGTTGGGTAATTCATCGTCGGGTGTGAGGTCGCCTGGCCCAATGAATTTAACGCCTGCTTTGTTCAAGCCAAGATCGTTATAGGCTTTCATGATCTGCGTGGCTTGCGGACCTGCGGGAACAAATGCAAACAACACCTCGGGCTTGGCGTCTTTAGCTCGTTGCATGAAGGGCACGAAATCGGGGTTGGCCAGGGGAATACGAACCTTGCCCACGATTTCGCCGCCGCCGTCGCGGAACGCTTTCTCGAACGCTGCTTCGGCGTCCAGGCCAGGACCGAAATCGCTGACAGCGATATAGGCCTTCTTATAACGCTTCGCAGCCCAAATACCGGTCGGGAAAGACGACTGCCAAAGCGTAAACGAGACGCGCGCGAAATACGGCGACATGGTGGTAATTGAGGATGTGCCGGCATTCATGATGACCACGGGCATCTTGGCTTCGGTGGCTAATGGCGCGATAGCTGCAGCGTTTGGCGTCCAGATCAAACCGGTCAAAATTTGCACCCGATCACGAACAATCAGTTCCTGGGCAAGCTGTTTGGCTTTGTCCGGGTTGGCGCCGCCATCGTCGCGGGTCACCAACTCGATCTTGACTCCGGGAGGAAGGCGTTTTTCGTTCAACTTCATGTACAGCTTCATCCCCTTATCCATATTGTCCCCAAGGCTTGCATTGGGACCCGAATAAGTATTGATGACGCCGATCTTGATGGTTTGCGCGATAGCGCCCACAGCGCCAAAGGCCAATGCGCCTACGACCATTAAGGACATAGCTAAACGATTCGATTTCACGGTTTCCTCCTTGAAAACGGTATGAATGAACATTCTAACCAGTCTAGGTTGAAATTACAGTATTGGCGGGATTATTACGCTGCCGCCTTAGACCGATAC
>JBJXEY010000525.1:0-5163 GCA_046153355.1 Burkholderiales bacterium
AGCCGCCGCGTTGCATGCGGTGGCGGACCGGCTCTATGCCAAGTGGGTGAGCGGCCTGGTGTCGTAGGCCGGAAGGAGGCCATGGTTTTTCATGGCCATATTCCGGGGAAGTGCAGTAACGTCAAAACCGTAGCCACAGATTTCACAGATGAACACAGATTGACCGCTGAATAATCTGTGTTCATCTGTGAAATCTGCGGCGAATGGTTTTCGGGGTTGGTTTTTGCGACTGGAAAACAGGATGCGGCACTTCCCCGGAATACGGCCACAACACCCGTGGCCTTCTGCCGGGCTACGCAGGCAATACCGTCGTTAATCGCGGAAGTTCTTGAATTGCAGTGGAAAATCCGTGATGGATTTTTTCGCCAGCGCGATGGCGTCTTGCAATAAATCCTTTTTTGCGCCGGTGACGCGCACCACGTCCCCCTGGATGCTGGCCTGTACTTTCATTTTGCTGTCCTTCAACAACTTGACGATGCGTTTGCCGAGTTCCTGATCGACGCCGTCGCGCACCTTGACCGGCTGCTTGACCTTGCCGCCGCCCACCGTCTCCACCTTTTCCATGGACAGGCAGCGCAAATCCACGCCGCGCTTGGCGAGTTTGCCGGTGAGCACGTCCTTGACCTGGCCCAACTTGAAGTCGTCGTCGGCGTAGACCGTGAGGATCTTTTCTTTTTCGTCGTGCTCGACACGCGCGTCGGATCCCTTGAAGTCAAAGCGGTTGGTGACTTCCTTGTTGCACTGGTCGAGCGCGTTTTTGACTTCGACTTGATTGACCTCGGATACGATGTCGAAAGACGGCATGGCGGATTCCTTCAGCGGGTGTTCATGAGCCGCTGATTCTATATCGATACCGCCGTCAGCCGCAGACCGCGCGCACCTGTTTCAGGTCGGTCAGCCCGCCGACGATTTTGTCGATACCGCTTTGCCGCAGTGTGGCCATGCCGGCGGCGCGGGCCGCCTCCTGCAATTCTTCCATCGCACCCTTTTTTTGCATCAGCGCGCGGGTTTTGCGATCAGCGGCAAATAACTCGTAGAGGCCCAAACGTCCGTTGTAGCCCGAGTTTGCACATTCCGCGCAGCCCTTGGCGCGGGCCAGCAGTATCGGGCCGTTGGTGTGAGCTTGCCAGCGCGCCAGTACATCGGCCGGCCTCAGATCGGAATCCATGCAATACTCCAGCGCTAGGGCTTCCAGTTCTTCAGTGGACGCTTCTTCCTTGACGCCGCAGGCGGCGCACACGCGCCGCGCGAGGCGCTGCGCCAACACGCCCAGGAGCGCGTCGGCGAAGTTAAACGGATCAAGCCCCATGTCGAGCAGGCGCACCACGCTGTCCACAGCGCTATTGGTGTGTAGGGTGGAGAGTACCAAGTGGCCCGTCAGCGAGGCTTCCATCGCGATGTGCGCGGTTTCGAGATCGCGCATCTCACCCACCATGATCACATCCGGGTCGCCGCGCAGAAACGCACGCAGGGTGGCGGCAAACGTCCAGCCAATCTTGGTGTTGACCTGTACCTGGCGCAGACCCGGATGGGTGATTTCCACCGGGTCTTCTGCGGTCCAGATTTTGCGTTCACGCGTGTTGATCTCGCCCAGCAGAGAATGCAGCGTGGTGGTCTTGCCCGAGCCGGTGGGGCCGCACACCAGGATCATGCCGTGCGGCTTGGCGACCAGTTGCTTTAACTGTACGGTCAGCGCTTCGTCCATGCCGATTTTTTCCAGCGAACGCAATGTGGCGCCCGACAGCAAACGCATCACCACGTCTTCGAGGCCGTTGACGGTGGGGATGGTGGCGATGCGAAACTCCAGTCTGGCCTGTTTGGGAAGGCCGAACTCCAGCTTGCCGTCCTGCGGGCGGCGCTTTTCGGAGATATCCAGCGACGACATGATCTTTAACCGCGAGATGATGGCGTTGCGAAAGCGGTGCGGGATGGTGAGGTAATCGTAGAGCGCGCCGTCCTTGCGAAAGCGCACACAACTGTCGTGGCGGCCGGGGTAGTTTTCAATGTGGATATCGGTGGCGCGGTTGCGATGCGCGTCGAGCAAAATTTTGTTGACCAGCTTGACCAGGCTATTGTCGGACTCGGTGACTTGCGGATCGGCGGAGTCGCTATCCTCGGTGCTGGAAAACTCCAGTTGCGACAGCAGATCTTCGGTGCTGGCTTGCTCGTGTTTATCCGTCGAGAAGGTGAGGGCGTCGCCAGGGTTGGCCGACAGCTCCGCGTCCGCGCCCGCCTGCCACGCCGACGGGGTGGCGCCATAGACGCGGACCAGGGCGCGTTCGATGGCATCGGGGTGCGCCATCACGGGGCATATGCGCATCTGCGTGTGAAAGCTCAACGATTGCACCAGGCCGCCATTGAGCGGATCGGCAAGCGCCACCACCATGGCCTTGTGCTCCACATACAGCGGCACGGCATTGTGCTTGCGCGCAATCTCCTCGCCCACGCGCGTGGTGGCGTCGAGTTCCGGCGTGAAGTTATCCAGATCGACGAACGGAATACCCAGTTTTTCGGTGAGCGCCTGACGCAGGCGCTGGTCATCAATGAGCCCGCTCTTTAGCAGGATTTGCCCCAGCGGCGTCTTGCGATCCTGGCGCTGCTGATCCAGCGCGGCCTGTAGCTGCGCCTCGGTGATGCATTGCATTTGCACCAGCGCCTCGCCCAGCCGCACCACGGGCATGGTTTCCTGGCGCTTGAGCGCGGCGGCGACGTCTTCGCGGCTGATCGAATGCGTGCGCGCCAGAATGTCGCCGAGCTTTTGACCGCGCGCTTCGTCCTGTGCCTTCAACGCCTCGGTAAGGCCATCGCGCGAGATGACCTGGGTTTCGACCAGAAACTCGCCCAGCAGCTCGCCCACCTGCTGTTTGCGTATCGCGTCGCGCGGATGGAAGCGCCGCTCCACCGCGTACTCATCCACTGGGTGATAGAGAAAAAGGCCCAGACCATGTTCGACGCTGCCCACGGTATCGCCCGCGAGTTCAGTGCCATCGGCCAGCGTCAACTGGTATTTTTGCGCCTGTGACTGCGGCGTGCGCGGATTTAGGCGCTCTTGCGGGCACAACACACCAACCGGACGCGTGAGCTTCAGCATTAACACGCGGCTCATATCGACATCTTCGATCGCGCCGGTGCGCGCGCGCAACAACGACAGCGCCTTGCGTTCAGGCTCGAAACTGAGCAGCGTGCCGCTTAACTCGCTTTCGCCAGCGAGCAGGAGTTCGCAATGTTCCGCGAGGCTGCGTTCAGCGCCTTCAACGGGTGCGAATTGCGGCGGAAACGGCCATACCCGCATGTCGCCGCCATCGCCCAGTACGAGGCTGGGTGCGCCAGCGGGCGGTGGTGTGATCTTGACGGTGGGTTGAAACTCAATGCCTGCGTCGTACATGGCCGTGTCCTTGTCAGGGCACGGACTAGCCTAAGCAGAGCGTGCTTACCGGAGGTTATCGGCCATCACCGCGAGAACTTGAGGGTTTAATAAAAGTCTTTTAAAAACAATAACTTATGATTTTTATAGAGTTATGCACGCGCCAGCTTGAACCTAAATGACGTTAACGGCAGCCCCGTGCCGTCATTAAACTCGGCGGCGGCGGTGACCGCCAGTTTGGCCAGATCCTCGGCGCTGCGCTGTTTGTCGTTGTAAGTCGCGAACAGCGCACCCATGGCGTAATCGGCGCCGCTGCCAAAGGCATAGAACCTGGAAAACTCCTGCACCGTGCGATGCGCGGCGACGCCAAAGATGCCGTGTTTGTTGGCAAGCAGTACATCGACGCGGGTGGATTCCACCGGGTCATCGCTGGAAGCGCCCGCGTTGAGGTAATACTCGTCCTTCAACACCGCATGCATCGCCTGCCAGGTGAGAAAGATATTGCGCACGTTGTCGAATTTGGCCTCGACCTTGGGCCGTGCGAAGTAATCCGCCAGCATGGCCTTGAAGGTGGTGTTGCCGGTGATGGCGATCACCGTATCCCCCACCTTGAAGGTTTTGTGGTGGTTGACGATGTAATTTGCCGTTTCCTTGCCGGTACCCCATTTGGTCATGGTGTCGGCGGCGATGGCGACGTAGGCGCCTTTGCGTACTACGGCGATGGTGGTCATTGATCGCTAACCAAAGTGGCAAACGTAATCGAGCGTTTCGAGGGTCTCGATGTCGAACTTTGCATTGCCTGCGACTTCAAATTTCTCCCCCGCACGCACCGTGCGCCACTCGCTGGCGCCGGGCAGTTTGACCTTGCACACGCCGCCGTTGATTTCCATCACCTCCGGCGCGCCGGTGTTAAAGGTGAGCGTGCTGGGGAATATGACCCCTACGCTTTTTTTCGTGCCGTCTTTGAAAATAACGGTGTGGCTGACGCATTTGCCATCGAAGTAGACGTTGGCTTTTTTGACGATACTGACATTGTCGAATTGCGCGCCGGTCATGGGGACATTCCGTGAGTGTTGAACGAGGCTGCTATTTTATCGCGCTCGTGCGGCCAGCAGCCATGTGTGCATCTCGCCTTTGCCTTTTACCGTAATCGTGCCGCGTGGCTCCATCACGAAAGTGCCTTCCAGCAGCGCGTGCGTATCCGCCGTCACATGCACTCGGCCGGGAATGCCGGTGGACTCCATGCGGCTTGCAATATTCACCGCGTCGCCCCACAGATCATAGATGAATTTCTTGGTACCGATGACGCCTGCGATCACCGGGCCGCTGTTGATGCCGATGCGCACCTTCAGTTGGGTACCGCGGGCCGCATTAATGGATTCGATGGCGTCAATCATGTCGAGCGCCATCGCGGCCAGCGCCACCGCGTGGTCGGCGCGCGGCACTGGCACGCCCGCCACGATCATGTAAGCATCGCCGATGGTCTTGATTTTTTCCAGCCCATGGCGCTCTGCGAGCGCATCGAATTGCGAGAACACGCCATTGAGCATCACCACCAATTGCGACGGATCGACGTGGCTGCTGAGTTCGGTGAAGCCGACGATATCGGCGAACAGCACGCTCACTTCGGGGAAGGAGTCGGCGATAGTGCTATCGTCCTCCTTCAGCCGGTCGGCGATGGGGCCGGGCAGGATGTTGCGCAATAACCGTTCGCCCTTGGCGCGCTCGCTGTCCAGCTCGCGATTCAGGCGCTCCAGAGCGCCCAGCATGCCATTCACATCGGTGGCGAGACGCGATAT
>JBJXEY010000529.1:0-9654 GCA_046153355.1 Burkholderiales bacterium
CCGGCCAATAACCGCCTTCATCGGCAACGCCTTGACGCATGCCGCGTTTGGCCAAACGCGCGCCCGCAGCGGCGTAAATTTCGGCGGTCCATTGCATGGCTTCATCGAAACTGCCCGCACCACCGCAGATCACCATGTAATCCTGTAGATCAACACTACCCTTGGCATGCGCGCCGCCACCGAATATCTGCACTTGCGGTACCGGCAGGCCGACGTTGCGCTCACCGGCGAGGTATTTCCATAGCGGAACCTCGACCGCCGCCGCTGCGGCATGCGCGCAGGCCATCGACACCGCAACGATGGCATTGGCGCCCAGGCGGCTCTTGTCGGGGCGACCGTCCAGATTGATCATGCACAGGTCGATAGCGGATTGGTCCGAGGAGTCCATTCCCCGCAGGGCCTTGCGAATCTCAGTATTGATATTTAGCACCGCCTCGGCGGTATCAATACATTTGGCTTCGCCCGAACCGGTCGATGCGCCGGCAGGCGCGATGGCGCGCCCGATTCGTGTTCTTGCGTCCTGGCCTCTCACCGATACTTCGGCCTCAACCGTGGCGCGCCCACGCGAATCCCAGACGCGCCTGCCAACTACATCAATGATTTCTGCCATGTGCTGCGAACTTCCTCGAGTGTGCGTGGAGCATGATTAATGAGTGGAATCGCGACACGCCGAACATGTTGCTGTCCCGCCGCATCCAGATATTCAACCGGCGATTTCCCATCGACCCTGGCAAGCAGCAACGCCGGCAACAGCGATGCCGCACGTTGTTCGATTGCCGTATCCGGATCATAACCCTCGCACATTGCAGCGAAACAAGCGAGAAACGCCAAAGTCGATTGCGGCACCCACAGGCATTTGAGCAACAGATGATTGAGACAAAACGCCAGATCGAAGGCGGGGTCGCCGTACCAAGCGCACTCCGCATCGAGAAACACCGGCCCTGACGGACTCACCAGAATATTTTTCGGGCTGACATCGCCATGCACCAGGCATTCTTTGGTTGATGCGGTGCGCGCGGCGAGGGTTCTGAGGTTCTCCGCGACATCGGGATGGCGCGCCGCCGTCGCGAGAAGATAGGGATCGAGACGGATGGCATGGAAAATCGTGTCCGTGCGAAATTGCGCTGCAATCTCGGGTTTATCGGTGCTCGCCTCGTGAATCGCTCGCAGCGCCTTGCCGACCGACGCCGCAAATGATGCATCGGCAACGCCATCGCGCAATTGCGCTTTCCACACCGGATGGGCGAGAAACTCCATGGCGAAAAATCCGTCACCCTGCGCGAGCAGCCGTGGCACGCAAGCCGGGTTCACCTGGAACGCCAGTTGCAACCATTGGTACTCGTAAGCATTGCGCTCGATGGGCGCCTCCCAAACGGCACTGACTTTGAGTCGCGGCAGTGCACGCTTCACGCAAATGGGGCCACTCGAGAGATCGACGCGCCAGATATCGGAGGAAACACCGCCAGCCAGAGGCGTCAGGGTAATCGGTTCGTCGGGGCGCGCCATCCCGAGACGAACCAAGTCCTCCGCTAGATGCATCGGCATGGGCGACTCGGACGAGACGCGTGGTATTCCGCTCCCGGGAGAAATGCCGCCTTCAAGGAAAAATGATTTCGAAATGCCGGTTGCGCCCGAGCCGGTAAACCGAAAAATCGGTGCGATCGATGGTGATGATCTCGTTATTGCCTAAACGCTCTGCCAGCAGCACCAGCGAAGCATCTGCCAGGTCAACTGATCGGTCCGAATATCGGGACATAACTTCGGTGAAACCTTTGAGATCGGCCATGCCGATGTCAGCCACGGTGATGCCGCCTCGTTCGATGAATTGAAACAGGCCACGCCGTCCACTCAACGCGAGGAAGTGGCACGCCTCGGTGACAACGGGCCAGGTCGTTAGCAGGCGCACCCGGTTAGCCTCGGCCCAGCGTACTGCAGCCTTATGGTGGCGATCCTCTTTTTTGAATAGCGCGACCAGCGGCCCGGTGTCAGCGAGAATGCTTCGCACGCAGTTTTTTGTCCAAAAGTTGTTTTACGCGCCCGCTGACATTATTTTTATCCGCTGGCAGCGGCGATTTGTCGGCGCCGAACAAACCCCTGCCCAGTTCGCCCAGTGTCGGTTGCGATGCGGAGTCCCGCTCGACATAGTCCTTGATGGCCTGCGCCACCACCTGGCTCTTGGTGACGCCATGGCGTTCGCAAACTCGCGCAAAGGAGGATTCGAGAGAGGGATCAAGTCGTACGGTCAGCGTCATGGTGGATGTTTTGGCTGCAGAGATTTTGTAATACTATATTACAAAAATCGCTTTGAGTTCATTATCGAGGTGGTAATTTCAAGCGGCGGCGCTCGGCAGCACCTTCATGCGCTCGTACCAGCCCGCGAGGTTCTTGCAGGCGGGGTCGAGGGGCTGGCCGACCGTCGCAAAGAAATCGACAAAGGCGAACAGCAAGATGTCGGCCATGGTGAGTTTATCCCCGGCGATGAAGGGCGTGCCGCCGACGAGGCCATCTAACCAGATGAGTTTTTCGCGCGCGATCGCCTTGAGATCGTCGGCTGCCTGCGGGATGCAGTGGATCCGGTTCTGAAATAATTTGAGTCCTTGCGAAAAGCGAAAGCCGTTGGCGCCTGGTTCGATGATATTGAGGTCGATGCGGCGGGTCCACATCCGCGTCCTGGCGCGCTCCTCGGGCGTATCGCCGATGAGCGAGGGCATGCCAGTGCTGATTTCGTCGATGTACTCGCAGATCGCCGTGATTTCCGTGAGCACACTGCCATCGTCCAGTTCCAGGGCCGGGCACTGGCCCGCAGGATTGATCTTGGTGTAAGGATCGCGGCGATTCTCACCGCCGCGCAGGTCGACCTCGACCCTGGGCACCTCGACGCCTTTCTCCTTCATGAACATGCGCACCATGCGCGGATTGGGTCCGACCGAGTTATAGAATTTCATGGGCCGCCTTTCTCTTGACATCGATTGGCCGCCTCGGGCGACATGGCGATGCGCAGCGATTGTGATTACTGGGCTTCAATCCCGAGTTCCTTGATCCGCTTGCCCCAGCGCTCTTTCTCTGCGCGCACAAACGCACCGAACTCGGCGCGCGTCATCGAAGCCATTTCGAAACCCAGTTGCTCCAGGCGCGCGCGCGTGGCCGGCTTCTGCAGGCTGCGCTGCACTTCAGCCGCAAGCACGTTCAGGATCGGCTGCGGTGTGCCCGCGGGAGCGAACAACCCAAACCAAGCCGATAAATGGAAACCCGGAAAGGTCGCGGCGACGGGCGGCGCGTTTGGATATAGCGCCGCTGGGCTGGCTGAGTTGGAGGCGAGTACGTTCAGCTTGCCTGATTTCACGTGTGGATTAACGAGTAGCGCCTCGGCGATGATCACGGCGATTTGGCCCGAAACCACATCGGTTACCGCCTGCTGCGTAGTCTTGTACGGGACCGCGACCATGTTGATGCCAGCCATCGCCTTGATGGTTTCACCAGCCAGCAAGGTGGTCGAATTCGAGGTCCCGTAGGACACCTTGCCCGGATGGGTTCGCGCATAGGCAATCAATTCGGCAAAGCTGCGAAACGGCTCACGGGCGTTGGCCACGATCACCGAAGGATTGTAGGTAACGAACGCCACTGCCTCAAAATCGCGCACCGGGTCGTAGGGCAGATTCGGGAACAGCGCCGAATTGAGCGCGTGCGTGCTGATGGTGCCAAGCACCAGCGAGTATCCGTCGGGGGGAGACTTGGCTACTGCTTCGCTCACCAGCGATCCGTTCGCGCCAGGTCGATTCTCGATGATGATCGGCACCTTCATCTGTTCGGTCAGGTCCTGGGCGACGATGCGCATGATGGTGTCCGAGGCCACGCCGGGGGCGGAGATGACGCCTACCTTGATGGGCCGATTGGGAAAACCCTGCGCCAATGCGCCTTGTTGCGCAACCAGCGTGCAGGCAGCAATGCCCAGGATCGCCCGGGTGAATCGCTTGTTGCGCATCTACGCTCCCACTTCCTCGGCCATGGCCGCGTTGACTTCTTCGACCTTGCGGTTGGCATCCGCGAATGCCATCCCTGAGTCCGAGCGGATGAGGTGCGCCGCTTCCTTCACCCAATCCTGGTCAGGCCGAATCACCATGTGCGCGCCGCGCTTGAAGAATACCGATCCGTCCGTGGTTCCAGGCGGCGCGATGCCTTTATCTCTCAGAGCCTCGGCCGCATCGCGCAATCGGTGCCGCGTGGCGCTGACGGCGAGATCGGCACCACCTAGGTGCTCGCGGGTACGGTCGCAGATCGGGCCGGCGCTCTCTTGCATGGCCTGATCCTGAAGTCCGACACCAAGAATGCCGGAGAACATGCCTTTTTGTTGCCGATCCCAGTCGATAAGGTAATCGTTGTCGGCGGTCGCCCGCGGAAGTGCCCAGCCGTACGGGCCGGGTTTTTCGGGAAGGTAATCGCAGTAGTGGGCGCCAATGCCGCGCCTGAGTTCGTCGACTTCCGTCGCCACCAATGGCCGCGTCGGATGCCAGGTGATACTCCAGTTGACGCAGTTGCCATCATCGGCGGGCACCCAGGCCTTCGAGGGCAGGGTAGGGTCGGTGCCGCCTGGCGCCACCATGTTGTAGAACGGCATGAGAAAGTGCGAGATGCGCCAGTAGTCCCAACGGTCCTTTTGCGCGGTGCGTTTCGCCCCGATCATCACGCCGAAATCGGTGTCGTGCGTTTCGAAGCGCGGATGGCCATCGCGCATGCGAATGCGTAGCGACGACTTCGCCACTGAAAACACCGTGGCATCGGGCCGCTCGGCATCCAGAGGCGCGTGCAGGAAGGAAATGTGGCTGGTGTCCACGCCGCCTTCGAGCGCCTGCACCCAGTTACAGTACTGAATCCGATAGGTAATTAGCCGGTGCGATGCTGGCACTTTCATCCATTCGAAATCCGGTAATGGCGGCATAAATTCTTTGGCACCGAGATACGCCCATATGACGCCGCCGGCCTCACGGGCGGGCCAGGAAACGAGACTGATCTTGTCCTTCATGGTGTCCGAGGATTCGTTCGGTGTCTCCAGGCACTTGCCGTTGACGTCGTACTTCCAACCATGGAACGCGCATCGAAGGCCGCCTTTTTCGTTGCGCCCGAAGTAGAGTGCTGCGCCGCGATGCGCGCACAACGGTTCGACCAAGCCGACGTTTCCGTTGCTGTCGCGGAACGCGAGGATGTCCTCCCCGAGAAGGCGGAATCGCCGCGGCCGGCCATCGGCCTCAAGCTCCGAGGACAAAAGGGCCGGTATCCAGTAGCGGCGCAGCAGATCTCCCATGACCGTGCCCGATGCTACGCTAGTCAATTCCTCGTTTTGCGTCTTGGTCAACATGCAATTCCCCTTACGGTAAATACGTAACTGTGTAAATCCAACTGTTGTAATGCGTACCTTGCCCGGCTATCGGTGTCGTAATCAAACGATGGTCAAAGCAATCGCGGTTATGGCGCCGCTCAGGCCGACCTAGTCAAATGATGCGTGGTATCGACTAATGAATATTAATCGGCCTTGATCCCCGCCGTCTTGATCACACGCGTCCACTTGGCAAGGTCGCGTTCAATCCACTGACTGACTTCGGCCGGACTACCCCACAAGGGATCGATACCCAGGGGCGCGAGTTTCTGTTGTATCGCCGGGTCGTCATATACGCGGCGGAACGCGGACTGCGCCGCAGCGATGATGTTGGCAGGTGTTCCGGGCGGCGCCATCACCACGAACCAGGTGGAGAGCGACACCTCCGGCCAGATTTTTGAGAGCGGCGCTAGTTCAGGTGTGAGCGGTGAGGGCTTGGGGCCAACTGTGCCCAAAGCAAACAATTTGCCTGCGCGAACATTGGGAAGGCCTTGTGTGACGCCGGCGCAGAACAGGCCCACTTCACCCGCAAGGATTGCTGCGGTTGCTGGGGCCGCGCCTTTGTATGGTATGTGTAGCAAATCAATACCGGCCGACATTTTGATGAGTTCCATGCACATGTGTCCTGGCGAGGCGTTGCCGCCCGAGGCGAACGCCAGCTTGCCGGGGTTGGCCTTGGCGCGCGCGACCAGGTCGTCGACGTTGCGTATGCCGGTGGAGGGATGGGCGAGCACCATGCTGATGGTTTCTCCCAATGCCGCGACCGGCGCCAGATCACGCCTGGGGTCGTAAGGGGTCTTGAAGAGGGCAGGCGCCATGGCCACCGGTATATCCACGGTGATGAGCAAGGTATAGCCGTCTGGCGCCGCTTTGGAAACCGTCTGCGTACCGATGGTGCCGCTCGCGCCGGGTTGTACGTCGACGATGGCCGATGCCCGACCAGACCAGTTATCGGTGAGTTTCTGCGCGTAGAGCCTAGCCATGACATCGAGCGGGCCTGCGGCGGGAAACGGCGATAGCAGGCGAACCGGTTTGGTGGGCCAGGTCTCCTGCGCTGTGACAGGCGTAAACGTCAATGCGGCCATCAGCAGGACAACAATGCGGGTAACGATCATGTTCTTCTCCCTCCATCGAGTTTGATTGCAATGCATCGAACCTTCGCCTACACGGGTGTCACGCCGGCGTTTGTTTCCTTATCGACAAATTCTCATCGAGCCGCTTTCGTTCACCGGATTGCTACGGTACCATGGCCGTTGCTGTCGCGAAGCTTGACCCTTTATCCCATTGAGGAGCAAAGCCATGTCATCAGTCATCGCCGAACCGATTCGTAGCACCGCGGGCACGCATCCAGCAGCGCGCCTTATCCCGAAGATGCTCAATCACGCCGCGTTCGTCACCCACGACGCCGCGGCCACCGCCGATTTTTATACCCGCATCATGGGCATGGAAATCGCGCACACCGTGATCGAAGATTTCATCCCCTCCACGGAGACTAAATTTCCGTTTATTCATTTGTTTTTCCGTATGGGCGACGGTTCAACCGTGGCGTTTTTCGAATCGCCCATGTTGCCGCCGCCGGCCAAGTCTTCGCACCCGGTGTACGACACCTTCAATCATTTTGCCTTCCAGGTTAATTCTGTCGAAGAAGTGAAACAATGGAAGGAGTGGCTGAATAAGAACGGCGTAGAGACCATCGGCCCGGTTGATCACGATGGTCAGTTCCTCAGCGTTTATTTTCATGACCCGGCTGGCATACGTCTGGAAGTCACCATGCCGACCGACCCGAAGTGGAATAACTATACCGAAGAAGCGCGTCGCGATCTGAAATATTGGGTGGATGCGAAAGAGCGCGCAAAAAGCGAAGGCGGCAATGATCCTGGTGCCATCGTGCGTTATGTGCGCGAGGCACGCGCGGCCTACAAAAATCAGACCGCCAACGGCCACTGAGCGGCACCTCCTTTGGCAACTACAAGAAAAGAATCCTTCGAGGTTGCCTCGGAGTGGGTGCATGTGCGCTTCGCCGAGACCTCGCAGTTTACCGAGGTGTACGGGTTTTCCGGTTCGCAAGGAACGGTGAATCTGGAAGGTGTGCGCTACCTGCCGGTGGGCAAACCCTCCAAGACGCTGGTGATTTTTATGCATCCGGCGACTACTTTGCAGTTACTGCCGGTGCCCAAGGCGCTCTCGCGGCGTGGCGTACATGTGTTGTGCGCGGCCAGCCGCTATGCTCGCAACGACACCCCGCTCATCATGGAGAAGGTGGCCTGCGACCTGGGCGCCTACATCCGTCACGCGCGTGACGTGTGGGGTTACGAAAAAATCATTCTCGATGGCTGGTCGGGCGGTGGGTCGCTCGCGCTGTTTTACCAATCGCAGGCGGAGCAGCCGACCATTACCGCAACACCCGCAGGCGATGCCATTGACTTGAAAGCGGCCAAGCTAACGCCCGCGGATGGATTGATGTTTCATGCGGCGCATCTGGCGCGTTCCATCACCCTATGCGATTGGCTCGACCCTTCGGTAATCGACGAGAACGATCCGGATCGCCGTGATGTCGAACTGGATATCTACGATCCCGCTAATCCCAATCAGCCACCCTATTCGGCGCAATACATCGAACGTTTTCGTGCCGCGCAGTTGGCGCGCATGCGCCGCCGCACGGCGTGGGTACGCGAAACGCTTGCGGATCTCAAACGCCGTGGCGGCAAGGAACTGGAGCGTGGCTTTGTTACGCATCGCACCATGGCCGACCTGCGCTTTGTCGATCCGGCGGTCGACCCCAATGATCGCAAACCGCGTTGGTGTTATCTGGGCGACCCTGCCGTGGCCAATTGCGCGCCGGCAGGTATCGGTCGTTATTCCACATTGCGCAGTTGGCTGTCGCAGTGGTCGTTCGATGATTCCAATGCCAATGGTCCGCGCTGCGCGCCGTCTGTCAGTGTGCCCATGTTGATGATCGAGAATTCCGCCGACGATGCGGTGCCGCAGCCCGATGTGGGTATCATCCATCGCGCCTCGGGGAGTAAAGACAAAACCATGCACGTGGTCAAGGGTGCGACGCATTACTACCAGGGCCAGATCGAGATCCTCGATGGCGTTTTGGATACCTGCATTGATTGGATGCGCTCGCGCCGGTTGCTGGATTAATTGTTGCGTGGCGCTACGCATCCTCACCATATTTCGTTGGGCGAATGGAGGTTCACCATGAGAATGTATCGAGCGTGGCAAGGTATCGGCGTCGTCACC
This sequence comes from Burkholderiales bacterium, assembly GCA_046153355.1. Classification (GTDB taxonomy): domain Bacteria; phylum Pseudomonadota; class Gammaproteobacteria; order Burkholderiales; family SG8-39; genus 2-02-FULL-62-17. The sequence goes on from JBJXEY010000529.1 coordinate 8,618, forward strand.
GTTCTTCTGTTTACCCAAGGCGCGTCGCTTTTTGCTCAGGAATCCGCCTATCCTTCGCGCCGCATCACCTTGCTGGTGTTGGCGCCTGCGGCAGGCCCGAATGACCTCCTGGGCCGCCTGCTCGCCGATCGATTGACCAAGACGCTTGGCCAGCCGGTGATTGTTGAGAATCGGCCCGGCGGCACCGCCCTCAGCGCTACGGAAGCAGTCGCGCGTCAGCCACCCGACGGCTACACGATCCTGCAGGTTCCACCCTCGCATGTGTTGAACGCGAGCCTCGTTGACAAGTTGCCCTATGACCCAATCACCGGTTTCGAGGCGGTGGCGCATCTGGTGAGCACGCCTTTTGTGCTGGCCGTCACGCCAACGGTGGCGGCCAGGAGCGTCAAGGACCTCATTGCCCTGGCGCGTGCCAATCCGGGCAAACTCACCTACGCCACCGCCGGGCCGGCGTCGCCGCATCATTTATCGGGCGAGTTGTTCAAAGCAATGAGCGGCGTGGATTTACTTCATGTTCCCTACAAAGGTGCTGCGCAGATCTTGCAGGCTCTGGCGACGCGCGAAGTGGACATGACTTTCATTTCGGTTTCGCAGGTGCGGCCGCTGTTCGCTGCGGAGAAACTGCGTGGCCTTGGTGTGACCACTGGCACGCGCACGCCGCTCGTGCCGCAGATTCCCACCATCGCCGAGGCGGCCGGATTGCCGGGCTACGATGTGGATGTGTGGATCGGCGCCTTGATGACCGCCGGTACGCCCAAGCCCATTGTTGCGCGCATGAATCGAGAAATGAACCAGGCGCTATCTGACGCGCAACTCGCGGACAAACTCACCGCGGCGGGGTTGGTGCCGCAGAATACCTCGCCCGATGCCTTTCTTGAACTTATGAAGGCCGACAACAAGCGTTGGTCTAAGCTAATAAAAGATTTGAAACTAAAATTGGAATAGGCAAGAGTGGAATGAGCGGCAATGGATATTCCTTTGCTGCACAAAGTGAAATCGGCGCCAATGAATAAACCCGTCAATTTTCTTTTCATCAT
>JBJXEY010000535.1:0-4860 GCA_046153355.1 Burkholderiales bacterium
CGAACTCGCGACCAACGGATTAAAAGGCGCAGGCAAGAAGGCCGCGAAAGGCATTAAATAACAATGCTATGCGAAGCCTGCCAGCCTCGCAAATAGCAGCCTCAACCGGCGCACCGTTGCCCCTCACAAAATCACGCGGTGGTACAAACACGGCGGCAGCATAGCCGCGTTTGGCCGGGCGGCTTCGGCCGCCTGGTTTTCCGCCTTAACGAACCATGAGGAGGTACGCGCCATGACGAAAAACCATTCTTCTCACAAGCAATGCGGGACCCGGAAATACACTTCGGCAAATTTAAACAAGATCGACAACGCGATCAGCAAAGCCATTGGAATTCTCGCGGTCGTGCAAGGCAACCTCGAGATGCCGTGGACGGACCAAGAATTGGCGTTGTCCGAAGCGATTGAGTTACTCGACGATGTGCTTGCCTTCAAATTGCCACACCAGAAGCGAACGACCGAATACGTGACGAGAGCATATTGCATCTGCAAGGCGGTGTTGGGCGCCAGGTGCCGCGGCAATGGCATCTCCGAACGCCATGCGCGGAACGCGTTGTGGGCCGCAGTTGATCTTCTTGAATTTACCCAAGAGGCCGACGTCTGCGGCTGCGTACCCGTAAGCGAATTCGCGGAGCTACGCGACCCTGATCTGTGGAGTGAAATCGATAGACATGGGCGCCTAACGTACACTGCAGCAGACGTCATGGCCGCGGTGGCGGACAAGCAGTAAACTCTTTTTCGCCGAGCCTAGGCTGATCACCGAAGAGGCGCCACCTTCGCGCCCTGGCTCGACGACTTCTCGAAGGTTGCACGGAAGGGTGCGACATGCAACAGCCCCGCGAACGCATGGAAATCGAGGTTGGGACGCGAGATGCCGACACGGCGGCGGCCATTGTTTTTCTTGGATGGCTTGCGTTTCCCGACTCTGGCCCAAAAGCGCGTCGTGACCGAATCCGATTCTGTGAAGAATGCGTGGCATTGATTTGGCGCCGGTGGGCTGGCAAAGATTCCGAACGGTGGGACAAGATCCCCGCCGCGATGAAGAAAAGTGAGACCAGGCGCATCTACAAAAGTGGAGCAATTACCAGGGCCGTCAAGTTGATTCGCCGTCGGCTTATCATCGCCCGGTATGTCGCGCATTTATTGCAGTACGGTGAGGTGCTCCGCCCGGCGCGTCTGTCCCAGGCCATGATTGGCGGCATCCACATAAAGAATCTCGAAGCGATAAAGAAGTCGATTGTACAGTCACCAGGTGGCTCGGATACGTTGCAGCACGTCACCTCCAGGTGGATAGGGCCCACAAAACCGGTGTTGCATCTGGCGGTCGCAATTCAGCACCTATGGGCTAGATCATCGGACTCGTCCCAACATTATCGCGTTAATAGCGAGTTCGGCTTCGTCCGTTTTCTCAGCAATCCCAATTGGGTTGGGCCAGCGCTGAAGCGTGCCGAGGTTTGGCGGCTGGTATTTACGAAACTACCCGGGCTCAAAATTCAGGAATCGGGGACGATATCGCTCCGCCCCCTATTTCTGCAAAAGTTGGAACTTTCGGAAGATTAATTCATAAGGAATCATGCGCGCATCCCTAATGCATCTGCGGGGGCACGCGTGGATTCTTCAAAGCTTCGCACCATTCGCCAGGCTGTTCTCGAGGTTCAGGACATCGAGCCTCTTTCGGAGGCCGGTCTCCGGTCCCGCCTTAATGATCCCCAAAAACACGCTCTAGAGGGCGTTGCCGTTCGAATTGACGGTCGAATTCTCTTAAACATCGACGCTCTGCGGGAGCAGCTTTCCCGGAAGCGACGAATCGCAGCTTGATGCAGCCGATCGAGATCCGCGACGGCGATCTGCCACAGATCGTGGATCTAGGCGAGGCGGCATTGCTCGCCGCGAAAGTGCAGATCTACCAGCGATGAAAGATCCAAGACCGCCAAGTTCCCCGCCGCTGCCGGTGGATGACGATGCGGCAGCGGCTTTTTTGCGCGCGCATGCGGGCGACAAAACGCTGGGGCCGATAGACTTCGCCGATCCACTGGTCGCCGCAAGCGTGATCGTCGCTTATCACTACATGCGCGATGTCGAGCGTTCACTGCATTACTGGCACGGCGAGTTCTGGCGGTTTCTCGGGGCCCACTATCAACCACATTCGTTGGCCGATCTTCGCGAGATTGTTTATCCGCTCGGACACAACGCCCAAAAACCGGTTCATAAGAAGCACGTCGATGATGTCGTCGACGCGCTACGCGCAGTGACGAATCTCGCGGATTTGTACGAGCCTCCGTGTTGGTTGCTCTTCGACAACGGGGATCCCAAACCGAGTGAAGTCATTCCACTAGCGAACGGCCTGCTTGACGTCGCAACCAGACGGCTGCTCCCGTGCACGCCGAGATTCTTTGCGATGCATAGCGTGCCATACCAGTTCGATCCCGAGGCACCAACTCCTGACCGATTTCTTGCCTTCCTGCGTGATCTGTGGGGCGACGACCAGGAGAGCATCGGACTGCTGCAGGAGTGGTTCGGCTACTGCTTGTTGCCTGTAACCGAGTTGCAAAAAATGTTGTTGCTCCTCGGGCCAATTCGTTCTGGTAAAGGCACGATTATTCGACTCCTGCAGGCCTTGCTCGGAAAGGTCAACACGGCGAGCCCGACGTTGGGCAGCCTGGCGCAGCCATTCGGCCTTGCGCCGCTCCTTGGGAAGCTGCTGGCGGTGATCTCCGATGTGCGTCTGTCGGGGCGCATGGACATTGCGACTGTCGTGGAAAACCTACTGCGAATCAGCGGCGAAGATGCTGTGACGATTCCGCGAAAATATTTGCCGGACATCACGACCACATTGTCGACACGGGTGATGCTTGTGTCCAACGAGGTACCCTGGTTTACGGACGGCAGCGCGGCGATCGCAAGCCGTTTCCTGATACTAGAGACCACGCGCAGCTTTTTCGATCAAGAGGATGTTCATCTTACCGCGGCGCTGATCGAAGAGCTGCCAGGCGTTTTCTTGTGGGCGCTCGACGGGCTTGATCGTTTGCGCGAGCGTGGCCGCTTTGTTCAGCCAGCCGGCGGTGTTGAGGTACGCGATCAGATGGGTCTCCTGGCGTCACCAGTGCGCGCGTTCTTCGACTCCTGCGTCGACCAGGGGGATCCGGCAGCGGAGACGGTCGTGGGCGACTTGTACGCAGCCTGGAAGCGCTGGAGTGAGACCAATGGATACAAGCACGCGGGTAGCGCGCAGACGTTCGGGCGCGACCTGCGTGCGGCTTTTCCGAGAGTGCGAGTGGTTCAGCACCGCGTGCCAGGCGGGTCGACGGTTCGGTGTTATGCGGGCGTCAGGTTGCGCGATGCCCAGTTGCCCAATGCGTAACGCGATGAAGCGCGCAGTCCAACATGTGATTGTGTCAAACGTGGTTGTGACACGCGATGTCACGCGTATCTTGATTTATGTTTATCTCCGAAAAAATAGAGAAGATAGAGAGGTAACAAATAAGGAACATCGCGTTACAGCGCGTGACATGCGCGACAAGGGATTTGAATTTAGGTCGGGGTGCTATGCCTGGCCGCACGCTATAGGAAATTCTAGGTTCTTCCCGGCACTTTTCCCATGCGCATCTGACGAGCGCGAAAACGCTCTAGTGGCCACCTTTTTGCATGAGTTTCTTTTCTTATCATAGAGTTACTTGCTACGGCCGTGAGACTCAATAAACGCAATCTCGCCGAGAAACTGGGCGTGAGCGAAACGACGCTCACGACATGGCAGCGGAAAGGGATGCCCGTGCTCGAGCACGGGCGGCGTGGAAAGGATGGCGTTTACGACCTTACAGCCGTTGTCATGTGGATTGGGGATACCGGCTCCGGCTTGTTCTGCCGTGCGGGCCCGCGGGTCGATATTGAGAAATTGAGGAAGGAATGCGGGTTGATAAAGCCGCTGGACCAGCCGCCGGTGCCTGCGCCACCGTTTCCGGATCCGCGAACAATCTCAGCCATTGAACAGGCTACCGGGGACAGTCTCGTCGAGGCTGCCGCGTGGGCAGTGCACTTGTTCAATCTTCAGCCTAAAACTGCAATTTACTGCGCCCAGATTTTTGCCTATGAACAAGCAAGCGTTTTTGAGGATGTTCACGGCTTTGGCACGGCGCCATTTAGCGTCGCCGGCGACAGCCGCATGCTTTTGGAAGACGGCGGCCTGAAGGAACTTGTTGCGCGCGTCGAGCACCGCGCCGGCGAGCTCGCGCCTGGTGATGTCGGCGTTTATGAAGATTTCTTCGACGAGGATGAATTTGAGTACCAAGGTGAAATCACCGCCTAATACGTGGCTGCGCGACCTTGGTGAAGACGTGTGCGCTGGCCCAAAACCATCCGGCGCCGCGTTCGTCCTACCGCCCAGACCGAGTCTTGCGTCTCGCGCGAATGGATTGCGTGGCGCGATCGAAGAGATGCGGGCTGGGCGGCCAGTCCCGCGCGCCGTTGCCGAATGGATGGCGTCTGGGCTCGAGGCATTCCTGAATGATGGCGGCGACCTCGTGGAGCTGCTCGGTCTCCGTCCGGGTGTTGGCGGCCGGTACGCATCGGTATCGCGATCTGTGCAACTGGAGAATCGAAATAATTTGCTGCATGCCGCAATTCTCCAGACCCCAGGCAATTCGGTTTGGGAAAGGGCGAGGATCGTTTCTCAATTCCTGAACCAGCCAGATAATCAGCCCAAAGTCGATTTAGTCGTTTTTAGGCGAGCTCTTGAGCGAAACGGCCTACCGGTACCCAAGACGGTCCGGCAGCTCGTAACGATTTTCACAATCATGGGCGGCGACCCGGATTGAAGTTCAATCCCGAGATTCACACAGTAACTCTCAATCCTTAGCATCGGAGGCC
>JBJXEY010000544.1:0-9008 GCA_046153355.1 Burkholderiales bacterium
CCAAGAGCAAAAGAATTTGCAGCGCGAGATTGATGTCGGCGATCAGCACACCGGGGCCAATGAACCCTGGGTCGCCCTCCTTGCCTTGGCCGAAAATCCAGTTTGCCAATGCCGCAGCTCCCGCCGCAAGCATCAGACCCAGACTTATCGCCAGAACTTTCATCGCGCCTCCCCTATAGCTCCCAGATTCGCCTGCCGCGCCGGAGATGTCGGGCGCGCCGTGCGTTCAATCCTTTTTACCTATAACCTAAAACATTGTTTGGCGTAAGAGGTAACCCCGCCGCCGCGCCGCGCTCGGTTGCCGCGACAAGACGCGGAATCAAGTTTTTGCGTCCAGCATATTAGCCTGACTGACTAGTTGTTGAAGACGTATCTTCATATGCCGCACTCCGGCGCATCGCATTGATTTTTTTGGGAAGAACCATGAGCACGATTGAGAATACAAACCGATCCGCCAAACGGCCCAATCTGCTGGTCATCGTCGTTGACGACATGGGTTGGTCCGACCTCAACGCATTTGGCGGCGAGGCCCAGACACCACACCTTGACGCACTCACCGCGCGCGGCGTGCGTTTGACCAATTTCCACACCTCGCCGGTGTGCTCCACCACCCGCGCGATGCTGATGACAGGCTGCGATCATCACGAAGTGGGTATGGGTTGCATGGTGGAAACCATGACGCCCGAGATGCGCGGCAAGCCGGGGTATGAGGGCTATCTCACCGACCGGGCGCCGACCATCGCCGAGCGGCTGCGCGACGCGGGCTATCACACCATGATGTCGGGCAAGTGGCATCTGGGCGTGGTGCCGCCGTATCGCTCCATGCCCGCCACCAAGGGCTTCGAGCGCTCCTATGCGCTGGTGCAAGGCGAACACAACCATTACGGCACGGACCAGACCCCCGAATCCGCCGGATATGAAGGCACGTCGCAATATCGTTTTGACGGCAAGGAAGTGCGTTTTCCCCAAGGGGCCTACTCCAGCGATTTTTTCGCCGACAAGTTAATCGAGTTTTTCAACGACGCGAAGCATGATCCCCGGCCGTTTTTCGCCTACCTCCCATTCACGGCGCCGCACAGCCCGCTGCAGGCCCCGGAGGCGCTGATCGCGAAATATCGAGGCCGTTACGACGATGGCCCCGAAGCGCTGCGCGAGCGCAGGCTCGCGCGCATGCGTGAAATGGGTCTCTCGGTTGCGCAGGCCACGCCCGCGGAAATCCGCGGCGGCCTGCCATGGAACGAACTCTCGCCGGAGCAACGCCTGCTCGAGGCGCGCAAGATGGAGATCTACGCCGCGATGATCGAGGCCATGGACGCAGCCGTCGGCCGGGTGCTTAACGCGTTGGAGAAGCTTGGCCGCCTTGCCAATACCGAGATCATCTTCTTCTCCGACAACGGGCCCGCGGGTACGTTGCGCGAAACCACGCCTGGTTGGCGCGAGTGGATCGAGGCGCATGCTGACAATCGCTTGGACAATATCGGCAAAGCCTCGAGCTACGTGTCGGTGGGGCCGCGCTGGGCCCAGGCGCAAGCGGCGCCGTTTTTTCTCTTCAAGCGTTACACCAGCGAAGGCGGCGTGCGCACCTGTGGTCTTGCCTGCGGCCCGCGCGTCCAGGCGCGCAGCGAAACCAACGCGTTCCTGCACGTCATGGATATTGCTCCCACGCTATTGGAATTCGCCGACGCCAACGCCACAACACCGGCCGGGAAAATTCCCCTGCGCGGCGTGTCCGCTGCGGGGGTGCTCGCGGGTACTAGCAATGAAGTTCACTCACCCGATGCGCGCATTGCCTGGGAACTGGGCTACAGCCGCGGCGTGCGCATCGGTGATTGGAAGGCGATCTATTTGCCCAAGGCAGTGCAAGGCATTTCTCCAGACATTCCTATCAATCGCTGGTTGTTATTCAACATCGCGCGCGATCCCGGTGAAACCAACGACCTCGCGACGAGCGAACCTGAAGCACTGCAAAAACTCATCTCCGCCTGGAACGATTACGCAAAAGAAACCGGGGTCGTCGTGCCCAGTCATTAGCCGCCTCGGTTTCCTGTTTTGATCGATCCAAGCGAAGCGAAATTCAATACACTGCGGGGAATGTCCTCCCCGAATGCATTCGCCGACAACGCGAACCACGTCTACACACCCGCGCGCCTCCTCACCCTGGTTTGGCTGCCCTTCGCATTCGGCTATTGTTTTTCCTTGGTGTTTCGATCCATCAACGCGATCCTCGCACCGGAGTTGGCGCGCGATATCGGCCTCAACCCCAACGAACTGGGGATGCTCACCAGCGCCTACATGTTGACCTTTGCCGCAATCCAGTTGCCCTTGGGGTTGCTGCTTGACCGGCACGGGCCGCGTCGCGTCAATGCTCTATTGCTCGCCATTGCCGCGTTGGCGGCGGTGATGTTTGCCACGGCCAACAGCCTTGCGAGTCTGACGCTTGCGCGTGCGCTCATCGGGCTGGGGGTGTCGGGTTGCCTGATGGCGGCGATGAAATCCTTCGTCATCTGGTTTCCGCGTTCGCAGTTGGCGAGCCTCAACGGCTGGATGCTGGCCGCCGGCGGCGTGGGTTCCTTCATGGCGACCATGCCCGCCGAGGCAGTGATTCGTTTTAGCGACTGGCGAACCTTGTTTCTACTTCTCGCCGCGGGAACAGGTCTCGCCGCAGCGGTGATATTTGTCGTGGTGCCAGAAAAAACTACCAACGCAAAACGCGAATCCCTGACCGAACTGATAGCGGGGCTGATGTTGGTAGCGAAAAGCGGCGTGTTCTGGCGCGTTGGCCTGGTTTCGGGATTGGGGGCCGGTGCGAACATGGCGCTCGGGGGCCTTTGGATCGCGCCCTGGATGCGCGATGTGGCCAGTTTCAGCCAGCCCGAAATCGCGGCCATGCTCGCCTTTAGCACCGCGGTGGCGATCGTGGGGTACGCGAGCACCGGCATGGTCGCCGATTGGCTCAATCGGCGCGGCATCGATACCTTTTACGTCTTTCTCGGCGGCGCGGCGACGTCGTTTTCCATGGTTCTTTTGCTTGCGCTGGGCGTGACCAAAGGGCTAGCGCTGATCCTGGCGGTGCAAGCTTTTGCCGGCGCGACCACGCTGCTTTCGTACGCGGTGCTCGGCCGGCATTTTCCCGAGTATCTCGCGGGCCGATTCAACACCGCCGCCAATCTATTGGCCTTCGCCTCGGCGTTCCTCCTGCAATGGGGCATCGGCGCAGTCATCAATTTGTGGCCGGTGGTGGAGGGACATTACGCGCCCGAAGGGTACTTGGCGTCGTTTGGGCTGGTGTTCGCGATGCAACTCGTGGTGTGGATATGGTCGGCGAGCGGTGGTAGCGTGGCACGGTCCTAAGCCGCACCGGATGTTATTTCATCCAAAAATTCTTCCAGTCTGGAGACCGATATGCTGTTTCACGTCCGCATGACCGACTACCCCATATCGCGCCGGACTCCCGAACTGCGCGATCAACATTGGAAATACCTGGACGAACACGCCGCACATTTCATCGCGCGCGGGCCCACGCGAACGGACGATGGCAAAACAATGTTATCGAGCATCTTTTATCTCGATTTTCCCGATCGGCCCTCGGTAGAAGACTTCATCGCCAACGAGCCCAATAACAAGGCGGGCGTGCACCAGGAGGTGGAGATTTTCGGCTGGGGCAATCCATTGAATCGCCGGCAGCGCGATTTCCCGGTGAAGGAAGGAACCATCTATTGGTATGTGCGCGGTTATGCCAAACCCGGCGCGTATCTACAACGCAAAGAATTGTTCGAAGCGCATCAAGCCTATTTCAAGCCCTACGACGCGGAGCATTTTTTCATTCGTGGCGGCGTGACCAGCAACGATGGCACCTGGGTCGGCAGCGCCAACATCGTGGCCATGCCTGATCGCGACAGCATCGATCGTCTGGTTGCGCAAGAGCCATTTTGCAGGAACGGCCTATTCGAGCGAGTAGTAGTCGAGCGTTTCACCTTCGGTGGACGTTCTGGACCGAGCGCGTAGATGCCCTGTTGGGCGAGATTTATCAGTCCGCCGCGATCTTTGCATCCGCGGCGAGCTTTCCCCAGCGGGCCAGATCGCTCTTTATCACCTCTGCAAATTCCTCCGGTGTCGACAGCCGCAGGACATTTCCGCCGTCCTTAAGTACCAGTTCCATCATGGCGGGCGACTCCATCACCGCCTTGAAATCCTGATTGATCCGCTGCACGATGGCACGTGGCGTGGCGGCGGTGGCAAGCACGCCGGTCCAACCATCGATGCGATCCATGTAGTCGGTGCCTTGTTCGGTGAACGTCTGCACCTCCGGGGCGCCAGGCGAACGATTCGGGCCGGTGACCGCCACCAGCCGAACCTTGCCGGAACGCACGTGCGGCATCGCCGCTGGAATGGGCATCAACACAGCATGCACCTGGCCACCGATTAAATCGGTGATCATGCCAGCAGCCCCTTTATAAGGAACATGCACCACATCGATATTGAAATGCTGCTTCATCATCTCCATGCCGAAATGATGCGCGGTGCCGTTGCCGGGAGAGCCATAGTTGTATTTGCCTGGCGCGGCGCGCGCCAGCGCGAGAAACTCATTGAAGTTTTTCACCGGCAGCGCGGGGTTGACCGTGAAGGCAAAGCTGCCCATCGCCAACATGCCGACCGGCGCGAAATCCTTCAGCACGCTATAGGGAAGGTTCTTCAAAAGGGGCGGCACCATGGAAAACGCGCCGGTGGTGATTAGCAACGTCGTTCCATTCGGCGTCGAACGCGCGACAAATTCGGCGGCGATACTGCCACTCGCCCCCGCGCGGTTCTCCACGATCACCGGCTGCTTCCAACGCTCTGAGAGCCGAGGCGCCAATTGGCGCGCCAGCAGATCATTGCCCGTGCCGTTGGTGGTGGGCACCACCAACGTCACCGGACGTCCGGGAAATGCATCGCCGGCCGATTGTGCGAACGCTGGTGTCGATGTGGCAATCGGCATCCCCAGCAACACAATCAGTGCGCTTGCAAGAAGTCTTCTCTCCGTGTTTCTACAATTCACACAGCGCATCACGCTACCTCCGTTTGGGTTTGCACGCGCATTGTCGGCTCAATGGTATGCAAGTGGGTGCCAAATTCAATCACCGTGTTCTTCGCCGGGTCACGGATGATCCCCACCGGATCGCGTCCTTCGGCGACCGCATCGATGGCTTCGCGCAGCATCTGACGAAAAGCCGCGACGCCCCTGTCCGAGCTGGCCAGGTTTTCGCGTGATCGGTCATACACGGTACCCTGGCCCTCCAATGCCATGCGGTCTTGCATGATCGATTCGACGCCCCACCACGCTTCGTCACCAGATTCATAGACGCCGGCCTGGGTGGGAATCCACGGCCCGCGATGCGCCATTTCAGGCGGTGTTTCGGTTTTCGGCACCAACTTTTTCTCCAGACTCGGGTAAATGGTGATGAAGAAATTCAGGGAGTGCATGTCGTCGGCGGGCGTGCGAAACAGCATGTTCTGCCGCGCACCCAGCGCCTGTTCCGCGCGTCCCGAGGCAAAGCGATTGCAGGCAGGAAAAATCAAGGACGTGTATTTCTCCGCCGGGATACCCTCGACGCGGCTCACATAATCGAAGCCGTAGTCGCGCCGATGAATGTCGATCTTCGGGCGCTTCGCCGCATAAAAGGGATAAGGCCCGGCGTGCAACCAGTGAAGGTGCGTGCCGTCGGCGGCATTTTCGGCCGACTGCAGCCAGTTGCAATGATCGGTAAAGCCCCATACGTAACGGGTGCCCGCCGCATGCACGAAAAGATCGTATTGCGGCAGTAACGGCGCGGGTTGCGGGCCAATATAGGCAAACACCAGGCCACCTGCCTCCTGCACCGGGAAGGCCGCCATGGAGACGCGATCCTTCATATTGCTCTCGGGCTCTTCGCAAGGTGTTTCGAGACATTTGCCCTGCGTATCGAATAACCAACCGTGATAGCAGCAGCGTATGCCGTGCTTCTCCACGCGAGCGTACTTCAATGAGGTACGTCGATGGGCACATTGCGACTCCAGCATCCCCAGGCGCCCATCGCCATCGCGAAACACCACAAACTCCTCGCCCAGCAGTTTCACGGCCTTGGGGCGCTTGCCTTTCACATCGTCGGCAAAGGCCACCGGCCACCAGTAGCGCCGCAGCATCTCACCGCCAGGCGTCCCTGGCCCCACTCGCGTCAAACGTTGGTTTTCCTGCATGGTGATCATGATCATCCCCTTGACACATCTAAGACCCAAGTCATCACTCGCAGCATAATATTAACCGGCCTTCTTCAACCATCTTTGCTCGCGGGTCATCGCTTGTAGAACGCCTCGACGTTGTCGCAGAAGATTCCGCTTTTCGCCGCGTCGGGGAGATCGTCGCGTTCAAACAGCTCCTCGATTTCGTGCATCGCGTTTTGCAGATTGGATTCGTGCGGGTAATCGGAGGCGAACATGAGCGTCTTGTAGCCGATGCGATCCACGAGATTCTTCAACGAAGGTTCGCCGCCTTCGCATGAAAAATACAGGCGGCCCGAGGCGAAGGTTTCGCTAGGCTTAGTACGCACCGCCTGCGAGAACTCGCGCCGGCCTTCGCGATTGAAGATTTCATACGAGCGGTCCAGACGATCCATCATATAAGGCACCCACCCCGTGCCTGCTTCGAGGAAGCCGACGCGCAGTGTCGGGAAGCGATCGAACGCGCCTTCCATGATAAAACTGGTGACCTGGATCATCTGCGAGATCGGATGCTCAAGCGCGATAGTGGCGGCGAAGTACTGGAAGTGATTGATACCCAGTCCCATCGAAGGCGCGCCATGCGTTGCGATCGGCACGTTCAGCCGCTCGGCCTCCGCATAAATCGGCCAAAACTCCGGGTGGCCCAGTCCGCGACGTACGCCGATATCGGCGCCGTTGGCCGGCAGCACGGCGCCCAACATGCCTAACTCCTCGACGGCGCGACGCAACTCCTTGACCGCTTCTTGCGGACTTTGCAACGGGATCAGCGCCATGCCGCGCAGGCGTTTATTAAATTTGAAATAACGCTCGGAAAACCAGTTGTTGTAGGCACGCGCCAGCGCGCAGGCCCACTCGGGATCTTGAATGACGGCAAAGGCGAGGCCGGCGGTGGGATAAAGAACGGTGGATTCCATGCCGCCTTTATCCAAGGTATCCACCCAATGCTGCGGTGTGATCTCGTAGGATTGGTGGACGCCCAGGCGAGCCATGATGGCACCGCGGTTATAGCCATCGAGCGCGGGGAAAAAAGGATAACCGAGCAACGTGGTGTTGCCAGCGTAGGGAGGTTCAAGGTACTCGAAGAGTTCGGCGTCCCGCTCGATGATGTGGCCATCACCGTCGAGCACGCGTTTTGGTCTACTCATATCGATTGCCTCCGAAATTCAAGTTTTACTTTGCGACCATGCAACCAGATCGCGCACCGACTCAACCATGTTATATCTCGGCTCGTACCCCAGTACCTGTTTTGCCAATGTCAGGTCCGAGGCATGCGTCATCTGCGGAGTCGACACCGCGGACGCCGCAGGGGTTTCGATTCGCACCCTGGCCCCCGGCAGCGCTGCCTTGAGCGCGTTCGCCAATTCGGGTGCCTCGCACACATAACCCATGGTGATGTTGAATACGCGGCTTTGCAGATGACCCGCCGCCTGCAAGGCAAGTACCGTACCTCGACCGGCATCCTTGGCGTACACCCACTCCAGACCCGCTTGCGGCACGACGGCTTCTTCGCCGCCTCGAATGCGCGCGACCGCCTCGCGCATGATCATGCTGGGGCCACCGCCGCCTGCGCCACTCCAGGGTCCGCACACGGCGCCGTACCGCACCGCGACGAAGTCGACGTCGCACCAGCGCGCATAGTTAAGGCCGATATTTTCGATGGCCTGTTTGGTGGTCGCATAAAACGTTGTCGGACGGGGGTGGGCTTCTTCCTTGGCAAGGTTGCCATTGCCCGCGCCGCCCGCCATGAAATGCCCGAGCACATTCGACGAAGACACCACCACACGGCCCAGCTTGTGAATTCGAGCGGCTTCCAAAACGTTGACCGTTCCCATGATGTTGAGTTCGATCGCTGCGCAAGGATCTCTTTGCGCGCCCAAGGTGAGCATCGGATTGGCCACCGTATGCACAATCTTGGATATTTCATGTTTGATAACAATTTCGTTCAATTGCATCGGGCGTAAAACGCTGCCTTCGACGATATCCACCGCGGCCAGATCCAGAATTTCACCAAGCGCCTGGCGTTGCGGCGCGACGTCCATGAGAACTGGCCGCTCACCTTGCAAAACCAGCTCCCTTGCCACCTGCGATCCCACCAGTCCCGCGCCTATGATTAATGTCTTCATGGTAATTATTCGGTTACGTACTCTGGCGCGCCGGTTCGTGCCCTGTCTTCTTCGTTCTCCAGCCTCTCAAGCAATCGGCGCATCGCCAACACGCCGCGGTCGGCGGCGATCGGCATGATGGGGGTGGGCGGTGATTCGATCTGCATCATGCGCTGCTGCTCTTCGATCACTACCTTGTCCTCCTGGAAAGCCGCGGCGTTTTCGCTGCCAAGCAACTCGCCAATAGAGTCATCCTGCAACTGAAAATTGCGGGTGACGGCCCAGAAGTAATGTGTGGTGGTCTCGGTTTCGGGCGTCAAGGAATTGTTCACATTGAATCGAATTGCCCTCTCGGTCGCGGGCTTGACGGCTGGCGCCGCGTGCACTTCATTTAAGAAATGCGACGGCGGGAACCAAGTCGAGGTTGTACGGCGGTCGATGCGATCCTGGCCTCGCATTAGCTTCACGAAGGTGGGCGAGGGCGGAATCGATTTCATGGTGCGGTTGAAACACACCATGCCGTTTTCGCTAACGAGCTCGATCGGTGCGTCCGAAACCGGCGTGTTGCCAATAGTACCGGCGTGTACGTATCCCACGTGCGTCAGGTCGAGGAAGTTATCCAGGATGAGGCGATAGTCACCATCAATTTTCAGATAGCCGAACACGGCG
>JBJXEY010000548.1:0-25607 GCA_046153355.1 Burkholderiales bacterium
CCAAACTGAAAATTATTTGTAATCTAGAGGCTAGCTTCATGATCTCTCCGGTACCCTTTCGGGATATGCAAGCCAGATGGCCACATTCCATGTACACCCCCAAAAATCGAGGAGCAACGCCCAATCGCCTATTCTTGAATGTAGACTGTTTGGCGGTTCGTTGAACAAAATCCTAGGTGAATTTTCGAATTTTGCGTTATGCGAGCCGGCAGTTTATCCGCCTTCTTGAAGCGCCGCATCCTATTGCGTACTCTATGCGAATGAAAATAAATACCCTGCTCGCAGTTCTATTTGCCCTGCAACAGTCCGTCGCCTGGTCCTTTGCGGATGAGGAGCGCGACTGGGGGGTGCCGCCAACGCGAGATATTCGCCAGGCGCCTTATTCGGCTCCGACCCCAACCGAAATCGCAGGCGCAAGACTGATTTTTACTGGCCAACTCCACAACATGTTGGTGATGATGCCTGCGCCCGTTCTTATCGATGTTGCCGGTGGCGACGAACACGTCACCTTGAGGGGGGCATTTTGGATTCCCGGGATGGGAAGAGGAAATCATTTTCTCGACCCCATCCAGGCGCAAACGGTAGAGCTATTGGAAAAGCTCACCAATGGCGATAAATCGCGTCCACTGGTATTTTTTTGTGTCAATGCCCAATGCTGGCTTTCTTACAATGCTAGCCTACGTGCGGTAGCCGCCGGCTATCAGCAGGTATTTTGGTACCGTGGTGGTATCCAGGCTTGGGCAGAGGCGGACCTGCCCTTGGCTAAAGTGTCGCTATCGACGATTGCCACGCCAGACGCGCGCTCGGACTCAAAATAGTCCTACTTTGCTGGCGGTTTTTTTGCGCCGACGCGCCGAGATTCTGCGATCAAGAAGTCGGCCACCGCGAACATGGTGCGGCCCTCTCCAGAGATGACATATTTTCCTTGCACGGCCAAGGCTGGCACGCCTTCAAGGCGGTAAGACTGGGCAATTTGAAAAGCTCGTTTTACTTTGCTCTCCACGGTGAATGAACGCAGGGCGGCGTCGTATTTGCTGATATCCACGCTTTGTTTGGCAAGCCAATCCGACACCCATTTCATGTAGGTGGGGCCCTTCAAATTGGCGCCGCCCTGCTTGTGGATTGCATCGAGCAAGGCATGATGCAGACGATCAAGGTTGCCGGTGGCCTCCAAGGCGTAGAAGACGCGCGCATCCAGAGCCCATTCGTCATTAAAAATTGCGGGGACTAGTCGGAACTGGGTGTCGTTCGCGAGTTTGCCCACCCATGGGGTCAGAGTTGGCTCCAAGGCATGACAATGCGGGCAGCGATACCAAAAAAATTCTATAACTTCAATTTTGGCGCCGGTTTCAGTAGGCTGTTGCGTCTGCAGTTCAACATAGTCGCGGCCCGCCAACGGGCGGCCTTGGGCATGTAGTGAAGCAGAGAACGCAATGGCGAGCAGGCCAAGTAGTAGGCGGGAAAACATGGTCATCTCCTAGGACAATGAGTAATACTTCGATCGTGGACGATTTTGACAATCCAGCTATTCATCTCGGTGACAACGCGATAACAGCAAAACGGGTCACCTGATACTAATCATTCCTTTGTGCCGCGGACTCGAACCAAGGAGGGTTCAATTCCGTTTTGTGCCATTTGACCGCGAATTTTGTTTATGTCCTCGATTTTCCCATAAGGTCCGAGGCGCACTCGATACATGACGCCCTTGTCCGGCAAATTGGTCGGTTCGACGTTTGCTTCTAGACCCAAAAGTGCCAATCTCGCTTTGAGATTATCCGCATCCGCTGGGCTCTGAAAGGCGCCGGCTTGCAGGAAGTAGGTTTCGCGAGATTCCGGCTCGGCTTTCCCCGCTTTTTCGCGCGCAGCGGCCTGTTTAATCTGTTCATTACTGACCGGCTCTTCTTGACCGGGGAGAATTCGGTAAAAATCGAATCGCGGCTTGCCATCATCTTTTGCCGCAGCATTGGCGGCATCTTTCAAGTTCTGCGCTGCGGGTGCCTGGCGTTCCGTAGGTTTGGGTTTGTCAATAAAGGGAATCGGCGTTTTCAACATGAATACGGCGATGGCCGCTGCAGTAGCCAAACCCAAGAAAAATCCCATGAATAAGCCGAGCAGCAGGCTGCCGCCTCGTCCGGATTTCGCGGCTTGTCTAGGCTTGTAATCCTTGCTCATGGCCACTTTCTTGTCGCATTACATTTGCCGGGGCGCGCTTACGCCCAATAGTGCCAAGCCATTTCGAAGCACTCGCCGCACCGCGATTGCAAGTGCGAGGCGAGCGTGCCTCACGTTTTCTTCCGCAACCAAAAAGCGTTCGGCATTATAGTAACCGTGAAACTCGGCCGCCAATTCCCGCAAATAAAACGCTAAATAATGTGGCGCGAGTTCGCTGGCCGCGCGGCCGAGCACCTCCGGGTATTGATCAAGTTGTCCGAGCAAAGCCAATTCTCTTTTCGATTCAAGGCTAATCAGCTCTTGTGCTGCGAAAAACTCCTCTTCATCCTCGGTGGTGCTTGGAGCTAAGGCAAGCGGGAACTGTGCGCGCCATTGATCGAGAACCGAACACACGCGGGCATGTGCGTACTGAACGTAATAGACCGGGTTCTCCTCGGATTTCGATTTCGCCAAGTCGATATCGAAAACAAACTCCGTGTCCGGTTTGCGCGAGACCAAGAAGAACCGCGTGGCGTCGCAGCCTACTTCATCGATCAAATAACGAAGCGTCACATAGGTGCCGGCACGCTTGCTAATTTTTACCTCCTCGCCGCCGCGCATCACGGTGACCATTTTGTGCAGTAAATAGTCGGGGTACCCTTGCGGTATGCCGCGACCGCAGGCTTGCAAGCCTGCCCTGACCCGCGTGACGGTACTGTGATGGTCCGAACCTTGTATATTGATCGCGCGAGTGAAGCCGCGTTCCCATTTCCCGATGTGATAAGCCACGTCGGGAACAAAATAGGTATAGCTCCCGTCCGACTTGCGCATAACCCTGTCTTTGTCGTCGCCATAGTCCGTGGTTTTTAACCACAAGGCGCCGTCTTTCTCATAGGTTTTTTGCGCGGCGCGTAATGCCTCGACCGCCGCGTCGACACGCCCATCTTGGTACAGGGACGATTCAAGATAATAGTTATCGAAAATGACCCCGAAAGCCTTTAAATCGAGATCTTGTTCCGCACGCAATTCCTTGACGGCGAATTCGCGGATCGCATCCAGATCTTCAATGCGATCAAGATTTTTCTCGATGAATTTTTGCGCAATCTCCCGAATATATTCTCCGTGGTAACCATCGGCGGGAAACGGTGCACTTTCTCCGGAAAACTCACGTGCTCTAGCTTGAACTGACAAGGCGAGGTTATGAATTTGCGCGCCGGCATCGTTGTAATAGAACTCGCGCGTCACTCGGTACCCTTGCGCGTTTAGCACCTTCGCCAGACTGTCACCCAAGGCCGCTTGTCGTCCATGGCCTACATGCAAGGGGCCGGTTGGATTCGCGGAAACAAACTCAAGCAATATGGCGAGGCCATTTCCTTGCACTTGGTGTCCGTACGACTCGCCTTGCGCTAGTACTGACGAAACAACTTGTTGCTTCGCAGAAACGCGCAATTTCAGGTTGATGAAGCCCGCTCCGGCAACCTCTGCCGATTCGAGCCACTGCGAGGCGGGCAGCGCCGCGACCAAGGACTGGGCGAGTTCGCGTGGATTGCGTCGCTGACTGCGCGCCAGTTGCATCGCGATCGATGAAGTGTAGTCGCCATGCTGGAGTTGTTTGGTACGCTCCAGCGCGATTTGTGTTGCCGGTTCGTCAGGCAATACAGTCGCGAGCGCGTGCGATAATATTTCAAGAAGATGAGCTTTTATCTCGACGGACATGCGACCTGCGCGAACGCACTTTACAAAGGGCTCGCATTATAACCAGGCGTTAATGCGACAAAGCGCAATTGAGAGCCGGAATGAAAGTGTGCCAATTGTTTCCATACTCAGAATTCGATGGGGTCCACGTCGAAATGCCATCGAATTCTGGACTTTTGCGCGTGCAAAATCTCGTTCCATTCCCTTAGAAAATCCTGCAGGGCGGGGCGAGAGCGTGACTGAAGAACGACCTGCGCGCGTTCCAGTCCAGCCAATCGCGGGATCGTCGCAGGCGCCGGGTCGTAAAGGGTAAGTGCGTCGGGTTGTTTGGGGGCGATGGAAATAGCCTCCCCCAAGAATTTCAGCGCATCCGACATTTGCGGGCCATGGGCCCTAAGCGCCGCCTCGAAGATGAAAGGAGGAAATCCGGCCGCACGGCGCTGCTCTAGCAACTCCTGCGCGTAACCTTCGTAGTCGGAGCGTTGCAGCGCCGCATAGAGGGGGTGTGTGGGGTAGCGCGTTTGTATTAAGACTTCACCGGGTAGTTCGGCGCGGCCTGCGCGTCCGGCGACTTGCTGTAGCTGTGCGAATAACCTCTCCGGAGCACGGTAATCGGCGGCGAACAACCCAGCATCGGCATTGATCACG
Source organism: Burkholderiales bacterium (assembly GCA_046153355.1). Taxonomy (GTDB): domain Bacteria; phylum Pseudomonadota; class Gammaproteobacteria; order Burkholderiales; family SG8-39; genus 2-02-FULL-62-17. Next base: position 4,495 of record JBJXEY010000548.1, read on the forward strand.
CCAACCAATGTCACCCGTTCGAAGTGGTGGCCTTTGGCAAGAATCTGCGTGCCCACCAAAATGTCGGCGGCGCCGGAATGGGCAGACTCCAGGAGCGCCTTCAAACCGCCGCCTGCGCTATCTGAGTCGATGCGTAGAACGTGCGCGTCGGGGAATCTTTCGGCAACTTCGCTCTCCAATTTTTGCGTGCCGCGACCCAAGGGAGCGATGTCGAGATTGCCGCATTGGCCGCAAGCGCGAGGAATTCGCGTTTGATAGCCGCAGTGGTGGCACTTCAGCGTACGCTGGCTCAAATGGACCACTAGGTTCACGGAACAGCGAGGGCAGCCACCAACCCAACCGCAGTGATTGCAGGCGAGCACCGGCGCGTATCCGCGTCGATTGAGAAACAACACCGATTGTTCGCCTTTGGCCAACCGGTCTTCGAGAGCCTGAATAAGGGGGCGCGAAAGCCCATCCTTGGTTGACATCGACACAGTATCGATTAGGCGGATCGATGGCAGGCGCGCCGCCTTGTGTGCGCGCTGCCGCAGGCGCAACAGCCGATAGCGTCCCGATTGAGCGTGATAGAGAGTCTCTAATGAGGGCGTCGCGGAACAAAGTAGCGCGGGGACGTTTGCTTGGTGTGCCCGAAAAATGGCTAGATCTCGCGCGGAGTAACGAAGACCCTCTTGCTGCTTGAAGGAGGAGTCTTGCTCCTCGTCGACCACGATTAATCCCAATTTCGGCATGGGCACGAAAACAGCGAGTCTGGTCCCCAGCACAATCTGCGCCTCACCACGGCCAGCCGATAACCAAGTTTGCGCACGTTCGTTCGCGTTGGTGTTGCTGTGCTGAATACACAATAACGCGCCAGGAAAGCGACTCTTGAACAATGACTCGAGCGATGGCGTTAATGCAATCTCGGGAACCAGGACCAAGGCTTGGCCGCCACCGTGAATTACGCGGGCGATTAGATTGAGGTACACCTCTGTTTTGCCGCTTCCAGTTACGCCAAGCAAGAGAAAACTTGCGTAGTTACCCAAGTACGCGGCAACCGCGTCGAAAGCCGTGGATTGCTCTTCATTGAGCGAGTGCTCGACTACGAAATCCACCGAGGCCGGAGCGTGGGCAAGTTCCTCAACCCATTTCTCGTCGATTGCCCACTTAATGTGCGGTCGATTCCTGGGTATCGATATGGCAAGTTCCTGGGCATTTTTCGGGCCTGCCAGCAAGGATTCCAGAAATTGTCGGCGAGTTTTTTGCCTAGCGGGTAGCCCGCCAAGGGACTCGCGCCCTAATTGGGTAATGGAATAAGTGCCCCAGTTGGAATCGAATAATTCCGTGCGACGCAGTTTGGGCGGGAGCATCGCAGTCAGCGACTCGCCGATGGGCAATTGGTAGTAACTACTGCAAAACTTTCCCAAGGCGAGAAGGTCCGAGGGAAGCGCTGGAATGTCGCGAAAAATCTTTTCGCAGGTTTTGAGTTTCTCTCGCGGCAGAGTCGAATTCCCGCCGACGGCGACGATGATGCCGACCATTTTTCGACCGGTGAATTGGACTAAAACCCGCCGGCCAACATCTTCATCTTTGGCTTCCTCGGCCAAATAGTCAAAAAGCCTCGGCAGTGGCACGTCCAATGCAACACTGACTAGCACCATTTCTCCGTCGGACTGATTAACTGGCATATGCGCCTGCCCTCAAACCAGTTTGTCGACAAAAAGCCCAATCGCTAATTTCGTCGCGGCGAATGTGAACTAACTTTTTGGACAATGATTGAAGGATTTTCTGGATTTGGTCATCAAGCAAATTCTTCACTATTTGGGCTAAAGGTATTGAACGGAAAAGGAAATTAATATTGCCCACAATTTTTGTGCACAAATCTGTGGATATCCGCGTCATGACGATGTAACTTGCCTAAACAAAAGGAAAATTTCAACTTGAGTAAAATGCAATCGAATATATATATTGTTTAATTTCAATCGGTTACTTTGTTTTCCCTGGTATGCGTGTGGAATACTGCGCCAGTACTGGCGTTTCAAGGGGGTGTGTGAATAAGTCCTTTGCCGGGTATTACTTTTGCATGGAAATATTCGTTCAAATTTTTGCTTTGTCCAGCGCCAATGTCACCGCAATTCGGCGTGAAATGTATAGCTTTTCCGCTGTCAATTAATGGTAGGCAATGCTCAAATCGTGCACCGCATCCACCAGAGCGCCAACATTTTCCGGAGGCGTTTGCGGAACGATCCCGTGGCCCAAATTGAAGACGTGCCCGGCGCCGACGCCGTAGGACCCTAAAACATTCGCCACCTGTGTGCGAATTACCCCGGGCGACGAATGAAGTACCGCAGGGTCGAGATTGCCCTGCAGCGCAATTTTGTTTCCAAGCCTTTTCCTCGCTCCGCCGAGGTCGCAAGTCCAGTCAAGACCGATCGCGTCGCATCCGATTTCTGCGATGGACTCGAGCCATCCGCCACCGCCTTTGGTGAAAACGATATTTGGGATTCGCGCGCCATCGTGTTCGCGCTTCAGGCCAGCGACAATCCTGGCGATGTATTCAAGTGAAAACTCTTTATAAGCGGCATCTGACAGACTGCCGCCCCAGGTATCGAAAATCATGACGGCCTGCGCACCCGATTCAATCTGCGCGTTGAGGTAATGGGTGACGGAAGTTGCGTTGATTGCCAAGATACGATGCAGTAAGGCGGGTTCTCGATACAACATGGTTTTTATGGTACGAAAATCGGCGCTCGCGCCTCCTTCGACCATGTAACACGCCAAGGTGTAGGGACTGCCGGCAAATCCAATCAATGGCACGCTGCCATCAAGGCTTCGGCGAATTTCCGCCACGGCATCGTTGACGTAGCGCAATTCTTTGTCGGGGTCAGGCTGCAATAAATTAGCGACCGAACGCTCGTCACGAACCGGACGCTCAAAGCGCGGCCCTTCACCTTCGACGAAATACAATCCCAGGCCCATTGCATCGGGGACCGTGAGGATGTCGGAAAACAATATTGCCGCGTCAAGCTTGAAACGCGCCAAAGGCTGCAGCGTAACCTCTGTAGCCAAGGAAGGATTCTTCGCCAAGGCGAGGAAACTACCGGCTTTTTTACGAATTGCGTTGTATTCCGGAAGGTAACGTCCCGCCTGACGCATAAGCCAAACCGGCGTGTACGGAGTGGGTTCTCGGAAGAGCGCTCGAATCAGCGTGTCGTTTTTCAGAACACTCATTTGCTAGAAGCCCGTGGAATGTAGCGGCCCGTTTTTGACCAGTCGCTGGAACGGTCTGCGAAAACGCATCGCCAGTTTGCCGATCAAATTTTAAAGCCGCATTAATTTTTTAGTTATAAAGTTCCATTCGCCTACGGTAATGGGCGTAATCGATAGGCGGTTGCCTTTGGCCAGGATACGCATTTGCGCCAGTTCGGCATGCTCTCGTAGCGAGGAAAGACCAATCAGAGGTGTTTTTTTAACAATTTTCACATCAACATTGAACCAACGCGGTGCATCTTTTTTTGCCGCGGGCTCGAAATGCGGATCGTTACGGTCAAACTGGGTTTCGTCCGGATACGCAGTAGAGCAAACTTCGGCAAGCCCCGCGATGCCTGGCTCCGGGCAACTTGAGTGATAAAAAAACACCGGGTCGCCAATCGTCATGTCGTTCATCATGAAATTGCGCGCCTGGTAGTTGCGAACGCCAAACCACGGGGCTTTTTTGTGCTTCACCAGATCGTCAATACTGTATTCGCCGGGCTCGGATTTCATCAACCAATGCCGCATTGACGCTTTCCCTTCAAAAAATAAACGCAAGTGCTTTGCACCTGCGTGTTTGACGAAAAATACCGGCAAAACCGCGATAGGTGCCGCGGACCAGCCATCGAAAATGGGTGCCCCCCGCCATTGCCGTTGAACCCTTATCCTGAACCATAAGGTTCAAGGTGGTTGCCTTCCAGTCGCATCAGGTACATCCGACAAGGGACGCGCACAACAGCAACTTTTGGTCGGCAACGCGATAACAACTATTGGTTCAAGAAACTTCGAGTCCTGGCGAACAAAGCAGGGGACGTAAACTTGTGCATGTAAGTATCAACATTGGGAAATCGGAAAAGGCCGGGAAACTTGAAAGCCCATTTGGTGGTGTCAATCACCGGGCCGACATCGTATTTAGAGTAGCTTTTCCTGAGGGTCCAATGCCTGATCGAGCATGCCTTGCATCGAATTTATTCTACGCCGGTAGGATTCCAAGTCAACACTTGCCGATGATTGTTTTGAAACCAAAAATTCGTTGGCAATATTTAGTGCCGCCATCACGGCGATTCGTTCGGCGCTGGCAACTTTGCCGGAGGACTTGATCTCATTCATTTTCTTATCCAGGAGCGCTACCGAGGAGAGCAGATCCTCACGTTCCTCGTCCCTACAGGCAACCTTGTAGGTTCTGCCCATAATTGTCACATCCAGCGTCTCGTTTTTGGCGGTCATTCGGGAATTTGCTTAAGAAGATTCTCAATTCTTAGTCTCGCGCCATCGATTTTTTCCGTGAGCTGTCGGTGATCGCCGGCTAAGGTGGCAAGCTGTTGCCGCAAATCTCGATTTTCGTCGCGTAGGCGTTGGCACAGCAGCATGGTTTGCTGGACTTTCTGTTCCAATGCGTCGAATTCGGCTTCCATCAACACACTATAGTTTGAAAAATCCTGCTCAGTCAAGGCGTAACGCTTGATTCTCAATGTTAATTCATATCGCTTGTCAGCGGTGAATGCTAGGAATCGAAGCGTAGGTCGCAAACACATATCGTTCGATGAAAAATACTATAGCTACGCGATAGCAAATGGTGCGGGCACTTCGTTCAATGCCCATCCACAAGCGGGGTGTGTTATGCTGTTTTCCATCGAAATGGCGCTATAAGGTACGCCCAAGGCGAGACACCAGGCTAGACGGTGCGAGGCAACACCGCACGAGGCAACACCGCACGAGGCAACACGGCACGAGGAGATTCGGTACAGAGGAAAGCACCACACGGCGCTTCAAATTCCCGGCGATTGGCAATGCGAGCATAGCGCGGATATTTTCTGCTAATGTCCCAAGCATGAAAATGGGGCCTTCCGACGCAATAGATTTTTCATCGGTCAAACGAGCGCTGGTGGTGAAGCTTCGGCACCATGGGGACGTGTTGCTGACTACGCCGGTGCTGTCGGTGTTAAAGAGTCATATGCCGCAGGGCGAAATCGATGCCTTGGTCTATGGCGATACGCGCGCCATGCTCGATGGACACCCTTCGCTGACGAATGTTTTCGCGATTGATCGCGCTTGGAAAAAATTGTCTTTTCTCGACAGGGCGACGAAGGAGTGGCATCTGTTGGCGGCGCTGCGCCGAAGAAACTATGACCTTTTGATTCACCTCACCGAGCATCCGCGAGGTGCATGGTTGGCGAGATTCTTGCATTGCGCGTATGCGGTGGCGCCGGACTACCCGCGCCGTTCCAAATTTTGGCGCGCAAGCTTCACGCACCGTTTCTCCTTGCCCAAAAATCCGTACCGGCACATGGTCGAATGGAATCTGGATGCCTTGCGGCGCATCGGCGTTCAGCCTTTGCCCGAGGAGCGCAAACCGATTCTTGTCGCGGGAAGCGAGGGCGAAGCCGAAGCGACGCAACTATTAAAACTACATGGGATAAACGAGCGATCATTCATTCATATTCATCCGGCGTCGCGCTGGTCGTTCAAATGCTGGCCTGAGCGTCGCAACGCGGCGTTGATCGATGCCTTGGCATCGCGCGGCGAACGCGTGGTGCTGACCGCCGCGCCAGTGGCGGATGAGCTCGATTTCGTTGCTCGTATTGTTTCGCATTGCAAATCGACCCCGATTAATCTAAGTGGTTTGCTTTCATTAAAGGGTTTGGCTGCGCTCACCGCCCGAGCAAAGCTTTTTATCGGTGTGGATTCCGCGCCGATGCACATGGCCGCCGCAATGGGTACGCCCGTGGTCGCCTTATTTGGCCCCAGTGGCGAAAAGGAATGGGGGCCATGGTCGCCGGTGGCGCGAGTGGTCGCATCTAACACCCATACCTGCCGCCCCTGCGGTATCGATGGGTGCGGGGGCGGAAAAATAAGCGATTGTCTGGTGACCCTTGAGGAGGACCGAGTACTGGCGGCCGCGCTCGAATTACTACGCGTCCCGCTGCAACCCCATTGATATCGAAGCCATTGAATTGAACCTAGCAATTATCAGGCAGCGATACGACCCGCAGGGCGGCGCCGAGCAATTTGTATCGCGAGCCGCCGCGGCGCTGGAAGGCAAAGGAACCAAAGTCAGCGTCATTTCTCGGCAGTGGGTGGGTGACCGGGAACGAACCCGTTGGATCCAATGCGATCCCTTTTATCTTGGCCGAATTTGGCGCGATAGAAGTTTCGCCAACGCGGTGTGCACGGTCCAGGAGCAGGGCCAATTCGACCTAGTGCAATCGCATGAACGCATACCCTGTTGCGATATTTATCGCGCCGGGGATGGCGTACATGCGCAGTGGTTGCAATACCGCGCGGCATCGCTTGGGCCAATTCGGCGACTGGCCCTAAGGCTCAGCCCGTTTCACCACCACTTGCTTGGCATGGAACGCCGCTTATTCCAGAGCACTCGTCTGCGCGCGGTCATTTGCAATTCAAAAATGGTTCGAGAAGAGATTACTCGCTGGTTCCCCGATGCGGCGAACAAGTTACATGTGATTTACAACGGTGTCGACAGCGAGCGATTTTCTATCGACACGGCGCGCGCGCATCGATATCCGATGCGCGAACGCCTTGGTATTCCCAGTGCTGCCCAGGTGGCGCTTTTTGTCGGATCGGGGTTCGAGCGCAAGGGGGTCGGGGTGCTGCTTGAGGCGCTTTTACATCCCGGTACAGAAGACGTATTTCTGGTGGTGGTGGGCAATGATCGCCATGCCGAGCGGTATGCAAGCTACGCAAAAGCCATGGGACTCGCCGAGCGCGTTAAATGGGCCGGGCCGCAAGACGACGTCATTCCCTGGTACGGCATGGCCGATGTTTTCGTGCTGCCGACCCAATACGACCCATTTCCCAATGCGGCGCTTGAAGCACTGGCATGCGGACTGCCCGTGGTAACGACCAAGCGTTGTGGGACCGCGGAAATACTTCGCGACGCATGGAACGGGTTCGTATGCCAGGACAACAACAATCCGCACGAACTTGCCGCCTTGTTGCGGCAGGCTCTCGATTTGTCCGCTTCGATGGCGAGCAACGCGCGCACCACCGCCGAAAACTTAAGTTTGTCCAACATGGCGCAAGCGTTGATGGATCTTTATGCTCGACTGTTGGCCACCCCGCAAACGCTGAACGCGAAATAGTGGAAAGCCTTTCTAGGCACCTCGCCCGTAGGCGGGTTGGGCAAAAATTCCAGTTATAATTCAACCCTTTCCAAGAGGGTAGTCCGGTGTCTGACCTATCCAGCCGGGGCCTTTATTTTCGACTGTTGGGTTACGTCCGCCCCTATTGGCGCGTTTTTGGAATCGCCATTTTCGGCATGCTGCTGACGGCGGCGACCGAACCATTGTTTCCGGCCCTAATCAAACCGCTGTTGGACGGAAGCTTCGTAGGACGCGACGCTGGCTACGCATTGTGGATTCCGCTCGCTCTGGTGGGGATATTCGTTCTTCGCGGCGTGTTGAGTTTCCTCACTTCGTACGCCATGGCCTGGGTCTCCAACAAAGTGGTGTTGGACTTGCGAAATGAAATGTTCGGTCGGATGCTGCATCTGCCGACGCGGTATTTCGACAATCAATCCTCGGGCACCTTAATTTCCAAGATCGCCTATGACGTCAATGGTGTCACCGGCGCCGCGACCGGTGTATTGACGGTATTGGTGGAGGACTCCCTCAAAGTTATATTTCTGCTCGCCTACCTTCTGTATCTGAATTGGAAACTCACGCTGATCGCGCTGGTTATCGTGCCTTGCATCGCGTTGGTGATTCGTTTGTTTTCCAAGCGGCTGCGTTCCATGAGCGAGGAATCCCTCAAAGCCATGGCACGCATTACCCATTGCCTGCAGGAGGCGGTCGAATGCCACAAGGTGGTCAAGATTTTCGGTGGACAGGCGTACGAAAAAAGGCGCTTTGACCGTGCGCTGCAGGAATTACGTGGCTACAACATGCGGCAAACCGTGGCTGCGGCGGGCACGGTGCCCATCGTGCAACTGTTCGCCGCCGTGGCATTGGCGATCATCATCAGCATCGCCTTGCAACAGGCGGCGGATAACCAGATTACCGTGGGCGATTTCATGTCGTTTATCACCGCCATGCTGATGTTATTGGCGCCCTTGAAGCATTTGGCAGATGTCAATGCGCCGCTACAACGTGGATTGGCATCCGCCTCGAGCGTATTCGGCCTGGTTGATGAGGTGGCTGAACCCGACACGGGCAAGGCAATAGTGGGGCGCGCGCGTGGCGCCATTGAATTCGAGGGTGTGTCGCTCACCTATCCTGGCGCTTTGCGGCCCGCTTTGAACAATATCAACATTCAAATCAAACCTGGCGAAACCATCGCCTTGGTGGGCCCATCCGGCGGCGGGAAAACCACTTTCGTTAATTTGCTGCCGCGGTTTTATACACCGAGCGGTGGACGAATCCTGCTCGATGGTGTGGACCTGCGGGACATCAGCCTAGGCTCGCTTCGTTCCAATATCGCCCTGGTGAGTCAGGATGTGGCCTTGTTTAACGATACCGTCGAAGCAAATATTGCCTACAGCGTCTATGGGTCGGTCAGCCGGGCACAAATTGAAGCCGCCGCGCAAGGCGCGCACGCGCTGGATTTCATCCGTGAAATGCCGCAGGGGTTTGACACCATGGTGGGGGAGAACGGCGTGCGCCTCTCGGGTGGGCAGCGGCAACGAATCGCTATTGCCAGGGCCATGTTGAAAGACGCGCCTTTATTGCTTTTGGATGAGGCCACCTCGGCGCTGGATAGTGAATCCGAGCGGCACGTGCAAGAAGCTTTGGCCACGCTCATGGAAGGCCGAACCACGGTGGTGATCGCGCACCGGCTATCCACTATCGAACACGCTGATCGGATCGTGGTTCTCCAGCGCGGCGCCATCGTGGAAACCGGCTCACATGCGGAGCTCCTTGCCCGTGAAGGGCTTTATGCACGTTTGTATCGAATCCAGTTTTCCAACAATGACGATACCGGCGACCCCTCGCCGCAGGCTGCGCCTGCCGGCTTCACGGCATGAATCGAATCGAGATCCTGCACACCGAGTCTTCATGTGGTTGGGGCGGGCAAGAACTTCGCGTGATCGAAGAATCGCGGCTGTTTCTCGAACAGGGGCATGGCGTGGTGATCGCGGCGCCGCCTGAATCGCGTATCGCTGATGAAGCACGTACGCGCGCCGTGCCGCTGGTGGTCTTGCCCTTGGCCAAGCGCTCGTTCGCGGGCATATTGGCGTTGCGACGGCACCTGGCGTCGCGAAAAATCGATATCATCAATACACATAGTTCAACCGACAGTTGGTTGGTGGCCCTGACCACTCGAACGCTCGCCGCTGCCCCAAAAATGGTCAGGACGCGCCACGTGTCAGCGCCCATACCCAACAATTGGCCCAGTCATTGGCTTTATCGCACGGCATCCGAGCATGTGATTACCACCGGCGTGGCGTTGCGCGAACAGGTAATTCGGGAGACGGGTCTAGATAGTTCACGAATTACTTCTGTTCCAACCGGTCTTGATCTGAGACGATTTTCTCCGGGTGACCGCCGCGCGGCGCGCGCTGCGTTGGGCATTGCGCCCGATGCATTTGTCATTGGAATTGTGGCCACCCTGCGCAGTTGGAAAGGGCATCGCTTTCTCGTCGAAGCCTTCGCCTCGCACGCGCGTGAAGGTTCTCGCCTATTGATGGTTGGTGACGGACCTGGGGCGGAGAATCTACGACGCCAGGTATTGGAACTGGGAATCGAATCGCAAGTGTCGATGCCAGGTAACCAGGCCGATGTGGTGCCTTGGTTGCGTGCGATGGACATTTTTGTCCTGCCCTCCTATGCCAATGAAGGCGTGCCCCAGGCGCTGATGCAGGCGCAGGCATGTGGCATTCCCGTCATCAGTACCGCCGTGGGTTCGATTGCCGAAATCGTCAGCGACGGCGAAACGGGCTTATTGGTTACACCCAGCGATGTTGCATCGTTAGGCGCGGCCATCATTCGCTTGAGAAATGATGCAACGCTTCGACAAAAATTGGCCGCAGGGGGGCTTGCGCAGGCAGAGGAGCGCTATTCGGATCGAACCATGTTCGAGCGCATGAACGCGGTATTTCGCCAAGTTTTAGAGGGCCGTGTTGCATGAATCTGCCCTTCGCGGATGACTTGCTGTATCGCTATGTGTCGTGGCGAGCCGCGACACCAACGCCATTGTTTGATGCAACACAGTTGCCCTCGATCCGACGCGTGCTGTTGATGTTGACCACGGGATTGGGCGACGCGATTCTTTCCACGCCGGTTTTTCCGGCGATACGCGCTGCGCTGCCCGAGGCGTGGATAGGCTTGTTTTGCCGAACCGCTTGGGCCCCATTGTTTGCAAGCGACCCCAATCTCAATGAAGTCATTCCCTATTTCGGAAAATACCGGCACTTTTTTCCCACCGTTGCTTCGCTTCGATCACATGCGCCAGATTTAGTGGTGATACTCCACGGCAACGACCCGGATATTGTCCCCTTGGCCTACTTGTCGGGGGCTCGTCATGTAGTAAGAGTACCCACTCGCGGGACGCGTTATGAATTTTTGCTCGCCAACCGCGGGCGCGCGCAGGATGCTCAGATTGCGCCAGACACACACTACGTAGAAAACCGACTGCGCGTTTTGCATACCTTGGGAATCCCTGCGACAAGCAACGCGCCTGGGATCGTATTGGATGAATCGAGGACTGCCGCTGCGACGCGGCGATTGGCCGAGCGCCTTGGGGGCGCGCCCTACTGGGTTTTGCACAGCAATGCGGCAGACCCCTACAAGGTGTGGCCTGGGGAAAAGCAGAAAGAACTTATTGGCAGGGCGCGGCGTTTGTTCCCCCGCCATGCCGTGGTGTTGACTGGGACCGCGAACGAAGCCCAGGGTCTTAACGCATTGGTGACGAATATTTCCGGAACCCATGTCGTTGCGGGCGAACATAACGTTTTGGAAACCGCCGCAGTCTTAGCCGGGGCGGCTTGCGTGTTGGCACCCGATACCGGCATCCTGCATTTGGCCGCAGCGCTTGATCGACCAACGATTGGCCTGTATGCGCCTACCTACTCTAATTTGATTGGGCCGCGCTCGCGCAGCGCGGTCCCCATTAACATTCAAAAAGCGCGCACCTGCGACCCATGCAGCGAGAAGCAATGCCCCTACACGCCCAAAAATTGCATGGATCAAATAAGTGTCGATGAAGTTCTCGGCGCTCTTACACCACGACTGGAAGTCGCATGAAAAATTGGCTCGTTCCGGTTCCATTTTTATTGCTGTTGTTTGTGCTCCCATTTCCCGGAACGGTGGCGTTGCGACTACTGTGTTTGCTTGCCGCATTTCTAATCGCCGCAGTCACGTGGAAAAAGTTGGCGCCGCCAACCCTGCCACATAAGAGTTTGTTCGCGTTGTGGATTGGCTTTGCCTTGGCCTCGCTACTTTATGCCGTCGACCCCTCCTACAGCTTGGGCGAAATCAAAAACGAAATTGGCTACACCATGATGGCGTTGTTCGCATTCTTGGCATTTTTCGATGAGCGGCGAAAGGTAGTTTGGGGCGCGTGGGCGATCGCGGCATCACTTGCGGTGATTTCCGTTTGGGGCCTATGGTCTTGGTCACAGCTTGGATTGTGGAAGGAAGATGGCGGCCATGGCGGCAGTGGCACCTATGCCGGTTTGGTGTTGATGGCGTTGCCCGCGCTGGTCTTGATATGGTCGTGGCAGCCCAAGTGGCGATGGTTGGTTGCAGGCATCGGCCTCGTAGCCTTGCTTGCTGCGGCGTATAGCAGACAAAGGGCTTTCTGGCCGGCGCTGGGCGTGGAGCTGGGTCTTTTAATATTTTTACTGCACTTCAGAAAAACCAATGCTTTGTCCGGGCGCCGCGTATTGGGTAGCCTTGCGTTGATATTGGCGGCAGGCGCGATCTTTATCGGCGCGACACAAGGCGCACGGTTCGGACTCCACGGTGGCGCCGTGGAAATGGGAAACGATCCTCGCCTACAAAACTGGCCAGCAGTCGTCGCGCGCATAGGCGAGCAACCTTGGGTTGGCGCGGGGTTTGGCCGCAATGCCATGAAATTAGGTCATCCAGATCTGTTGCCGCCTGCGGCACCATTGTTTTGGCACGCACACAATTTGTTTCTCAACTATGCGCTGGCCCTGGGCGTACCCGGTATGTTGGCCTTGGTTGTGCTGTTCGCCGGCCTATTCCTGGTTTATTGGCGGATGTATCGAAGCGAGCACCCGGACGTGGCGGTGATCGGCATCGCGGGGATGTTGCTATTTTTCGCCGTGATCTCGCGCAACTTGAGCAATGACTTCTTTCAACGAGACGTGGCGTTGCTATTCTGGTCGATGAATGGCCTGCTGCTCGGGTATGCGATTCGTGCAAGTGGTTCGCGGATGGTTTCGCGCCCGGTTGCGTAGCGGCTGGAATTCAAATTGTTGACCACCATCGCCCATCTGCTGCCCGACCACAATCCGTTTCCGCCGGAGTATCCCGCTGGTACCGAATTGCGCGTCGAACAAGTGGCGCGGCGCCAACAGAGGTATCGCCCTGTGGTCATATGCAAGGCATTTGACGGTCAGCCCCATAGCGAGACCATCGACGCGATGTCGATACGACGCGTTCGCATCGGTCGCGCCTATCGAAGAATTTTCCAAAAAATCACACGCCTTGACCCATGGCCATACACGCAACGCATGTGGCGCATCGCACGGGAGGAAGGCGCCGGCTTGGTGCATATTCACAATGAGCCTAAGCTGTTGGCGACCCTCAATAGGGAGCTTCGCGCATCGCGCTTACCGACAGTGGTGCATGTGGCGAACGAAAAGCCGCTGCCGATCGAAGCTATTGCCACGGTGACCCAATGGGTCGCCTGCAGCCGCTATATGGCGCGCTGGTTGGCGGAGGAAAACGGTATCGATCAGGATCGAATTGATGTTATTTATACCGGTGTGAATACACAGCAGTCTCCTTCGTGCTGGGACCTGTCGCCGCAGAGGCGGATGGAACTTCGCCAACGCTTTGGCGTTGACGACCCACGCACAGTGGTGCTGCTATTTGCCGGGCGCCTGGTGAAAGAAAAGGGCGTGTCGGAGTTGCTGGATGCCTTCGTGCAATTGCGCCTGACCCATGGAAATCGCGTGCAGTTGTTGATCGCCGGAAATGTCAGGGAAAGCGACGATCCGCGCAACGAAAAAGCAGTCTATGGGCGTGCCGTGGTGGCGCGAATTGCCGCGATGGAGGGGGCTCATTGGGTCGGTAGCCTGCACCCGTCACAAATGCATGAATTTCTGCTCGCGGGTGACGTATTCGTTTTGCCTTCGCTATGGCCAGATCCATTTCCAACGGTGATGCTCGAAGCCGCTGCCGCTGGTCTGCCGATCGTGGCTGCCGCACGCGGTGGTATCACCGAGTTTCTCGAGGCGTGTCCGTCCTTCGAGTTTCTAGATGATCCCGCCGATCCTGCGCAACTTGCCAAGGCTATTGATGTACTGGTGGCGGACCCGCAGCAACGCGATCTGGCCGGCCGCTGGCTGCGTAGCAAGGTCGAGCGTGACTTCGATTGGGCCCGCGTGTGCGAAGAATTTGAAAATTTATACGATAGGCTGCTGCAAAATCCAAAGCGCGCGCGCCCATGATGTATCGAGGCAAAATTTGTTGCGGGTTCGCATAAGTCAAGCCATGAAAATCTGCATGTATAACGTCACCAGTTGCCATATTCAAGGTGGTTTGGAGACCTATTATTGGGAAATGGGCCGGGCGCTTGCGCGTCGCGGGCACGATGTGACACTGGTCGCGGGTAATCGCGGCGGTGCTTGGCATGATCAGGTGGCCTTGGTGCAATTTCCGTTTCGCATCGAGCAAGATTGGCCGAATTTCGGTCACCGATTTCAGCGTCTCATGGAGCGCGTATCGTTTGCCCGTCATGCCATGGCGCACCTCCTGTCAGCGGCCTATGACTTGATCGTCATCTGCAAACCGTTTGATTTTCCAGTCATGTGGTGGGCCAGACGACAGGGGATGAAAGCGGTGACGGTGTTCCATACCGGGGGAACGGATTTTTTCGCCGGGGATCGCCGCTTCGTTGGCGCGATAGATTTTCTTTTCGCCGTCAGTCGCTACACGGCGAGATTGCAGGAGGCGCGTTACCGTCGTGAAACCGCCGTGGTCTCGAACGGTGTGGACATTGAACGTTTTCGACCGGTACCTCGCGATCCGTCTCGCCGTGCCGCCTGGGGTTTCGCCGCGGATGCAAAAATTTTGATCAGCGTTGGCCGCTTGGTGGGCTGGAAGGGCTTGCGCATCGTCATTGCCGCATTGGCGCGCTTGCCGGCTCGAATTTGCTACGTCGTGGTGGGTACCGGGTCTGAGGAGCCGGCGTTACGCGGACATGTGGATGCGCTTGGGTTGGGCCATCGTGTGCATTTCGCTGGGCGCGTTTCGCATGCCGACCTGCCTGGCCTGCTTGGCGAGGCCGACCTGTACGTGCAGCCATCCATTGGCGAGGAGGCTTTCGGCATTAGTGTTGCCGAGGCCATGGCCTGTGGACTGCCCATCATGGCGTCGCGCAACGGCGGTTTGCCCGAGGTGGTGGCCGAAGGGGAAACTGGGTGGTTGGTCACACCTGGCGATGAATTGGCGTGGGCGGCGAATATTGAGGAAGCACTTGGCGACGAACCAAGACTCAAAAGCATGGGCGCTGCAGCGCTATTGCGCGCCAAAACACACTTCACCTGGGCCGCGGCGGCTGAGCGCTTGGAGCTTTTGATCAAAGGCAAAAGCTGATGTGCGGCATTGTTGGCGCGATCAGCGTCTCGGGGACGTCTTTCGCTATCGAGCGCGGTATAGAGAGCCTTCGGCATCGCGGGCCCAACGATAGCGGCCTGTGGCAAAAACCCGGCGTCGCGTTGGGTTTTACGCGCCTGTCGATCATTGATCTGTCGGACCTGGGCCACCAACCGATGCAAAGCCCAGACGGACGATATGTCATCGTATTCAACGGAGAAATCTACAATTTCCAAGAGCTTCGCACCGAGCTTCTAAAGGCAGGTGAAAGTTTTCGCGGCCATTCCGACACGGAAGTTTTGCTGCGATTATTCATGCGCGAGGGGCTGGAGGGCTGTTTGCGTAAATTGCGCGGCATGTTCGCCTTCGCGGTCTGGGACGATACCGAGCAAACCCTGTATTTAGGAAGAGACAGATTAGGTGTAAAACCACTAGTATACGCGCACACTTCAAGAGGATTTGCATTCGGATCTGAGATACAGGCCCTGTTTGCGCTCGATCCGCAGATGTCTCGAGACCCGGACTACCAGGGCATCGACCATTACCTGAGCTTCCAATACATTCCCGCACCCATGTCGGGCTTCGCCGCGATACGAAAATTGCCGCCCGCGCATGCCATGGTGGTGCGCGCAGGTCGCATCGAGCGAATTTTTCGTTATTGGGATGTGGATCTAACCCGGAACAGTTCGCTTGGTTTCGATGCAGCCTGCGAGGCGTTAAGAGAGCAAGTGCTGGAGGCCACCAAGCTGCGTCTGATCGCCGATGTGCCCCTGGGTGCGTTCCTCTCCGGCGGCATTGACTCCTCGATCACGGTGGCGGCGATGGCGCACCTGGGAGCCTCGCCACTTAAGACATTCTCCATCGGCTTTGAGGATGAGCGCTTCAACGAACTGCCGCAGGCAAGAGACATAGCCAACCACTTGCATACCGACCATCATGAAATGCTGATTCATGCCAACGCGGTGGAGGTCATGCCGCAAATGATCGATCATCTGGGCGAGCCGATGGCCGATAACTCGGTCATGCCTACTTTCTACGTTTCGCGTTTCGCCCGCTCCCAAGTGACTGTGGCGCTCACGGGTGATGGTGGCGACGAGGTATTCGCGGGATACCGGCGTTTCTATCAGATTCGCCGCGCCGAATGGCTGGCGCGTAACCATCTGACGCCCGTGTGGCGTGGCATGCGACGCGCGACCATTGCGCTGGAGTCACGTTTACGTGCCGATAGGCGCGGCAAGCGCTTTCCCGCTTCACCCGCCGATCAGATGCTGTCCCTGCGTGGGCTTGATGCGTATAAGCATCTGTTGGCATTTTTTCCCGACAGCGAAAAGCAGGACATTCTCACGCCTGCGTTGCGCGAGGCCATGGGTGTTTCCAAATCGACCGACTACTTGGCGGCGCACTTTGATCGGCCTGGGGAAGATATCCTCAACCGTTATCTGGCATTGGATATGACAACCTATTTGCCCGAAGATATTTTGTTCAAGGTGGATATCGCCAGCATGGCTAATTCGCTGGAGTGCCGCTCGCCGTTTCTCGATCACAAATTGATCGAATTCGCTGCCACCTTGCCGGGGCACTACAAGTTGTCCGCTAGGGGACGCCATAAACACATCCTCAAGGAAGCTTTTAAAGATTGGTTACCACCAGGGTTCATGGATCGACCGAAAAAAGGCTTTTCGGTGCCTTTAGGTCGTTGGCTGAAGGAAGATTTGGCCGACCTGTTGCGCGACACCTTGGTTGGCCGGCGTACGCTTGCGCCCTGGTTTCGTCAGGAAGTAGTCGAACGTTATGTCGGCGATCATCTTTCCGGGCGAGGTTCGCACAGCACCAGGCTGTGGCCGTTGTTGGTGCTGGCCATGTGGGTGGAGCGATTTAAGGTAAATATATGAAGGCTGTGCCGCAGTGAAGAAACTCTTCAAGATAATCTATGGCCTTGGTTTGCGTCGCGCCTACGAGAATATTGATCGCCTCCACTACCTGAAGCGATTGGGCAGACCGAAACACCCCGCAGACGACAAATTCTTCGCCAGCCGCGACCCGGAGCAATTCGATCCGGCCAAGCCAATCTGTATAACCGATGATTTCCGCGGTCGCCACGTAGCGTTTATGTGTGACCCAGGCAATCATTTCGAACGCCAAATCATCCGCAGGGGGTTTTCGGGCCACGCGGTGCTGGAGCACATGGCGGCGTGGGCGAGACCGGGAAGCATCGTTATCGACGTGGGCGCCAATGTAGGCGTCTACGCGGTGCCGCTGGCGGCCGCGCGTGCGGATGTTTCCGTGTTTGCCTTCGAACCCAATCGCGAGGTTGCGGCGCGATTGCATGAGAATGCCGCGTTGAATTGCCTGAAAAATTTAACCATTAAACCCTGTGCCTTGGCCGATGCGCCGGGCGTGATGGAGTTTTACCAATTCGACAACGATATAAGTTTATCTTCGCTCAATCGGCACGCCGCTGAAATTCATGGCACACCCAAGCGGACCGAGGTTCAAGTAGAAACGATTGACAATTTATTCGCGGCCAATGAACAGCGCGTGAGTTTCATCAAAATCGATGTGCAAGGGGCTGAACTTCGCGTGTTGCGCGGCGCGGAGAAAATCGTATCCGCACATCGGCCCGTGGTGTTATTCGAGCACGAGGATTCGCACTTCGAATCGTTGCAACTGGCGCTCGCCGAAAAAGCCGCCATCGATAGCTTTTTCGCGAAGAATCAATACCGCTGCTTCTATGCAACCCGATACGATCCGAAAATGTTGTTTCCTGTCGATTGGCATCGGCCATTGCACGGCGATGTATTAGCGCTGCCAATCGGCAGTGGCGGTGACGCATCGTGATTGGGTCAAGGCTCGAGTACGAAAATAATTTTGCGAGAGAGGCGTTGCAATGAAAGTACTGGTCACAGGCGGTGCGGGGTTTATAGGCTCGCATCTGTGCGAGAGCTTAATTGGCGCGGGTCACGAGGTGTTGTGCGTGGATAACTACTTCACCGGACGCAAGCAAAACATCGCGCATTTGTTGCCGCGCGCGGAGTTTGAAATCATGCGCCACGATGTGACCTTTCCTTTGTATGTGGAAGTGGACCGTATCTTCAACCTTGCTTGTCCTGCGTCCCCGTACCACTACCAGTTCGATCCGGTGCAGACCACCAAAACCAGCGTGCATGGCGCGATCAATATGCTGGGCCTAGCCAAGCGCGTCAAAGCGCGCATTTTGCAAGCCTCGACGAGCGAAGTGTACGGCGACCCCGAAGTGCATCCGCAAACCGAGGAATACTGGGGGCGCGTCAATCCGATTGGCCCCAGGGCCTGCTATGACGAAGGCAAACGTTGCGCCGAGACGCTGTTTTTCGATTACCACCGGCAACATCGGCTTGAAATCAAGGTGGCGCGAATTTTCAACACCTACGGCCCGCGCATGCAACCCGACGATGGTCGAGTGGTGAGCAATTTCATTGTTCAGGCATTGCGCGGCGAGGACATCACAATTTATGGCGACGGCAAACAAAGCCGTTCGTTTTGTTATGTCGATGATTTGGTCGCTGGCCTGATCAAGTTGATGGAATCGCCCGCGGATTTCACCGGGCCGGTCAATTTGGGCAATCCCAGCGAGTTCACCATGCTCGAGTTGGCCGAGCTGGTGCTACGGCTCACGGCTAGCCGCTCGCGCCTGGTGTTTCGCCCCTTGCCCCAGGATGATCCGCGCCAGCGCCAGCCCAATATCGCCTTGGCGCGCCAATCACTGGGTTGGGAGCCCAGCGTCAGTTTGCAGGACGGTTTGGCGCCGACCATTGCGCATTTCAAGGCGGTGCTGCAAACAACATGAGCGGCGCAAAAATTCTGGTGGTGAGTTCCCTGATGCCGGGGGCAACCGCCTTTTATCTGATCCGAGAATTGCGCGGTTTGGGCCACACGCTTGCGGTGATCTCCGATATCAATGACGCTTGCGTAACCTCACTGCGTTTTGGTGTCTGCGACGTGCCTGCGTGGATCGAGGCGAGTGGCTTCAAACCCGATTTGTTGCTATTCATCGAAGGAGGCACGCGCCGCTTGTTCCCATCAGGAATGGAGAACTTGGCTTGCCTCTCGGCCTGGTACGCGATCGACACGCATATACACCCCGAACTGCATGCACGCACCGCGCGTTTGTTCGATGTCAGTTTCGTCGCACAGAGGGAGTTCTTGCCGTTGTTCGCCGGTTCGAACGCCCACTGGCTTCCCTTGGCGGCCGACCCCGGTATTTATCCGGCGACGTTACCCGAACCGGAATGGGAGGTCGCCTATGTCGGGTCGGAGAATCGCACGCTGCATCCGGAGCGATCAATATTGCTGGATGCAATACGCGCAAAATATTCAAAGGTCTACCTTGGGCGGGCCGAACCCGCGCGTATCGGCGAAATTTATGCGCGCGCCAAAATCGTGTTCAACAAAAGCGCGCGTAACGACGTGAACATGCGTTACTTCGAGGGCATGGCCTCCGGGGCGGCGTTGGTCACCGATCGCCTCGCAGGCAACGGCGTGGAAGAATTATTTTCGCCGGGTGAGGACTTCGTCGAATACCATGACAAGGCAACACTCATCGCTGCCATTGACCGATTGCTGGCGAACGATGACGAACGACGGCGTATAGGCAGCCGCGGCCGGGAGACGGTGCTCAAGCGCCACACCTACGCGCAACGCGCGCAACAGGTCCTAGACACGCTAAGTGGCTTGGCGCACCAAGTTCGACCAGGCCCTGAGGACTATTTGCCGGTGTATCACCTGCTTCGCTATCCCGATGGGGTTCTCGACCAGGCGGTGAAATCCTTGTTTTGGATGCGCGCCAATGGGGACCGCAATCCGGTGTTGGCCATCGTCTATCCGGCATTGCGCGTGTTGACGGCAATTCTGTTGTGGGCCTATCGCCTTCGATATCGCATCAGGTATCGCTCAGTCGTCGGCGCCGTTGCGCGGCCTGGCAAATGAATATTGCTTGTTTTCAGACGCCGTGATGCCGGATCTGCCGCGGCAAGCAGCGCCCATTTGCTATCAAATCAACCTGCAACGCAGTCTTGGCGGCGGCGAGATCTATACGCGATTTTTCTCCGATGCCTTGCTCGCTAGTGGTTGGGAATACAAGCTGGTGGTGGTGCGGGGCGCTATTTTTTGGCGCGAACTCGGGTTGGACCCGCGCCGCATGGTGGAGATAACCGACGGAGCGCAGTTGCCGAGCGTTCTTCCCGATAAATCGTGTCTGGTGGTGACGCACAACGTCATCGGTGAAGACTTGGCGCGCGAAATTGGTCAACGGCATACCTTGGCCGGTGTATTGCATATGCCGTTGTATGAACGCGACTTAATAGGTTTGCACTACTACGACCAATTATTTGCGGTCTCTGGCCACGTTTTGTCCAGTATGCGAACGAAGGGCCTTACCAACGCGTATCCCGCGCCGATTTACGCGGTGGCCGATATTGCCTCGCGAGACGCATCCCGCGATTCAGAAATAGTCAAACGTAGCCGCTACGATTGGGATCGACGCAAATGGCGCGATCGACTGTTCTCGGTACTGGAGCCGTTGCAACGTTTGCTCGCATCGAAACAGGCTTATGCAAAGCGCCCTGGGCTAACACTTGGCATCGTCTCCCGGCTAACACCGATTAAGCAGTTTCCCTTGTTGTCCTCGATTTTGGTTCCACACCTGGTACGTTTGCCAAACGTAAATTTAGAAATTTTTGGCAACGGCGGTTATGCCTCAGTTCGAGATCTGCGAAAAGCACTGGCGCCACTGGGTGATCGAGTGCGTTTCTGGGGCCATCAATCCAATGTGCGTCTGGCCTACGAGTCAGTGGACTTTATTTTGTCTGGATTGCCGGAAAAAGAGGCGCTTGGCCTGAATCTCATTGAGGCGCAGGCTTGCGGCACGCCGGTTATCGCCATCGATGCACCGCCATTCAACGAAACGGTGTTGGACGGAGTGAGTGGTTATCTTTATGCCGATCCGCGCAAGGACGACGGTGCGGCATTCGCCGCCTTGATGCAACGATTGCTCGCGGGCGAGGCAAGACTGCGGCCACTAGATGCCGCAGCGCACCTGCAACGATTTTCCGTTGCCGCGTTCAATCAAAGGGTGGCGCGAGCATTGCCCACTTATAA
>JBJXEY010000555.1:0-8035 GCA_046153355.1 Burkholderiales bacterium
GGGCGATGGCTATCATGGCCGCAGTGGGGGTGTTATCGATATTCGTGATTACGCTTGCGATGCCCAAGGCGCGGCATATTCGTTAAGCAGCGCCGGTCGCATCGACTGAAGTCATTCCGCTTTTGCGCCCGTGGCACGTATCACCTTGCTCCAGCGCTCGATTTCCTGGCGCATAAAGGTGGCCATTTCCGAGGGCGTGCTGCCTACTGGTTCGGTGCTCATGTCTTGCAGGCGCTTGGCAACGTCGGCTTGTTTCAAGGATTCGGCTACCGCGGCCGAGATGCGCGCTGCGATTGGCGCGGGTGTGGCAGGCGAGGCCACCATGCCTTGCCAGAACACCGAGACGAAGCCCGGCAGGGTATCGGACATGGTGGGCACCTCGGGCAGGCGCGGATTGCGTTGCGTGCTGCCCACCGCCAGCGCGCGCAGCTTGCCGGCGCGAATGTGCTGGAACACATCGCCAAAGGCCACGAACATCATGTCCACCTGTCCGCCGAACATATCGGTGAGGGCGGGCGCGGTGCCTTTATAGGGCACGTGCACGATCTTCACATCGGCAGTCATTTTCAGAAGTTCGGAAGTGAGGTGCGCGCCGGTGCCGGCGCCTTGCGTGGCGTAATTGAGTTTGTCGGGGTTGGCGCGGGCGTAGGTTAGCAACTCATTCACATTATTTGCGGGAACGCCGGGCCGCACCGCCAGCACATTGGGGCTTTGCACGATCACTGAGACGGGAACAAAAGTATCCGGATCGAAATTAAGCTTGGCATACAGACTCTTATTGCTCACTAGCGGGGCGGGGGTGGTGAGGAGAAAGGTGTAGCCATCGCCTGGCGCGCGCCACACCACCTCGGCGCCCACATTGCCTGCGGCGCCGGCGCGGTTTTCCACTAGCACTTGTTGACCCAATAAATCGCGAAGTTTCTCGGACAGGATGCGCGCCAGCACATCGTTAGCGCCGCCGGGCGGGTTGGGGACGATGACGCGAATGGGTTTCGACGGGTAGTCCTGCGCGATTGTTGGCGGTGCGGTGAATGCCGCGAATGCTGCGATTACCGCGAGCAGCAGGTTGGCGGTGAGCGAGAGTTGGGTATTGAAATATCGTTGCACTTCGAATCTCCCTAATATTGCGATAAATTGTCTTAAATATGCATTAGTCAACGACGGTTATGGCCATAATTTAATTCACTATTAATATAGGCAAGGCATTGTGGACGCTTCAGCGAAACCGTATCTCGCCCTCTTGCGGCAACTTCCAGCGCTCCATCCAATCTTTTTTATCCTTGATGAGTTCGCCGCGGATCACCAGGTGATCGAAACTGTTTTTCGCCGCATCGCGCACCACATGCGCCGGCTCTTTGCCTTTCTGCACGTCAGTTATCGCCTTTAACATGAGTTTCCTCGCCTGCACGATCACCTTGTCGCCATAACCCAGGTGCTCTCGGGTTCTATCCTGAATCGCGCCTTGCGTGACGATGGCAAACGCATCCTGCGCGGTGAAGTTGCTCCCAGGCTTCGGGCCAATGCCGCTGTAGCTCCAGGTCTTCATGATTTTTCTATCCTGAAGATAACGGTTGGCGCTGTTACGCACCGGCATGTAGTCCTCGGTGATGCCATCCTCGAAGTAGGTTTTATCCAAGAGGGCACGATCGATGGTGCGGGTGAGAATGATTTGATATTTCCAGTGGTTGGTGTCGTCGATGGGCACGTGCCAGTTCACCGTGTAGCCGCCGGTGAGCGACCCGCCGGGAAAAGCGGAGAGATTGGGGAGAATGAAATTGGTGACGCGCAGATACCAGCCATCGGGCGCTGCGTCGCGCAGCGTGTGGATGCGAAGGCCAAAGTCAGTAATTTCGGTTTCCATCACGGGATTGGGGTCGCGCACCGCAAGTGGACTTAAATTTTTACTGTTGGGGTCCACCTTGGTTTCGTCGAAGGTGTGCAGAAACGACAAATGCGCCGGATCGATATTGCCTTCGTTGCCCTGCGCGTAATTGCATTCCATGTGGGTTTTGTTCACATGCACGTATTCGGGTGGCGCGACCAGGAACTCGTACGCGGGCAGCAGGGGCGGTTCGCCCGGACCAAGGTAGGCGAAGATCAGACCGACGCGCTCGATACACGGGAAGGCCAGGTTTTTCACCTTGCCCTTGAATTTGCTGCCCTCCGGTTCGCACGGTTGTTCGAGACATTTGCCGTTCACATCCCACACCCAACCGTGATACAGGCAACGCAGTCCGCCTGCTTCGATGCGGCCATAACTCAGGTCGGTGCCGCGATGCGGGCAATGCAGGCCGATCAAACCGATGTGGTTGTTTTCATCGCGAAATAGAACCAGATCCTCGTCCATCAAGCGCACGGTGACCGGCTCACCACCCGGCGGCAACTCTTCGGCCAGCGCCACTGGTTGCCAGTAACGCCGCAGCATTTTGCCGCCTGACGTGCGCGGGCCCACGCGGGTGAGGGCGTCGTTGTCTTTTTTCTTGAGCATCTAAGGTTCCTCTTCGAGGGGCGACTCAAGCCTTGTTCGCGGGCAAGGGCGCCCAACCGGGCTGACCTCGTTGCGGTCGCCAAAACTTTGCATCGAGTTGCTTGGCGAGCGAAAGGGCCTGCTCTTCGCTGCCGCTCAGTTGTGCAAGGCGTAGGAGGAATATCCGCCGCCGCAATGGCGCATCCAGGTATTCGTTGTACAAGTCGATGTATCGTTGTTCCATTGCGATATTTTTTCTCTACTGCGAGTGACGTACCGCGTGCATACTAATCCGCGTACTGCCCCGCCTTGCGGATCACCACTCCCCATTTATCGATTTCCGATTTTAAATGGCGTCGCAACGCGTCGGGTGTCGCTTGATCTTGCGCCACGGGGCGCGTTCCTAGCTTTGCCAAGCTCGCAAGAAAGTCAGCGTCGCGAATCGCCTCTTGCAGTGCGGCAACCAGTTTTTCCTGTACCGCTTGTGGGGTGTTCTTCGGCGCGAACACGCCGCGCCACACCGTCACCTCGAAATCCTTCAAGCCCAGGGAGTCGAGCGTGGGTACGCCGGGCAGCGTCGCCACTGGCGTGCGCGAGGAAACGCCGTAGATCTTGATCTTGCCGGCTTGAAGATTGCCGGCGGAGGCCGGCGTCTGCGCATCGCACATGATGTCGATATGACCGCCGATCATGTCGTTCATCGCCTGTCCCGTGCCCTTGTAGGAAACCGTGTTGAAGTTCACGCCGATGGCGCTCATGAATAAAAGGCCGCACAAATGCGAGGCTGAACCCAGACCCGCGTTGCCATAGGAGAGTTTGTCGCGATTGGCGCGCGCGTGGGTCAAAAACTCGGCGAAGTTATTCGGTGGGAAATTACCGCGTGCGAGCAGCATCAAGGGCACGTCGGCCACCAGACCGATCGGCTCCAGATCAGTGATCGGATTGAACTGAAGATTGCGATACAGCGCCGGGCTGGTGGAGATGCCGATGTGCTGTAGCAGCAGGGTATAGCCATCCGGATTGGCCTTGGCGGCGCGCGCCACGCCGATATTGCCGCCGGCACCACCCACATTTTCGATGATCAGTTTTTGTTGCAGGGGTTTACCCATGGCTTGGGCAAGAAAACGCGCCACGGCGTCGCCGGGGCCACCGGGTTCCTGCGGAAGGACGATGGTGATTGGCTTGGCGGGATAGGCTTGCGCGAAAACACCAGGTGCGGCGAGCGCACCGAGTAACAGCGCGAGAACCATTCCTCTGGGCATGCAACGGGACTTGCAATTCATGGCTATTCCTTTGTCGAGACTATGCGATGCATCTGGCGCTATTATCGATTATTGGTGGTGAGTTGGGCATTGCGGCTGCAAGCCGAAATAGCGTTGACGGATGGGGGGGGCGATGAACTTCGAATCAATGGACTGCGGCTTGGAACCAGGCCGAATTGCTTCGAGATGCTTAGCGTTGTTGCTCGCGCTGGGCGCTGCAGTTGTCGCGGTCAATGCGCAAGCACAGGCCTTTGCGTCGAAAAACATTCGCATCGTCGTCCCGCAACCTGCCAGCGGCAGCGTCGATGCCACCGCTTGAGGTACAGCTGCGCATCATTGAGGAGACCACGAAAATCATGCGCTTGCCCGAGGTACGCAAGAACCTTGAAATCTGGGGTGTCGAACCCTATCAGAGCAGCGTGGACGAATTTACCGTGCGCTACCGGAGAGATATTGAGACGTTCAGGCGGGTGGTGAAGGAGGCCAATATAAAGGTGGATTAATTGTCCGCGGCGAACGCGATTTGGATCGGCTGCAACAATCAAGCGGGACGCCACTAAAAACCGATCCTTCGCTTTGGCGTATCCGGTGGCGTCATGAGTTGCCGCACCATCTCGTAGAGTTCGGCGATCGCCGCGTCGGACATATCGAGCCGCCGCTCGAGCTTTTCGAACTTCGTTGCAAGATCTTTGTCGGTGGCGAGCAGCTCGCGCAACCGCACGAATGCGCGGACGATGAGAATGCTCATCTCGACCGCACGCTCGGACCTGAGCACGCTGGCAAGCTGAAGCGCGCCATGCTCGGTGAAGGCGTAGGGAAGATACTTTCGATGCTGTCCTCTGCCGGTCTTTAAGATCACAAATTGTGATCTTAAAGATTGCCACTCCTCCGCCGTTAGTTCAAAGGTGAATTCAAGTGGGAAGCGACCCGCGTTGCGTTTCACCGCCTGTAACAGCACGCGCGACTCAACGTCATAGAGTTCAGCCAGATCCGAATCGAGCATGACCCTTTGACCGCGAAGGACAAAGATGCGATTAGCGACCGCCTGTAGCGGAATGATTGCTTTTTGCGCCATTGTCTATAACGCCGTAATCGCGCTCATAGGCCGCGTTGTGCGTCGAGAAATTGTCGCACAATGTAAAGGTCGGCCACTTGCCCGCCGAGCATTCGCAGAAGTGCACTTCTGCCGCCAAACAATGTCCCCTCATTCTGATTTTTAAGCCAGGCATCGGCGGTCACCGGTTTGGGAAGCAGCGTCTGCAGCGCCGAATAAATGCCGAATAGGTAAGAGATTCGTTCCAAGGTGTCTTGAGGCAATACAATCTTGTCGATACGCTTCCAGCGGCAAAATGTCGATCTCGGCGGATTGCCGAGGAGCTTTATCTGCTGCTGGCTGGGCAAGCCCCACGCCTCGAAAATCCGAAAAACGGTGCGCAAGGCCGGCGCGGAAAGGTTCTTCCTGAGCAGAGAATTGGCCGATTGTTCGATGACGGGATGCATAGCGAAAACCAAGTTGGAATATGTGGAAATAATACTTCGATATTAGCCAAAGCGAGTGTTTTGGCGACACATACTGGAGATCACCATGCCACAGCTCAATTTATACGTCGATGAAGCCACCCATCAACGCATCAAGAAAGCGGCACACGCTTCGGGAATGTCCCTTTCCAAGTGGGTGACCGAGGTGGTTCGCGAGAAAACCGCGAGCGAGTGGCCGCCGGGAGTGCTGGCGCTGGCGGGCGCGTGGAAACACTTTCCAACGATCAAGAAAATTCGCCGCACTAAGGCGAAGGATTTCCCGCGTGAGGCGCTGTGACGCGACGCTAGGCGCATGTTCGCTCTCGACACCAATACGTTGATCTACGACTTCAAGCGCATGGGCCGCGTGGCGTCGCACCTTGCAGAATGCCCGCCCACCGAAATCGGCATTCCCATCGTCGTGGTGTATGAAATTGAAACCGGCATCGCCAAATCGCTGCAACGACGAAAGCGGCGTGAGCAGCTCGATACGTTTTTGACCTCTAGTTGCGGCTAAGGGCAGATCGCTTGATCGAATGAAAATCCCTGGCATGGAAAATCCTGCCAGGGGGTGGCTTACTTTTAGCTAAAATACTTACTATCATTAGCTGATATAAGAATTATTTTAGCCATGAAGAAATTCACCGCGACAGAAGCCAAAAACAACTTTGGACAAGTCCTTGAGGCAATCGATTCTGACGTGGTCGAGGTCGTAAAGAATGGCAAGGTGGCCGCCTACATTCTGTCGCCTCTCGACTATTCGGCAATGGGGGCCAGCCACTCGCAATTCAAGATCAAACAAAAAATCCTGGCGAACGACAAGCAAGTCATTGACCTTCTTCGCCGATATTCGAAGGGCGTCATCGACAAGCACAAGGCGATGCGGGATTTGAATTTGACCTCGCAAGGCCAGTTGTTGGATGCGATGGGAGTGGCCGATTTGCCGCTTCCCCGAGTTCCCCAGGACGAACTGGACAAGATGGTGGCGGCGGCGGTAAAGGTGATCGGCAGTTGAGCAAGACGCCCATTCGGCTGGTATTTCCGGATTCCGGAGTGCTGATATCGCTCGCGCACGGCGATCTTTTGGACGTTCTGTTTAGCTTTTCCGATGACGTCCGTCTGACGGTGACCGATGTGGTGAAGTACGAAACCACGCTGCGCACCGATCTATCCGATGCGAACCGCATACGGGAATTCCTGACAAGGAACGCCAGGCGAATCAAAGTGGATCCCACAGGATTCCATAAGCTGATCGAGCAAGCCATCGAAAATCCGGCAATCGAACTCCCCAGCAACATTGGCGAAATTTCGATTTATGGATACATCAATGGCATTCGCCAGGACGAGCCTGGAATCCCGGTGCTGGTGCTATTCGAAGACGAATGGTTTCTTAAAAACCAGTACACGCGGCCGCGCAATACCCACTTGCTCTCCTTGGCGGCCTTTCTGAAGGTGCTGGAGAAGACGGTCCCTGGGTTTTCTTTTAATCGTGCCATGGACCGAATCAGGAATACCCGGCCTGGCGTCAATGCCATCGAGAAAGACATCGCGTCAAGCGGCGCGACGACTTGGAAATCGAAATTGCGCAGGTTCTAATTGGCCGCTTGCGGGTCTGCCGATTGATTGTCCGTATTGCGGAATGTCGCATTTCTCGAGAAGAAGTAATCTTTCGAGCATTGGAGAAAATTTAGCATCACCATGGAGATCGTATGCCTTCCGAACGCGCAGCCCTTTCCGCAGTGCTTCTATCACTGCTATGCCTTTTGTTGCCTTGCGCAAGCGCAATGGCGCAAACTTTTCCCAGCAAACCCATCCGCACCATCATGACCGTAGGCGGAGGTTTGGAAATCCTCGGGCGGATGGTCGCGCAGGGTCTTACCGAATCGCTGGGCCGCCCGGTGGTGCTGGAGACGCAAAGTGGCGCGGGCGGCGCCATTGGCGCGGAGATGGTGGCGCGCGCGGCGCCTGATGGTCACACGCTGGCGTTGATGGGGCCGCAGACCATGCTGGTGAGAAAACATTTGGTGAAAAACGTACCCTACGATCCAGTTTCCGATTTCACGCCCATCGGGCAGGTGGTGGAAACCACTGCCATCATCGTGTCGTACACGGGGCTTCCCGCCAATAATCTGCGTGAAGTGATCGAGTACGCGCGCCGCAATCCCGGCAAGCTTGACTACGGCACCTCCGGCATCGGCACCTCGCAGCATTTTTCCGCCGAGTCCATTACCCAGCTCACCGGCATCCGCTGGAATCACATTCCCTACAAGGCCGGCCCGCCGGTGCTCACCGATCTCATGACCGGGCGTATCCACGTGGGGTTTTCGATCATGGCGACCATGGTGCCGTTTTTGAATTCGGACAAAATTCGCATCATCGCCATCAATAGCGAAAAGCGTTACCCGAGCCTGCCGGAGTTGCCGACGGTCACCGAAATCATTCCGGGTTACGAACGCCCGCCCACCTGGAGCGCCTATTTCGGGCCGGCGGGCTTGCCGCGTGACATCGTTATTCGCTTGAACAGCGAACTCAACCGCATCATGGCGATTGCTGCGGTACGCGAAAAATCGCAGGGTGCGGGATTGTTGCCCAGCACCGGCACGCCGGAAGAGCTCGCCGCCATGGTTAAACGCGATTACGCGGGTATTGGCAGGATGGTGAAACAGTTGGGGTTGGTTGCCGAATAGCCGTGCGGCTATGTCGCGACATCGAGCGGACTGCCTTCAATGGCGATAAGTGCGAGAACATGGGAATTAAATGTGTCGGCGCTTCGCCCACCACAAGCTAA
>JBJXEY010000007.1:0-3033 GCA_046153355.1 Burkholderiales bacterium
GAGCTGGAACGAGCCGCCTTAGAACGGGGCCTTGAAGAGGAACGAGCAAATGGCGCCGCCGCCCAAAGGCTCGAAGCGGAACGGAACTTGCAACAGGGAATCGAAGCGCGCCACGCCGCCGAGCGGCATGCGCTGGAGTTAGCTGAACAGCGAATTCGCCGCGAAGCCGAGGTGGCGCGTTTGGCTCGTGTTCGCGCCGATGCGGACGCGAAGGCAAACGAGGCCGCTTGCAAAAGGCGTGATGCTGAAGCACAACTCGCGCGCGAGGCCCAAATGCAGAGGGAAGTAGACGAGCAGGCCGCATCCGCTGCGCAGCTACAAGCGGCGGCGGTTCGGGATGCGTCCGAGCAGGCGCGGCTGGTGGCTGAATCATCAAAATACCTCGAGCAGGTAGCGCGCGAAAAGTCCAACATCGACGCGGCGTTTGTCGTCGTCAACGCGGAACGAATTAAAGCGGAAGACGCAGCGGCCAGGCAGGCGAACCAAAGATTGGAAGCGGAAATCGCCGCGCGAGACGCAGTCTGCGCCAATACCCTTGCGGATCGGCGAGCCAGGCGTTTGGCGATGATTCGTGAGATTACCGAGCGGCGCGCGCAAGCTGCAACCGTGGAAGCTGCCGCGCGAGACGCGCAGGCATTTATGGCGGCGCGAAAACGCGCGGCAATTGAACGCCGGGCCGGTTTGGTGGCGCAACGTCGCGAACGCGAGGAAAACGCCGCGCTCGCGGCGGCGCGCAGCCGTATCGAGGCCGATGTGAGGCTAATCGCTCAGGCCAAAATACGTGTGCATATTGAAACGACGCAGGCCGACCGCGCGAGGCAATTAACCCAGGCGGAACAACAAGCGACCCAGACGCTATGCAATCAGGCAGTGCAGGAAAAGTTGCATATTGCCGCGTATCGGGCCCTTGAGGGAGCTGCGATACAGAAACTTGAAGCCGAAAAAAACGCTGTTGCCGCGGCGAGAAGCCGAATTGTCGCGGAACACGCGATGGCAGAGGCGGCCAAGCAACGGCAATTGAAACACGACGAGGCGGCGCAAACGGCCTTGCAGCGTAGCGAATCAGAGGAAAATCTAGTCGCGCTCAATGGTGATCGCATGCGCGCCGATGCGATGCAAATTGCGCTATGCGCTACGTTGGCCGAAGAACAGCGTGGTCTGATCGAAATTGCCAAGCAAAGAGCGCAAACGCAATCCGAGGTGATGCGCGCCACCAATGAACGAATCGAGGCGGAGCGTCAGGCCACCTTGGCGGCTAAACAGCGCTTGGACGCCGAACTGAAATTGAAGCTACAGGCGCGCAAATTGGCGGCGATAGATAGCGATGCTTGCAATCAGGCCAATCGGCTAAGTGATTCATTGATGCAACGTCTGCGCCATAGTTTATTCCGCCCTATTTTCGCGTTCGCCTCCGGCGGGTGTGTGGTGCTCACCGTCGCGGGTTTTGCCTGGGCAATGATATTGAGCGCTCCCACCAATAGTACCCAAGGCAACTTGAGGTCCGCCGAAGCGCCGGCCGCGCAAAACGTTGGCATCCATGTTGGTGCGGAGGCTTTGTCCTTGAGCTTGTCCGAGCGCCTCACCCGAAATTAATAAGTCGTCCAATCACGCTTGACATAAAATTGGTGCAGCGCAATAATTCCCTGAATTGACTAAACAATAGGGCTATTTTGAAGACTGCCACATGCCGGGCCTTCCATGTCTGAAAAGAACGCCCCTGGGTTAGACGCGATATTCCAGGCCGGTCAAGCCGCGTTGCAACAATTCTTGAATGCCTGGACGCCTGCGCCTGCCACCGATAGCCCTGCGGGCAAAGTCGGCGTTGACGCGTCGAATCTGGCGTCGGTGCAATCGGAGTACTACCAAAAACATTTGGCCTTATGGCAGACGTTTCTCGGCGGTGTCGTCAATTCCGCGTCCGCGCCACAAGAAGCGCTACCCTCCAAGGGTGATCGTCGCTTCAGTGCCGCGGATTGGTCTGAAAGCCCTTATTTCGATTACATCCGTAAATCCTATTTGTTGAATGCGAATTATCTGACGCAGATGGCGCATGCGGTGAATCTCGAAGGCAAAAATAAGGAACGCCTGGAATTTGCCACGCGCCAATTTATCGATGCCATGAGCCCGGCAAATTTCGCCGCCACCAATCCAGAGGTGTTGAAGCTTGCGTTGGAATCCAAGGGTGAGAGCCTATCGCAAGGTATCAAGAACTTGGTCGAAGACATGGCCAAGGGGCGTCTATCCACGACCGTGGAGTCGGAATTCGAAGTGGGCCGAAATCTGGCGGTAACACCCGGCCAAGTGGTGTTCGAAAACGAACTCATCCAACTGATTCAGTATTCGCCGACCACCGCGCAAGTGTACAAACGTCCCTTGTTAATGGTGCCGCCCAGCATCAACAAGTTCTACATCATGGACATGACCCCGGAAACGTCACTCGCGCGCTTCGCAGTCGATCAGGGGCATACCGTGTTCATGGTTTCCTGGCGCAATGTGTCGGCCGCGCAAGGACACCTTACCTGGGACGACTACTTGCGCTTGGGCGTGATGGATGCCATCGACGCGGCAAGCGATATCGCGCGCGCGGACAAGATCAATGTGTTGGGATTCTGCGTCGGGGGTACCTTGTTGGCCTCTGCCTTGGCGGTGCTTGCTGCAGAAGGCGAGGATCGTGTGGCGAGTATCACCTTGCTTGCCACCATGCTGGATTTTTCCGATCCCGGCGAACTGGGCATGTTCATCGACGAGCAAAACGTCGCCAAACGCGAGTCTGCCATCGGCAAGGGCGGTGTCCTGCCTGGCAAAGATCTCTCGATCGCCTTTTCCTCCCTGCGTGCCAACGACCTGGTGTGGTCTTACGTGGTTAATAACTATTTGAAGGGCAAGCAGCCCGAGGCCTTCGATCTCCTTTATTGGAATGGCGATTCGACCAACCTGCCAGGCCCCATGTATTGCTATTACCTGCGAAATACTTCCCTGGAGAACAATCTTCGTGTGCCGGGGAAGCTGACGATGCTCGCGCAGAAGGTGGAC
>JBJXEY010000028.1:0-43745 GCA_046153355.1 Burkholderiales bacterium
TGCCCCTCGATCCTGGTACTTGCGAGCGCCTGTCCCATTGCATACTGGCGCTTTGCTTTGGTCACTGCCATGGCTCGCCCTCTTGGGAGAATTACGAAATTATACGCGCCAACGGATTGAACATGGACGGGCCGCCCTTAGACTTAGAAATTCCCTTGAAGCGTTGCGCCAGATCGACTGCCGCAGCAGCTTGCGCATCCTCGTCCGCGGCGGCTTCGAGAATACTGATTTTGGGCACCAGGCCGCAGCGATTCGGGCGCGCATGCGGCGCCGGAATGCAGGAAAAGCAGGAGGAGCCCCGACATCATCCCGTTTGACGCAACAACCCCTCGCAGCCGTCTTCCCTGACCGCGACAAGCGCCGACGTATAGGCGGTTTCTCCGCCCTCAATGGCGCTGCCGGTCACGGCATAAAATGCCCTCGGATTCAGGCAGCTTCGTTGCCAGGAATGGCATAGGTGATCGGACCATGCGCGATGACGTGCTTGGCGGTGCCCTCAATCCAGTCGGTGCCTTTGGGCAACAGCATGCCCACTGAGCGTTGGCGATAAGCCGACGGATCTCCCGCGCTGCCGTGCGGTGTGCCCTTAACCTGCTGCGCCTCAATGGCGGCGGCGAGCACGCGGCGTACCCGTGCGAGGGCGGCGTCGGCGGAACACAGGTGCTCCTGGGTGCAATCGGCGATCGCGCCAATCGACTCCTGGCAGCCGCTGTCCTGCACCCAAAGTCCCGCCAAAGTCCCGCCATGCCGCAGAAGTACTTAGCCTGTTGCAATGTGTAGTCCATGCCATAGTCGTTGTATCGGTTCCACTTCGGCCAGTACTTGCCATACGGTTTGCTTGGATCAAGGGGCAGCGCGCCGTTGAATAAAAAAAATCAAAGCAGAACCGTAGGCTTGGGCCCGGTCTGCCGCTGCATGCCGGAGCTGAATAATCCGTGTCAATATACACAGGAACTTTTGGGAGACGAGGTTGCAAAGAATTTCGCTGCGGTTCGCGAATGTCGTTCTTGTGTCGGGAAACTGCGCGACCGTGCTGGCCGCAGGTGCACAATGGCGCTTTGCACGAATTACGTCGCTACGGCGCTTCGCGCGAATTGCGTGACGCTACGTTGCTTCGCGCTGAGGGAGTTGCGCAGGTGAACGGGGCGAAAGACGGGCGGGCTGTTGCCCAAGTAGATGCCGATTCCGTGCAATCGATCGAGCTTCTAAAAGCGCTGCACATCCTCACCCGCGAAGGCAAGCTTAATCAGGATAGCCGCCGCAAGTTAAAGCAAATCAACCATCTGTATCAATTCATCGAGCCATTGCTGAAAGAATGCTCGCAGGATGTTCAATTGGTGGACCACGGCGCGGGCAAGTCCTATCTGGGATTCATTCTCTACGACCGGTTCTTCAAACGACAAGAGGGCAAGGGACATATTTACGGCATCGAAACCCGCGAGGATCTGGTTGAAAAATCGCGGCAATTGGCCGCCAAGTCGGGGTTCAGCGGCATGTCGTTTTTGTGCGAAACGGTGGCGACATCGATTACCTCCAAGCAGATCCCGGATACGGTTGATGTGGTGACGGCGTTGCATGCCTGCGATACCGCTACCGACGATGCGATCCGTTTTGCCCTCTGCAAACAGGCCCGATTCATTGTGCTTGTGCCCTGCTGTCAGGCAGAAGTGGCGGCTGCGTTGAATAAGAACAAAGGGCGCGCGTTAAAAGATGCGCTTACGGAAATTTGGCGCCACCCCATCCATACCCGAGAGTTTGGTGCCCAGGTCACCAATGTACTGCGTTGTCTGCAACTCGAAGCGCATGGCTATCAGGTGACGGTGACCGAATTAGTGGGTTGGGAGCATTCGATGAAAAACGAACTAATCATTGCGCGCCGGACGAACCAAGCAGGGCAGCGTGCTTCGGAGCGGTTAGGGGAGATTTTGCGTACGTTGGGTCTGGAGGAGTTGCGAGAGCGATTCGTCGTGAAATAGATCATTGAATTCGGGAAGTTGCGCCTGGAGATTGCACCCGGCTCATTGAACTCCGTTCATGGCGCCTGATTCCGCCAAAAGGAACAGGTGCGTAGGGATGTTACCCTGACGTATCATCGTGCCCAGTTCGCGGCGCCAGCCCGCGACCCATTTCCTTGAGGAGGAACCCATGGCACAGATCGGTTTTTCGGTGGACGGCGCCGCAGTGACGGTGGATGTCGATCCCAACATGCCCTTGCTCTACGCCTTGCGCGATGATTTAAAAATGAAGAATCCGCATTTTGGCTGTGGCCTGGCGCAATGCGGCGCCTGCACGGTGCATTTGGATGGCGAACCAATTCGCTCCTGCGTGATGCCGGTGTCGGCGGTGAAGGGCAAAAAAATCACCACGATTTATGGTCTGGGTACGCCGGATAAGCCGCATCCGCTGCAAACGGCCTATGTGCAGGAGCAGGTGCCGCAGTGCGGTTATTGCCTGAATGGCTGGGTGATGACGGCCGCAGCGGTGTTGAAGAAAAACCCCAAGGCAAGCGATGCCGATCTGCGCGAGGGGCTGTCAAGCCTCAAGTGCCGTTGTGGCACGCATGTGTCCATCATGCGCGCTATCAAGCGTGCGCAAGCGCAACTGGCTTAAGGGGAAAAATCATGAATGCTCCGATGGAAAATGGGTTTTCAGCGCAGTTGTCCCGCCGTGAATTTTTGAAGGCTTCGGGAGCCTTGATTGTCAGCTCCACGGGCGCGGTGATGATGGCCGATTCGCTGGCGCAAGGCGCGGCCGCCGGCAAGCCCTTGTTGCACCCCGCTGAAATGGATTCCTGGATCGCAATTCTGCCCAGTGGCAATGTCACCGCGTTCTTTGGCAAGATGGATATGGGTCATGGCATTGAAGTGGCTATCGCGCAGATCGTCGCCGATGAGTTGGATGTGTCATTCGAGCGCGTGCAGGTGGATATGTGCAATACCTTCACCTCTTGCAATCAGGGCGGGGCGTCGGGCAGCACCGGTATTCAGCAAGGCGCGCGGCCTTTGCGCAACGCGGCGGCCGAGGCTCGCCGGTTGCTGGTGGATCGCGCCGCGCGCGAGTGGAAGGTGACCGCGGAGCAATGCAATGTGTACGACGGCGTGGTGTTTGGCCCGGATGGGCGAAAGACCAGTTATGCCGAATTGATTGGCGGACGGTTTTTCAATTCCAAAGTCGAGTGGAACAAACTAACCGGCAATGCCATGAACGTCGAGGGCAAAGCCAAGCCTAAGTCGCCGTCGCAATACAGGGTGGTGGGCAAGGAATTCCCGCGCCGCGATGTGGCGGGCAAAGTGTTCGGCACCACCGATTGGGTCACCGATGTTTCCATTCCGGGCATGTTGCATGGGCGCGCGATACGACCGCCACATGCGACAGCAAAGCCGCTGAAAGTCGATGAGGCGTCGATTCGCTCGGTGCGCGGTGCGCGTTTGATTCGCGAAAAGAATTTCATCGGCGTGGTCGCGCCAAAAGAATGGGATGCGGTGCGCGCGGCGAGGATGCTGAAAATCTCCTGGTCGGCGCCGACTAATCCATTCCCGCCAATGGAGAAATTGCACGATCACATACGAACCGCGGCGGTGGATAAATCGGAGGAGAGCGCGGTCAAGGGCAATGTTGCCGCCGCTTTCAAGACTGCGGCGCGCATTGTCGAGGCCGAATACGAATGGCCGTTCCAGTCGCATGCCAGCATGGGGCCGGGTTGCGCGCTCGTGGATGCGCGCGCCGATCGCGCCACGGTGTGGACTGGTTCGCAAAAACCGCATTTCGTGCGCGATGGCGTGGCCGCGTTATTGAATCTGCAGCAAGAAAAGGTTCAAGCGATTTGGGTTCATGGTCCTGGCTGTTATGGCCGCAACGACTCGGGAGACGCGGCCATCGACGCCGCGCTGCTATCCAAATTGGTGGGTGCGCCGGTGCGTGTACAGGGTACGCGCGCTGATGGCACTGCCTGGGACCCCAAAGGCCCGGCGTGTGTGTTGCGCGCACGTGCCGGTTTGGATGCTCAAGGTAAGGTGATTGCCTACGAATTTGTATCGAAAGGCTTCTCGCGCAATCACATCGCTACTAACGAGGCGAACCCCATCGATAGCCTTGCCGGTCAGGAGATGGGTTTGCAGGCGAAAAACGTTCCCGCATTCGGTTTTCCGGCGGAGTCGTATGGCTTCGATAATAAGCGCCTCGCTTGGGAGTCCATCGCGCCCCTTGTCAATAATAGTTCGCCGCTTCGCACCTCACACTTGCGCGACCCCGTTGGGCCGGAGATTCAATTTGGCAGCGAACAATTCATCGACGAATTGGCAGCGGCCGCGGGTGAAGACCCGGTGGCTTTCCGTTTGAAATACGTCACCGCGCCGCGTGATGCGGCGGTGATTCGCGCTGCGGCGGAAAAGGCCAACTGGCAGGCGCGTCCAGGGCCGAAAGGGCCGAAATCAGGCGAGTTGATGACCGGGCGCGGCATTGCTTACGCGCAACGCAGCGGAACCCTGGTCGCCATCGTTGCCGAAGTGGAAGTCGAGCGCAGCACCGGTCGCGTATGGGGCAAAAAATTCACCGTGGCGCACGACTGCGGTTTGATCATCAACCCGGAAGGCTTGCGCTACACCATCGAAGGCAATGTGGTGCAGGGCATGTCGCGCACCTTGCTTGAGGAGGTGAAGTTCGATCGCAACATGGTGACCAGCAACGATTGGAATAGTTATCCAATTTTGGATATGCGCGATGCGCCGCAATCCATTGAGTTTGCGCTGATTAATCGTCCCGAAGTGGCACCCAGCGGCGCCGGAGAGCCAACCATGCGTTGCATACCGGCGGCTATCGCCAATGCCTTCTTTGATGCCACCGGTGTGCGCATGCGGCGGGTGCCGATGACCAGGGAGCGGGTGAAGGCGTTGCTGGCGAAGGCCTGATCTAGTTTGCGTGCGCCGCCACGCTCCTTGCGAGGATCGATTGAACTTGGCCCCGGATGGGGCCGCTTTTTTGAAAGTGAAACTTACGTGTCGAAACTGAAACTCACGCTTGCCTGTTGGGAGTACGACCGCACCCGCGCCTTGGCCGATGGCAGTGTCCAAGCCGATGGCATCGAACTCAATTGCCTGAACCTGCATGTGGAGGAGACTTTTTTCCGGATGCTCAGGAATCGCGAATTCGATGTGGCAGAGATGTCGCTGTCTTCCTACACCGTGTCGGCGGCGCGCGGCAATTCGCCGTTTATCGCCATTCCCATTTTCCCTTCGCGTTATTTTCGCCATTCGAGTATCTACGTCTCGGCTAAGGCAAATATTCGCGAACCCAAGGATTTGATCGGTAAAAGGATAGGCGTGCCCGAATACCAGATGACCGCGCCCGTGTGGATTCGCGGCATTCTTCAAGACGAGTATGGCGTTGATCCAACAAGCCCCGAATATTTTAGCGGCGGCGAAGAGGAGCCAGGCCGCGAAGAAAAACTCAAACTCGATCTGCCCGCGAAGATTCGCCTCTCGGGCATTGGTCCGCATAAGATCTTGACGCAGATGATCGCCGATGGCGAGCTCGATGCGTTGCAGACTGCGCGTATGCCCTCGACATTTTTGACGCGACCGGGCACGGTGCGGCGTCTTTTCGAAAACTACGTCGATGTGGAGAAGGCCTACTACCGCAAGACGAGAATTTTCCCCATCATGCACACCGTGGTGCTGCGCCGCGATACCTACGAGGCCAATCGTTGGATCGCGCAGTCGTTGTGCAAGGCATTCACCGAGGCGCAGCGCCGCGTCTATGAAAACCTATACACCACCTCGGCGCATACCACCATGCTTCCCTGGCAGGTGGCGCACGTGGAGGAGGCACGGCGCGAGTTGGGCGATGATTGGTGGGCTTACGGGTTCGAGGCCAACCGGCACGTGTTAGATACCTTCCTGCGCTATCACCATGAGCAGGGGTTGTCGAAGTCGCGCTTGAAACCGGAGGAACTGTTTGCGCCGGAGAGTTTGGAGTCTTTCAAGATCTAAACGTAACAACGTCTGGTATGATAATTAATCATACTATTAAAATGGACCGACGATGAGCAGTGTCAAAGTCGCTATAACCATCGACAAAGATACCTTGAGACGAGTCGATGGTCTGGTTTCGCAAAGCGTATTCCCCAACCGCAGCCGGGCGATTCAAGAAGCGGTGGCGGAAAAGCTAGCCCGCATGGATCGTTCGCGTCTCGCCGCGGAGTGCGCGAAACTCGATCCAGAATCCGAAAAAGCACTGGCTGAAGAAGGGCTGGGCCAGGATCTTGAGACATGGCCCAAATACTGAGGGGTGAAATTCGCTGGGCCGATCTCAATCCGGTGCGCGGGCGCGAGCAAGCGGGCCTAAGACCCGTCTTGATATTGAGTCACGATGTTTTCAATGAACGCTCGGGGACGGTGATTGCCGTTGCCTTAACCAGTCAGACGCAACGAGCGGGTTTTCCCTTGACACATGAGTTGGAGGCATCGAAATTGCCCAAACGATCTTGGGTGAAGATCAGCCAAGTACGTACGCTTTCGGTTGAGCGAATCGGGGCGCGGTTGGGGCGCGCAACACCGGAAGACATGCTCCAGGTTGTCGAGGGCCTAAACGAAATAATTGGTTAATGGAAAGTCGCCATTCGCTTGCGATTCGCGCCGGTTTCACTCGCGGAAAATATGCGTCATACGGGGTTCGCGAGCCCTGGAAAATCTGGGGAATATGACGATATGAGTACGCCGACAGATCTCGCCATCCATCTCGAGACCTTGGAGAAAGAATTGTTGACCCGCGAGGTTCGCTTTTCCGGACGCGCGGCGAGTTTTTTGGACGATGAGTTTGTCGAGTTCGGCAGTTCAGGGCGAGTTTTTAACAAGACGCAAATCGTCGCTTCGTTAACCTTGGAAAATGACGACGGTGTAGTGCGTACCGCGACAAACTTCAAGGTTGTTGAATTGGGTGCCGGCACCGCCTTGGTTACTTATCGCGTACTTCGCCATAGCGTCCCGCCGGTCGCGAGTTTGCGAAGCTCAATATGGCGATTCGAAAAAGACCGTTGGCAAATGATTTTTCATCAAGGCACCCTCGCCAAGTAGGTCGTTGCGAGTTGGCATTTACCCAATCCTTGCTGTTTAGTGCAAATTGCAGCTGTTTGATTTGCCGGGGAACGCTAACTGCAATTGGGATTGCCAACGCCAATTGACCAGGGACGCACCGTTGCCTACCATGCTGTTATTGACAGCAAATTGGGAGTCTCTTATGGCGGTCCTGACCATTCGCAATATCGACGACTCCGTCAAGTCCGAACTACGTGTCCAGGCCGCGCGCAATGGGCGTTCAATGGAAGAAGAGGCGCGCCACATAATTGCGGAGGCCCTAAATGGAGCGCGACCCAAAGTGTCACTGGTGCCTTTGGGTACGCGCTTGCGGCAGCGTTTCGCAGGTGTTGGCGATATCAACATTCCGCCACGCCGTCCGGCACGCAAGGCACCCAATTTTTCGGCTAACGCGGAGAAGCCGAAGTGATCATTCCTCGCTGATAGTTAGGAACTGCCAGGAAACGAATAACGCGAATGGACCTACAACAAGGAAGCTGCCACTGTGGTGCGGTGGTCTTCGAAGTGCGGCTTGAGAATGGATTGCAGAAATTGCGCCGGTGCAACTGTTCGCTTTGCCGCCGCAAGGGTGCGGTGATGGCAAGCGTTCCGCTAATCGGGTTAAAGGTGATCAAGGGCGAGGAGAAGCTCACCTTGTATCAATGGAACACGCAAAACGCGAAACATTATTTTTGTTCGGTCTGCGGCATTTATACCCACCACCAACGTCACAGTACGCCCAACGAATATGGTTTTGATGTTGCTTGCTTGGCGGGTATCGCCCCCTACAACTCGGGTGAAGTTCCTATTGGCGACGGCGCCTCGCAGTCGTTGCTTTGACTTCGCGAGTCGTCGACCAATGATCGACTTTATGAAACGAAAAATTTGTCGAGTTTGGTAGTTCAGGGTGACCTTTTATTGAGGCGCAGAAGATGGAGCCACGATACGACAAGATCGGGCGAGGCTACGCTGGGTTCCGGCGTCCCGATCCGCGCATTGCAGCGGCGATTAATGCGCAGCTTGGCGATGCCCGATCCATTTTGAATATTGGCGCGGGAAGTGGTTCGTATGAGCCTATGGGCCGCGAACTGGTGGCGGTAGAGCCTTCTTCAGTCATGATCGCGCAACGCGCGAGCGCCGCACCAGTAATACAGGCCTGTGCCGAAGCCTTGCCATTCGCGGACGGCAGGTTCGACTGCTCCATGGCGCTCCTTAGTATTCACCATTGGTCAAATATCGAACTGGGGTTGCTCGAAGCAATTCGCGTGACTCGCGATCGCTTAGTGCTTTTTACCTGGTTAGGATTTGACCGTCATTTCTGGCTGTTCGATTATCTGCCCGCGATTCGAGCCATCGACGAGGAAATATTCCCCAAGGAGGAGTGGTTAAGAGTTCGACTGGGCAAGATCGACATCCTGCCCGTGTCGATTCCTCACGACTGCGTCGATGGTTTCATGGGCGCCTACTGGCGCCGGCCTTCGGCATATTTGGATGCTGGCGTGCGTCGCGCGATCTCGACTTTTTCTCGCCTCGGGAACATTGATTCGGCGCTCGTGCGTTTGCAGGAGGATCTTGCTAGCGGCGAATGGCGTCGCCGCTACGGCGAATTGATGCGCGAATCGTCGTTCGATTTGGGTTATCGACTCGTTGTTTTGCATAAGGATCGATGATGCAGTCTATGCCACGGGTGCGTTATCCGCGAGATCTGATAAATCCGCAGCGAGATTTCCGGGCGCCAACGTACCTTGCGATTAATTGTCATACTAAAAGCCTCAACTTGGAGAGCTTATGAATCACAAAAAATTTGCAACTGTCGCCGGCATTTTTGCCGCTTGTTCCCTGCCAATTGCTTCGATGGCACAGAGCAAACCGGAATTCGTTTCCTTCCCCGGCGTGACCAAGGCAGCGTTATATCGCCCAGACGCCGGGCCGGCGCCGCGGGTGGGCGTGTTGGTGATGCATCGCACTTCAAACTATCTCAATCACCCGGCGTGCCGGGAGCTGTCGCGCCGCGGGTTTTTGATGCTGTGCATGAACACGCGTTTCGAGAATAACGAGCCGGCGGTGGATTTCGAGAAGCTGCCGCTGGATGTGAAGGCGGGCGTGGAAATGCTGCGCAAACAAACGGGGATTACCAAAGTGGTGTTGTTTGCCCACAGTGGTGGCGGCCCGTTGATGTCTTTGTACCAGGCGGTTGCGGAAAATGGCACGGGCTACTGCAGGGGTAAGAGCAAGATCACCGAGTGTGCGGAGGACATTGCGAATCTGCCGCGCGCCGATGGCATTGTGTTTGCCGATGCGCATCCTGGCAACGCGGTGAATCTGCTGCGTGGTATTAATCCGGCGTTTGTGAGCGAGGCGAATCCTCCCGAGAAGCGTTTTGTTTCCGACCTTGACATGCTCGACACGCGTAACGGTTTCAACCCTAAGGGGGTGTCGAACTATTCGCCCGAGTTTCAGGCGCGCTACACCAAGGCGCAATCGGATCGCTTGAACCGCTTAATCGACGCGGCGCAAGATAAGCTTGCGCGCATCAAGCGCGGTGACTTTCCCTATGGTGACAATGATCTGGTGGTGATTCCGGGGGGTGGCAATCCTGGTTCGGGGCCCGGTGGATCGGCGGCGCTGTATATCACTCAGCCAGACATCCCGGCGGTCAACAGCACCGCGCGGCCGGCGAAATTTATTCGCAACGATGGCAGCATCGCCACGCAAGCGGTGAAAAGCGTGTTCGTCGCCAATCCTTCACTAGCGCTTAGCAATCTGCAATTCAACACCGGCACCAAATTCTATACGCTGCGTTCGTTCCTGACCGCCAACGCGGTGCGCTCGAAAGACGCGTACAACGATGTCGATCACTGCTCCAGCAACAATTCAACCGTGTGCGCGGTACAGTCGATTTCGGTGCCGGTGCTGTTCGTGGCCATGGGCGCGCACTATTTCATTCGCGACAATGAGCGGCACTACGATGTGGCTAAAGCCAAGGACAAAGACTTCGTGGTGATCGAAGGTGCCACGCACGGTTTCACGCCTTGTACCGAGTGCGAGAAAGCACCGGGACAGTATTCAAATAGTATGAAAAATATGTTCGACTACATGGCGAAATGGATGAATGAGCGTTATTGATGTCGCGAAGCGACCGGTAATTATTCTATTCTTGAATTGATATTGTTGATTGAAATATGCCAGTCCTTTGCAAATGATAATTAAAGTGATTAATAGATCTTGTTTCGGTAACCCCAAAGGGGCCAGGCTCGAATTAATTTATTTGAGCCTGGCCCCTTTTTATGAATGGAATGTTTGCAATGCCCAAAATTAAAGCCTCCACTGCCTTTGACGACTTGCGTATTCTCGATCTCACGCGAGTGCGCGCCGGCCCCACTTGCGTCAAACAATTTTCCGATTTTGGCGCCGATGTGATCAAGATCGAATCGGTGGAGAGCGAGGATCTGGGCGGTTCTCGAGATGGGTCTGATTTTCAGAATCTACATCGCAATAAGCGTTCGATGACGTTAAATCTCAAGGCGCCCGAAGGAAAAGAGATCTTCATGCGTCTGGTGAAAACCGCGGACGTGGTGGTGGAGAACTATCGGCCGGACGTGAAATTTCGTCTGGGCATCGACTACGAGACGCTGAAACTCGTCAATCCCAAAATCATTCTCGCCAGCATTTCCGGATTCGGGCAGGACGGCCCGTATCGAGAGCGGCCAGGCTTTGATCAAATCGGCCAGGGCATGAGCGGCTTGATGTCGGTCACAGGGTTTCCTGGACAAGGCCCGGTGCGCGCTGGCGCGGCAGTGGCCGATATCACCGCAGGCATGTTGGCGGCGATTGGCATCATGACGGCATTGCATGAGCGCATCAAATCGGGTGAAGGGCAGTGGGTGCAGTCCAATCTGCTTCAGGCCGGATTGCAACTGCTTGATTTCCAGGCGGCGCGCTACATTCAGTCGGGCGATGTGGCCAAGCAAGTGGGCAATGATCATCCGACCAACATGCCCACCTCCGCATATACCACGGCGGATGGCCATATGAACGTGGCGGCTTCCGGTACCACCATGTGGAAGCGCCTGTGCGATGCCATCGGGCGCAACGACCTGTTGGACAACCCGAACTACAAAGATATGGATGCGCGCTCGAAAAATCGCGCTGCGCTCAACGCCGAGATCGACAAGGCAATGCGCGCCAAACCCAGTGCCCAGTGGCAGGAATTATTAAACACCGCGGGCATTCCATGCGGCCCCATCTATAGCATTGATCAGACTTTTGCCGACCCACAGGTTAAGCACCTGGGCGCGGCCGTGGAGGTGACGCATCCACGCCTGGGCAAGCAGCGCATTTTGGGTCAAATGGTGAAGCTCTCGCGCACGCAGGCGGGGTTTGTATCCGCCACGCCAGACAAGGGGGAGCACACCGACGAAGTCTTGACGGAGTTGGGCTACGGCACCGCGGCGATCAGCGCGTTCCGCTCAGGCGGCGTCGTATAGGTATCGCTATTCCGCCTTGAGTACTGAGCTGCCGCGCCGCTATTCGATTTTTGCCTTGGCGCGCAGATCGGCGAACACTTTCTGC
Source organism: Burkholderiales bacterium (assembly GCA_046153355.1). Taxonomy (GTDB): domain Bacteria; phylum Pseudomonadota; class Gammaproteobacteria; order Burkholderiales; family SG8-39; genus 2-02-FULL-62-17. The sequence continues at coordinate 11,643 of JBJXEY010000028.1, forward strand.
ACTTCCTGTTCCTGCAGCACGTTCTGAATCTGGGGCTTCACCTGATCGAAGGGCGGAAACTGCACGTTGCGCACGTCTTCGAGAAAAATCACGTGCCAGCCGAATTGCGACTGAATGGCTTGGGTGGTGAATTTGCCTTTTTCCAGTTTCGCCAAGGCATCGGCAAAAGGTTTGACGAAGGTGCCGGCCGCGGCCCATCCGAGGTCGCCGCCTCGATCTTTCGATCCACCATCCTTCGATATTTTGGATAGGTCCTCGATTTTCGCGCCCTTGCCCAGTTGATCGATGACACTTTTCGCCTCTGATTCGCTATCGACCAGCACATGGCGCGCCTTGTATTCACGTTCGCCACGCTGCGCGCGCACTTTGTCGTACTCCGAGCGCAAGGTGGCGTCGCTGATCGGTTTGGTGCGGAAATAATCCTGCATGAAGGTCTCAAACAACACCTGCTGGCGCGCGATCTCGATTTGCGTTTGCACATCGGCGCTCTTGGCCAATCCACGACGCTCGGCTTCCTGCGCCACCAACTCGAAGTTAATCAATCGATCAGTAATCGCTTGGCGTAACTGATCGTTATCCTGCGCGCCGCGCGCGGTCTGTTGCTTGACCACGGTTTCAACACGAGTGCGCGGGATGGGCTTGCCATTCACAGTGGCCACGCGATTGGCGGCGGCGGGGACCGGCAATACCGGCGCTTGAGATGAGGCGGCAGGCTTCGCGGGCGCTTGCGCGTGAATTGGCGCCGCGATGGTGAGGGCCAGTAACAAGGCCGGCGTGAGTAAGCGATTAACGGTCATTTGCAGTCCTTTTCTGCCGTTGGCAATTTGTTTTCGATCATAGCTCATCAGGTGTCATGGCGCGGATGGCCAGCGCGTGAATCTCTTTTTTCATCAAAGGGCCCAGGGTCTCGTAGACCAAGCGATGGCGAGATAAGGTATTCATGCCACTAAAGCGTGGCGAAACAATCACCAAGCTGAAATGACTGCCACCATCTTTCGCGCCTTGGTGGCCGAGGTGTTGCCCTGAATCGTCGGTGAGATCAATCGATTCGGGCGCAAGCGCCGCCAGTCGTTGGTGAATGGTCGCGGCCAGGTTCATGGCTTTAGGATTTACTAAGCCTACATTCACTCCATCTAGGTTCATTTTGGCTCTCCCGAGCCATCCTTCTCGACAATGTATCGCGCCATGTACAAGGCCTGAAGAATCACGAACACCAACATCAAGCCCATGCCACCGAAAAGTTTGAAATTCACCCAGGTATCGGTGGAATAGTTGAATGCCACATACAAATTCAGCACACCCATGCAGGCGAAAAAACCCGCCCAACTCCAATTGAGGGTTCGCCACGCCCTATCGGGCATGGTGATTTGCTGCGCTTGCATCAGCACGCGGATCAGGTTCTTGCGGAAAAAAACTTCAGCGCCACCAAGGATCAGCGCGAATAGCCAATACAAAACCGTGGGCTTCCACTTGATGAAGGTCTCATCGTGCAACGCTATGGTGGCCCCGCCAAACACCACAATGATGGCCAGGCTCACCCACATCATGGTGTCCACTTTGCGCCCTCTTGCCTTGAGGTAGCCAATTTGCGCGATGGTCGCGACAATCGCCACGCCCGTCGCGACGTAGATGTCCCACGCCTTGAAGGCAATGAAAAAAAGGATGATGGGAAAAAGATCGAAGAGAAATTTCATGGTGCGATTATAGCTGCGGCCCATGCCGGCCAAAACTGGTAAAGACAGGCAGGCCGGGATGCGCCCCAATCCGTATGCAGCGATATAGGGCGATGCTTGACCAGGCCGAGGCTATTTTTTCTCGAATTTCAGCGAGGCTGAGTTGATGCAATAGCGCTGTCCGGTGGGATCGGGGCCGTCGTCGAACACGTGTCCCAGGTGCGCATCGCATACCGCGCACAAGGCCTCGGTGCGCGACATCAACCAGGAGTTGTCGGTTTCCGTGGCGACATTTTCCGGCTTTATCGGCGCCCAATAAGAAGGCCAGCCGGTGCCGGAATCGAATTTTGTATCGGAGTCAAACAATTCGGTGCCGCAACAAATGCAGCGATACACGCCTTTTTCGTGGTTGTCCCAAAACTCCCCAGAAAAGGCTTGCTCCGTGCCTTTCTTACGTGCCACGTTGTATTGCATGGCCGAGAGCTGCGCGCGCCACTCGGCATCGGTTTTTTTCACTTTGTCCGACATGGGATCTCCTGCGTATTGAATGTTGACCGGTGTTGGTCGCGTAAGCGACGCGAATCTTACAACGCCAAACCGCCCGCCGATCACGACCCGGGATCATCCGGGGCTTGCTGATGCGAAACTATAGAACCTCTCCGGCCTGATCCGCGAGGCGCGATCTTTCTCCTCGCGCGAGCGTCACATGACCGCTATGCGCCCAGCCTTTGAATCGGTCCACCACATAGGTCAGGCCTGAGGAGCCTTCGGTGAGGTAGGGTGTATCGATCTGCGAGATATTGCCCAGACACACCACCTTGGTGCCGGGGCCAGCACGCGTAATCAAGGTTTTCATCTGTTTGGGCGTGAGGTTTTGCGCCTCATCGATGATGAGATATTTGCCAAGGAAAGTGCGCCCGCGCATGAAGTTAAGCGATTTGATCTTGATGCGCGAACGAATCAGATCGCGCGTCGCGGCGCGCCCCCATTCGCCGGCGGATTCGTCGGTCTTGTTGAGGACTTCAAGGTTATCCTCCAGCGCGCCCATCCACGGCGTCATTTTTTCTTCTTCGGTGCCGGGCAGGAAACCGATGTCCTCGCCAACCGGTACGGTCACGCGCGTCATGATGATCTCGGAGTAGAGTTTGGTCTCCAGCGTTTGCATCAAGCCCGCGGCCAGGGTGAGCAAGGTCTTGCCGGTGCCGGCCTGGCCAAGCAGGGTGACGAAATCGACCTCCGGATTCATCAGCAAATTGAGCGCGAAATTCTGTTCGCGATTGCGCGCATGAATGCCCCATACGCCATTGCGGGCATGGGCAAAATCGCGAATGGTTTCCAGCACCACCATGCTGCCATGGGTCTCGCGCACGATGGCGTAAAGCGGCCGTTCGCCTTCCTGATAGACGAATTCATTAAGTAGCAGCTCATGGCACAAGGGGCCACGCACGCGGTAGAAGGTGCGTCCGTCTTTTTTCCAGGACTCCATGTCCTTGCCATGGACATCCCAGAAATCGACGCCCAATTCGCGCACGCCGGAATACAAAAGGTCGGTGTCCTCCAGAACCTTGTCGTTGAAGTAATCTTCGGCGGGCAGGCCCAAGGCGCGTGCCTTGATGCGCATATTGATGTCTTTGGACACCAGAATCACCTGGCGCTGCGTATGCTTTTTCTGCAAGAACATCACCACGCCGATGATGTGATTGTCAGCTTTACCAATTGGCAGATTGGCTGGCAATTGGCCGTTGATCGCTTCGGTTTGCAGGAAAAGCCTGCCGGCGGCGGGATCGGCGTCGTGGCGTTTTAGCGCGATGCCATCTTCTATCTTGTCGTTGGAGCGGGTTACCACTTCTTCGATGAAGCGGCTCGCCTGCCGGGCATTGCGCGACACCTCGGACATACCCAGCTTGTGACCGTCGAGCTCCTCGAGGGTCATGATGGGCAGGTAGATGTCGTGTTCTTCGAAGCGAAACAGGCTGGTCGGGTCGTGCATCAACACGTTGGTGTCGAGCACGAACAGTTTCGTTTGCGTTGTTTGACGCGCCGGGCGTTTTTTTCGTCCTGGCATGGAAACTAGATCTGACGATATAAGCGATGAAGCGTCGGTTGAGGCGTCTTCTGGTAGCGATGGGCCGTCAGAGTGCTTTAACAAAATCCAATACCTCCAGGACATGACCGGGGACCTTCACACCGCGCCATTCCCGGCGGATAACGCGGTGGGCATCGAGCACAAAAGTGCTGCGTTCGATGCCACGAACCTGTCTGCCATACATGTTTTTCATTTTCATCACGGCAAACTGGGTGCAGACCTTTTCCTCTTCGTCCGCGAGCAGATCGAAGGGAAAGGCGAGCTTTGCTTTGAAGTTTTCGTGAGATTTAAGGCTATCGCGCGAAATGCCGTAGATTTCCGCGCCTGCTTTGCGAAAATCCTTGTGCAGATCGCGAAACGCCATGCCTTCGGTGGTACAGCCGGGCGTGTTGTCCTTGGGGTAAAAATAAAGGACAAGGGCTTTTGCCTTGGATTCGGACAGCCTGAATAGGGTGCCGCCAGTGCAGGGTAGGGAGAAGTCTTTGACCGCAGTATTGGCCATTAAAGGCTGGATTTCTTGATTCTCGGTTGACTTGGCGGACATGTTTGCCTCTTCGTTTGCGATTGTCAACCCCTTATTGTCTACGTTATCTTCAACCATTGTTGGATCGGTTCTCGTCAAGAAATATTCCGCCTTGCAGCGCAAGCGTTCCGGATCGACCTTGCACCTCGCCCATTACAATTTCATGACGTGGTAGCGTTTTGCTGTCCAATTCCGCGGCCAGATCCGCTAATGAAACCAATTGGTAACCAGCGGCAAGCCAGGCTTGGAGAAGCGCGTCGAATTGAGGCAAAAATTTCCCACCTTCCAATTCGGCGTGCAGGGTGTAGACATGGGGTGTCGCGGGTGACTGTATGGTGAGCGATTGCAGGTGAGCCACTACGTTCGCAGGCGTTACCCCGTTAATACCGATTAGCTCGTCCAAGGTGGGCAAGGTCGTCGGCAACTGTGGAATGGTGAAGGGTTCGGCGTTCCAGACGGGGATGAATGGGCAAGTGCCGCGGGTGTCCGATGCATAGGCGATGCCAAGGCGTTCGCAAAGCCGCATGGCATGAATATTCATCTGCCATCCGGCCGCGCCGTGCACGCGCGCCGATTCGCCAAAAATTTTCTTGAATCGATCCATCGCCAACTCAATCTCGGCGCGAGTCCAGGCTTCGTTGGCACCGGCCAATCCATCTTGCCAGCGAACATGGTCCCAGCAGTGAATACCCACCTCGAACCCTTGATCGCGCACTTGGCGAAGGATATCCGCGCAGCTGGCGCCAATGTCCGGCCCTGGCAACAGCGTGCCGTAGAGCAGGGTTTTAAAACCGTAATGTTCCAGCACCGAAGTGCGCGACACCTTTTTCGCGAATCCGGGGCGAAATGCCCGGCGGATGGCGCGGCCGGTGTGGTCTGGGCCGAGGCTGAATAAAAAAGTCGCGCCAGCGCGGTATTTTTTTAATACCTCGAGCAAACGTGGCACGCCTTCACGCGTGCCGCGCCAGGTATCGACATCGACCTTGAGCGCCAGCTTCACGCGAACAATTTCACCTGAACGTCCGAAGCTTGCACGCGCAATTTAATCGACAAGGTGCCGCGCTTCGGCGACGTGGCCGCGATAGGCGTCGAAAATATTGGCGAGCGCGTCCTTCATGTTGACACGCGGTTTCCACTTCAGATCGGCCATGGTGTTGGTTATCTTTGGCACGCGGTTTTGCACATCCTGATAGCCATTGCCGTAATAGTCCTTGGCTGAAACCATTTTGAGTTTCACCTTGCGCGCGCTCGCCGCGTACTCGGGATATTTCGCGGCCAATAGAAGCATCATTTCGGCCAGTGCCTTGACTGAAAAATTATTCCGCGGATTGCCGATGTTGTAGATTTTGCCGCTGGCGATACCACGCGGGTTGGCGATGATTTGCATCAACGCGTCGATGCCATCGTCGATATAGGTGAAGGCGCGTTTCTGCTGACCACCATCGACAAGCTTAATAGCTTCACCACGCACGATATGGCCGAAAAATTGCGTAATGACCCTGGAGCTGCCTTCCTTGGGGGTGTTGATCGAGTCCAGGCCCGAGCCGATCCAATTGAATGGCCGAAACAAGGTGTAGTCGAGGCCCTGCTCCATGCCGTAAGCGTGTATCACGCGATCCATCAATTGCTTGGAGCAGGCATAGATCCAGCGCGGCTTATTGATCGGTCCGTATACCAAGGGGGAATATTCCGGGTCGAAACTGCCATCCGGGCACATGCCATACACCTCGGAAGTGGAGGGGAATACCAACCGTTTGCCGTGTTTCACGCAGGAACGCACGATCGGCAGATTGGCCTCGAAATCGAGCTCGAATACTTTTAAAGGTTGTTTGACATAAGTTGCTGGCGTGGCGATGGCCACCAATGGCAGCACGGTGTCGCATTTGCGAATGTGATATTCGATCCACTCGCGATTGATGGTGATATCGCCTTCGAAAAAATGAAAACGCTTATTGTTGAGCGACTCACCAATGCGCTCCGATTGCATATCCATGCCATAAACTTCCCAATCGGTGGTGGCGAGGATGCGTTGCGTGAGGTGATGGCCGATAAAGCCATTGACGCCGAGGATGAGGATTTTTTTCATAACACCGGGGGAGTAAAGGTGAGGGGAAGCGGATGCGGGCCGAATCGTGACAGAAACTCGTCTGGGGTGAAAGGCGCGTTATCCCATTGCATTTGTTGTATTTGCAGCAGGCTGGAATCGCCGCATTGAGCGACAAGTCGCGAGTACTCTTTTTGATATTGCATGGCCGGCTGGCTGGCGATCACGATTTTCTCGTTTAGGAGCCGTGTTTTTAGGATCTTCAGCGTCGAATCGCCAATCGGGGTGAAAGCCCCAGGATACGGCGGTGCAACCGCGCGCACCAGATTGTGTATCACTTGCGCGCTAAGCAGCCAGTTGATACGGCCATCCTCGGGTTTGCGGCCGCCAAAGTAGCTCCCACGACGCAAATCCTGAGGAATCAAGACCGCGCTGCCATCAATCAGTTTGGGGATAGCGCGGCGCGCCACGGTTTGCGCCGCCAGCGTCACGCGCGCGAACACTTCGCCTGCCGTGTCGTCGGGCCCGATGGGCACGGCTTGTTGGTCCACCAGCCGCCCCGCATCGGGTTTTTCCACCATTTCATGCAGGGTGGCGCCGGTTTCTTGCTCGCCGTGCAGCACCGCCCAATTGACCGGTGCGCGGCCGCGGTATTTGGGTAGCAGCGATCCGTGCATGTTGAAGGCGCCGCGGCGCGCTGCCTTGAGTAGCTCGGGTTTTAACATGCGACGGTAGTAGAAAGAAAACAAAAAATCCGGCTGCAACGCACGTACGCGTTCGATTATCTCCGAGGTATTGGGGTCTTCAGGGAAAATACACTCGATGCCCTTGTCGGCAGACAGTTTCGCGACGCTTGCGAAAAAGATGTTTTCGCCCGGATCATCGCGGTGGCTCACAACCAGCGGCACCTTGACGCCGCAATCAAGCAGCGTCTCAAGACAACCAACGCCTACGTCGTGATAAGCAAATACCACCGCCACGGTCAACGTTTATTCTCCACGTTGTTCTTCTCTGCGCGGTCGATTTGTAAAATCTCTCTCACCACATAGCGCGGCCGCTCGCGCACCTGTTCATAGATGCGCGCGATGTATTCGCCCAAGAGACCAATGCCGAATAACGTAATGCCGATAAGGAAAAACGCTATACCGAATAGCGTGAACAGGCCCTCGGCTTCCGGCCCGAGCATCAGGCGGCGCACCGCGAGAAAAATGACGAAAACCAGCGACGCTAAGGAGATCGCGATTCCCGACAAGGAAAATAATTGCAATGGCAGTGCCGAAAACCCGGTGACCAGATCGAAATTAAGGCGTACCAAACTGTACAGCGAATACTTCGATTCGCCCGCGCCTCGTTCTTCGTGCGCTACTTCGATCTCGACCGGATTTTCCGCGAAGGTATAGGCGAGCGCTGGAATGAAGGTGTTGCTTTCGCGACAGACATTGAGCGTATCAACTATTTTGCGGCTGTAGGCGCGCAGCATGCAGCCCTGGTCGGTCATTTCGATGTGCGTGATGCGTTCGCGCAGCGCATTCATGGCCTTTGATGCAAGACGGCGAAATGCGCTGTCCTGGCGTTTGGCGCGAATGGTGCCGATGTAATCGTGACCTTCGTCCATTTTGGCGAGAAGTTTGCCAATTTCCTCGGGAGGGTTTTGCAGATCGGCATCCAAAGTGACAATGCGTTCACCGCGGACTTGTTCGAAGCCGGCCAATATCGCCATGTGTTGGCCGTAGTTGCCATTGAAGAGGATCACCCGCGTCACATCGGGTCTCGCTTCGTATTGCACTTTCAGAAGCGCCGCGGATCGATCACGGCTGCCATCGTTGATGAAAATGATTTCATAGGATTCGCGCAGAGCATCCAACGCCGGATAAAGGCGCGCGAACAAGGCGGGCAGCACCGCCTCTTCGTTATACACGGGGATCACAATACTAATGCGCGGTGTGCCGCTCATGCCATCACCTGGCGCGCCGCGTCGCAAACGCGCTCCACGTCCGTATCGTTCATCGCCGGAAACAGCGGCAGCGTGGCGATCTGTCTACCGATGCGTTCGGCGTGAGGATATTGTCCTTCGCGAAAGCCTAACTTTCTATACAACGCAAAAAGATGGATCGGCGGGTAATGCACGCCAATGCCAATGCCTCTTTCTTTCATACGATTGATGAAATCCGGCCGCTTTATGCGGTTTGGCAACACCACCTGAAACATGTGCCAGTTGGAGTTCTCAAAGTCTTCGACGGGCATTTCGCAGTCGAGCGCTCTATCCCAGAGCTCAAAATAGCGGCGCGCCAATGTTTTGCGGCGCTCAATCACGCTTTCGATCAAAGGCAATTGACCCAGGGCAATACGTGCCGCGATGTCGGTGAGGTTCGATTTCCCTCCCAGGACGTCGCACTCCATCTCGCCATCGGGTTGGCGAACCACACCTTGCAGGCGGTATTTTTCGCAAATCAATCCTTCGGCAGCCGAATTGACCACCAGCGCGCCGCCCTCGGCGCAAGTGAGGTTCTTATTTGCCTGGAAACTGAAGGCCACCAGATCGCCGATCTCGCCGATGCGTTGACCGCGCCAACGGCTACCCAGTGCCTGGGCGGCATCCTCGATCACTCGTAAGCCATGCTTCTTGGCGATGGTGTAAAGCTTATCCATATCGACCGGAAGGCCGGCGAGGTACACTGGCATCAGCGCGCGCGTCGCCGGGGTTATGGCAGCCTCGATGCGATTTAGATCAATATTGCGCGTCACCGGATCGACATCGACAAACACCGGTTTCGCGCCAACACTCAAAATCACATTCGAGGTGGCCACCCAGGAGAGCGGTGTGGTGATCACCTCATCGCCGGGCCTGATGCCCGCGACATGTAGGCCAATTTCAAGCGCGGCGGTGCCCGAATTGAAGCTGCGCACCCGCCGATTGCCGACGCAGGCTGAGAGGCTTTCCTCGAATTTTCGCACCATGGGGCCGGTGGTGATCCAGCCCGAACGCAACACTTCGGCGACGCCGGCGATCGTCGCCTCATCGATGGAGGGGCGGGTGAACGGTAGGAAATCGTTGTTGGTCATATTGAGAATTAAATTTTCACGAGCTTCGGGCGACCAGATAGACACCGACGATAATGAAACCGATTCCGGTCAATCGCAGTGCCGACACCGATTCGCCAAACAGGTACCACGCCGCAATGGCATTGATCACATACCCGATCGACAACAGGGGATAGGCCACGCTTACCTCGACGCGCGACAAGCCCATGATCCACACCACCAAACTCACTACGTAGCAGAACATGCCGCCCAGGATATGCGGCTCCATGGCGAGCTTCATGCCCACCGGCAGCACGTTTTCCATGGTGAATTCGAAATGCCCGACTGCATTGGTGCCCGCCTTTAACAACAATTGCGCACCGGCATTGAGCAACACACCCATCAACAAGAGTGAAAAGCTGACCGCGCTCATGGCTTCTGCACGATCACACGACGCGGATCGCGCGCCACCTCGCGCATCGGGAAACCACTACGTTGCAAAATCTTAAACCCATCGTTCGACAACATGGCGAACGCTTCTTTATCATCAGACCAACGCTTTTTGAACGTCTCAATGTCAGCGATGCCAAGCTGCGGTTCCTGATCCAAGCCAAAGCCAAACTCATCCCGGTAATCGACCAGGGTCACGGTGCGGTTCAGATAATAGGGCAGGGTTTGCTCGTAGGTGCCCACGCTGTAGAAGGCAACACCGGGTCGCAGCATGGGTTTGATCTCTTCGGCAATGTAATACGCGGAATTCGCTCTGCCTAGTGTCTGATGGCCTTGCAAGCCAATTTCCCAGGCAAACAATGCGGCGATGAAAAGGCTCGCGCAGGCCGCGAAATGTCGCCGTTTGCCATTCAACCACAGCGCGGCGAGTGACCCCAGAAAAAATACCGCGGCCGCCACCAACAGCCAATTGGCGTATTGCGCATGATTTTCTCCGGGCGATTGGCTAGCCTCCTTGTTGCCCAGCAGCGGTAGCAAAACAAGCGCAATCAACGCCAGCGCGACAATCGTCGCGCCATGCCACAAAAGCGCGGGCCGGTTCGCGCGTGTCAACCAGTCGCCGGTAAGTAGCGCAATCGCCGGCAACACCGGAAGAATGTAGGAAGGAAGTTTGGAACCCGAGGCGCTGAAAAATAGAAACACCAACAGTGACCACAGCACCAAGAAGCGACGCGCATTAAAGGTTTCTGTCGGCGCTTCATTCCAGGATTTGATCGCCGCATGTATCGCCATGCCGCTCCAGGGCAGCAGCGCCGCCAACAATATCGGCACGAAATACCACACTGGCTGAGTTCGGCTGTGGGTGGTGGTGAGGAAGCGCGCGAAGTGCTCATGGAGAAAGAAAAATCGCGCGAACTCAGGGTTGGCCATCTGCACCGCGATAAACCATGGCGCGGTAATCACGAGAAACAATAAGATTCCGCCAACCCAATGTAAGCGATTAAGCACGCGCCACTCGCGTTGCACGAGGCAATAAATAAATAACACCAAGCCTGGAATAACCAAACCCGCAAGACCTTTGCTCAATACCGCGAGCGCGGCCGCTGCCCACGCGACCAGCATCCAGTTTTTTTCTTTATGGCTTGCTACAGGAGCACTGCACGCCAGAAGAAATCCCGAAAGAGACAATTGAAGAAAAAACGCGAATGCCATGTCCAAGGTATTCAGGTGCCCCATCAATACCCACCATAGGCTGCTGCCCAGTACCAACCCGGCAAACACACCCGCTGCCGCGCCGAATAATCGCGTTGCGGTGAACGCAGCGAGCAGTACACCGGCAAACCCGGTTAGAGCGCTCCACAGGCGCGCGGTCCATTCGTTCGCGCCGAAAATGCGAAAGGCCGCGGCGGTTGCCCAGTACTGTAACGGTGGTTTCTCGAAATATTTAATGCCGTTTAAGCGTGGTGTCACCCAATCGCCCGATAGCGCCATCTCCCTGGCGATTTCCGCGTAGCGCCCTTCATCGGGTTTGATGAGTTTGCGATAGTCAAGCGTGGAAAACCAAATCAGAGCAAACAGCGTGGCCAGAATCACGAGCGTGGACTTGGAGTGGATTGCAGCTTGTTTCATGCGATAAAGGCTCAGGTGAACAACAGGGCTGCGGCGACCTTACGTTCTTCGGCCACCAGAATATTGTAGGTGCGGCAGGCGGCGGCACTATCCATCACTTCCAGGCCAACCCGCGCGGCAATCAGAGGACGCATTAATTCAGCGCGTGGAAAGCGCAGCTTTTTTCCGGTCCCAAGCAAGATCACTTCCTGATTAAGTTTGGCCAAGGCATCCAGGTCGTCAGCCGTGAGAGCCTCGAACGAGGTAGCGCTCCATTCGGTCCAAACGCGATCCCGCAACACCACCAAGGGGCGTTCATATCGTTGCCGATTGACCTCAATAAAGCCCTCGCCATATCCGGTAATCAGATTGATGTCGCCAGATTGGGCCAGATGAAGTTTCAAGATATTGGGCTTTCGCAAGGGGCAATGCCGAGCTTTTGCGGCAAATCCCGAAAGACCCCGCCTCGATGGCTCATGTTCTTATTTTGCAGAATGCGCTAAGTGTCGGGTAACATTATAACTTTTATGGCTTATTGCACCGCAGCGTAAAGCTTGTCGATGGTATTTCGACGGTGCGGAACCCCGTTTTTTGGATCGTTACAAGCGATCAACGAAAACGGGGACAAGGAAATCACAATGCTAAAACCCATTCCCAAATCCTCGAAATTGGCCGATGTCTGTTACGACATTCGCGGCCCGGTGCTGGCGCGCGCGCGCCAGATGGAGGAAGAGGGGCAGCGAATATGGAAGCTCAACATTGGCAACCTCGCGCCTTTCGGCTTCGATGCCCCCGATGAAGTGCGTCACGACGTTATCGTCAATCTCTCGAATGCTTCGGGCTACACCGACTCCAAGGGTCTATTCCCGGCGCGCAAAGCCATCATGCATTACGCGCAGACAAAAAACATCGCTGGCGTGGGGTTGGATGACATCATCGTCGGTAATGGCGTATCAGAACTCATCGTCATGTCGATGCAGGGTTTGCTCGATGACGGCGATGAAGTGTTGGTGCCGGCGCCCGATTACCCTCTGTGGACGGCGGCGGTACGGTTGGCAGGTGGCACGCCGGTGCATTACCTGTGCGATGAGGGCGCCGATTGGACGCCGGATCTCGCCGATATGCGCAAGAAAATCACCCCGCGCACCCGTGCGATGGTGGTGATCAATCCGAATAATCCGACCGGCGCTTTGTATCCCAAAGAGTTGTTGCTGCAGTTGATTGAGATCGCGCGACAACATGAATTAATTGTTCTCGCCGATGAGATTTACGACAAGACTTTGTACGATGGCGCCACGCACACCTCGATTGCATCGCTGGCGGATGATGTGTTGTTCCTCAGCTTCAATGGCCTATCGAAAAATTATCGTGCCTGTGGTTATCGCAGTGGCTGGGTGGTGATCTCCGGCGAAAAGCAACACGCGCGCGATTACATCGAAGGCCTAGATATTCTTGCCTCGATGCGTCTGTGCGCCAATGCGCCGGGGCAGTATGCGATTCAAACCGCGCTGGGTGGCTATCAAAGCATCAATGACCTGGTCGCGCCAACCGGCCGCCTGGGCCGTCAACGCGACTTGGCGCATTCGCTGATCACGCAGATTCCGGGCGTCACCTGCGTCAAACCCAAAGCAGCGTTGTACCTATTCCCCAAGCTTGACGCCAAGATGTATCCGATCAAGGATGATCAACAATTCATCCTGGAATTGCTGGAAGAGCAAAAGGTGTTGGTGGTGCAGGGAACCGGTTTCAACTGGCCGCGCACCGACCACTTTCGCGTCGTATTTCTTCCCAATTCTGACGACCTTACCGAAGCCATCGGGCGGATCGCGCGTTTTCTTGATGGTTATCGCAAACGCTACGCAACCGGATGAACTCAATGAAACCCATAAATGTAGGTCTCTTAGGCATTGGTACCGTAGGCGGGGGCACCTGGGCGGTGCTTGCGCGCAATCAGGAAGAAATAACCCGTCGCGCCGGGCGCGGCATCGTCATCAGTGCGGTGGCGGATAAGGACCAGGTACGAGCAAAACTTATTACCGGCGGCAAGGCGCGTTTGACCGATGATGCGAACTCGGTGGTGAACGACCCGGATATCGATATCGTCATTGAATTGATTGGCGGCTACACCGTGGCCAAGGAGTTCGTGCTCAAAGCCATCAATAACGGCAAACATGTGGTCACCGCGAATAAGGCATTGCTTGCCACGCACGGCAACGAAATCTTCGCCGCTGCGCAGAAAAAAGGCGTGATGGTGGGGTTCGAGGCGGCGGTGGCGGGGGGATTCCGATCATCAAAGCGTTGCGCGAAGGTTTGACCGCCAATCGTATCGAGTGGATCGCCGGCATTATCAATGGCACCTCGAACTTCATTCTCTCGGAGATGCGCGACAAGGGCCTGGCTTTCGATACGGTATTGAAAGAAGCGCAGCGCCTGGGTTATGCCGAGGCCGATCCTACTTTCGATATCGAAGGCGTGGATGCCGCGCACAAACTCACCATCATGTCGGCGATTGCTTTTGGTATTCCCATGCAATTCGAGAAAGCCTATACCGAAGGTATCTCCAAGCTCACGCAGCAGGATATTGGCTATGCCGAGCAATTGGGCTATCGCATCAAGCTATTAGGCATCACTCGAAGAACCGCTGAGGGGATCGAGCTACGCGTGCATCCCACGCTGATCCCGACGCGGCGGCTGATCGCCAATGTCGAGGGCGTGATGAATGCGGTGCTGGTGCGGGGCGATGCCGTGGGCGCCACGATGTACTACGGCGCCGGCGCCGGTGCCGAGCCCACCGCCAGCGCGGTAGTGGCGGACTTGGTCGACATTACGCGCCTGCATACCGCCGACCCCGATCACCGCGTCCCGCATCTGGCGTTTCAGCCGGACCAGTTGGCGGCAACACGCATTTTGCCCATGGAAGAGGTGACCACCTCTTACTACCTTCGCATGCGCGTGGTCGACAAGCCCGGCGTGCTTGCCGACATTACGCGGATTCTCGCCGATCTTTCCATCTCCATCGATGCCATGGTGCAAAAAGAACCCGGCGCGGGCGAAGAGCAGGTTGACATCATCATGTTGACGCATCAGACGCGTGAAAAACAGATCAACGCGGCCATCGTCAAGATCGAGGCGCTGTCAGTGGTGACGGGCAAAGTGACGCGCATCCGGCTCGAAGAGCTGGGTTGATGCGCGTTCGAGGCCGATAAGTTCATGCGTTACCTGAGTACACGTGGCGGCGCCGCGCCACAGACTTTCACCGACATTCTGCTCGAGGGCCTCGCGCCCGATGGCGGCTTGTATGTGCCGGAGTTTTATCCGCGCATCGATGCGGCCGAGCTTGCAAAGCTGCGGCACATGAGCTATCCGGAATTGGCCTTTGCGATCCTGTCGAAATTCGCCGACGACATACCTTCGACGGATCTGCGCACCTTGATCGACAAAAGCTATACCGTTGCCGCCTTTGGCAGCGCCGACATCGTTCCGGTGAAAACCCTGGAACCCGGATTACATCTGTTGTGCCTCTCGAACGGCCCCACGCTCGCCTTCAAAGACGTGGCGATGCAGTTGTTGGGAAATCTCTTTGAATACGTTCTTACCAAACGCGGCGAATCCTTAAATATTTTGGGCGCCACCTCAGGCGATACCGGTTCGGCCGCCGAATACGCCATGCGCGGTAAGCGCGGCGTGCGGGTGTTCATGCTCTCGCCGCATCAGCGCATGAGCCCATTCCAGACCGCGCAAATGTTTTCGCTCGCCGACCCGAATATTTTCAATATCGCGGTGCGCGGCGTGTTCGACGATTGCCAGGACATCGTCAAGGCCATCAGCAATGATGCGGCCTTCAAAGCCCAATACCGCATCGGCACCGTGAACTCGATCAACTGGGCGCGTATCGCCGCGCAAATCGTGTATTACTTCAAAGGCTATTTCGCGGTAACGAAAACCGGGTCAGAGCAGGTTTCTTTCGCGGTGCCATCGGGAAATTTCGGCAACATCTTGGCCGGCCACATCGCGCGCCAGATGGGCCTGCCGGTTCGAAAGCTGATCTGCGCCACCAACGAAAACAATGTGCTCGATGAATTTTTTCGCAGTGGCATTTATCGCGTGCGCGCCAACACCGAAGTCCAGGCCACCAGCAGCCCGTCGATGGATATTTCCAAAGCTTCGAACTTCGAACGCTATGTATTGGATCTTTTAGGGCGCGACTCTGCCGCGTTGGCCAAGCTGTGGTCGAGTGTGGAAAAAGAAGGTGTGTTCGATATCTCGAAGAGCGTAGCGTTCAGGCAGATCGCCGAGACGGGCTTTGTCTCTGGATCGAGCACGCACGCGGATCGCCTGGCAACTATCCGTACCTTGTGGGAAAAATATGGCGTGATGATCGACACACATACGGCGGATGGCGTCAAGGTGGCGCTGGAACATCGCGAAGCCGGCGTGCCACTGGTGTGTCTTGAAACCGCGCTTGCGGCGAAGTTCGCCGACACCATTCGCGAAGCGCTTCACCGCGAGCCAAACCGGCCTGCTGCTTACCTGGATATTGAGAGTTTGCCGCAGCGTTTCGAGATTATGGATGCCGATCCCGATGACGTGAAAGCGTTCATTCGCAAGAACATCTAATCGGCGCGGCAACGCGAACTTCAATCGGCTTTGGCGCCGATCGCCTTGACTAGGACGCCGATCTTTTCCACATCGGTCTTGAGGAAGGCATCGAATTCCTCAAGCGCCAAGAACTTTGAAATCATTCCCTGCCCCATATAGCGCTCCTGGACTTCTTTTTCATTGGTCGCCTGTTGCAAGGCGCGGCTCAATAGTTCGAGCGTCGCTCTCGGTGTTTTGGAGGGGGCGACGAAGCCATACCAGGTAGTGAATTCGTAACCGGCGACGCCGGCCTCATCGACCGTTGGTACGTCGGGCAGCGCTGCGACGCGCTGGCGGCTGGTGACGGCAAGCGCCAGCAGCTTTCCTTCTCGCACTTGCGAGAGCAAAAACGCCACCGGCGACAAGGTGGTCTGGATTCGCCCCGAGAGTAGGTCGGCGATCAGATCCGACCCCGTCTTGTAAGGGACGTGAACCATGTCGATGTTCGCGCGGCTGGCGAAGTAGGCGCCGGCAAGGTGTGTTGCGCTGCCAATGCCACCCGAGCCGTAGTTGATGCTGGATGGTTTTTGCCGCGCTAGGGTAAGCAAATCCTTCAACGAACGAACGCCCAGCGCAGGATTCACATACACCAGCGCCGGCGCATCGGCGATCATGGCGACACCGGAAAAATCCCGCAGTGTGTCGTAGCCGGGGTTGGCGTACAGCGCGGGGTTCATCGAATGCTGTGTGTTCACCAGCATCAAGGTATAGCCATCTGGCGTTGCCTTGGCCACGGCCTGCGCGGCGATGGTGCCGCCGGCGCCGGGGCGATTTTGCACCACCAGCGAAGTACCCAGTCGTGGCGCGAGTTTCTCGGCATACAGACGCGCAAGGACATCTACCGCGGTACCCGGTGCTTGTGGGGTGAGGATTTGTATTGGCTTGGAGGGAAACTTATCTTGCGCGCCCGCCTGTGCAGTGGCAAGAGCGAACGAGATGAATAGGCAACTTGCCGCGAATGTACAAAGCTTCATGATTCTTTCCTCCCTTGGTGACGTTATTGAAGGATGACCGCGCGCACCGGCGATGCTTCGGCGCCCATCAGTTTCAAGGGCAGCGCCACCAGGGTCACGCGCCTTCCCTCCACCTGATCGAGATTATTTAGGTAGGGCATGGTGATGATGCCGTTCTCGGAGAGCGTATGGTTGCTGTCGAATACGCGTTTCGCCTGGGGCTCGTCGATGCCGTGATAGAAATCGTAACCGACAATGGTTATGCCTTTGGCGATACACCAGTCGGTGGCCTCCGAGGTCATATACGGCGAGCGCTTTTGCCAGTTGTTGATCATGTATTCCTTGTTGAGGTCCGTGCGTAGTAATAATCGATCGCCTTTTTGAATAATGTCGCCAACGG
Source organism: Burkholderiales bacterium (assembly GCA_046153355.1). GTDB lineage: Bacteria > Pseudomonadota > Gammaproteobacteria > Burkholderiales > SG8-39 > 2-02-FULL-62-17. The sequence continues at coordinate 29,039 of JBJXEY010000028.1, forward strand.
CCTTTTCTAGCTCTGCCACGGTAATTGCGCCGCCGGGCACTAGATGTCTTATGTCCGCGATCACGGCGTCACCGGCAAACGTTTCAAGCGGCAACTCGTGCACCTGCTTGCCACCCTTGGTCATGTGCTCGGGCGCGTCGATGTGGCTGCCCGCGTGCAGCCGCATATGTACGCCACGCACGATCTGGCCCGCGCCTTCGGCTGAGTCGTGCTCCTTCAACACTTCCATCTGAAACTGCATGTCCTTTTTGAATCCTGGGGGCGTGCGCATGGCGAACTTCGAATCATCGAGTTCGAGGCTGATGTCTATGATTTTGCGAATCTGTAGAGCCATGATGATCGGTCTTTCGAAGTAAGGGTTAGTCAGGAGATAGTAGCGAAAACCGCATTGTAGCCAGCACTACCCAAGTTCATCGGCCACCGCTTTTTCAACCACGGTGCCTTTGAAGAAGTCCGGATTGGTGCTGGTGTGCAGGCGCGCCGCGTTGGTGAAGGTGAATTCCTTGAAGTCTTCGTCGGTGACGAAGCGCTTTTCCACCATCTCGAACGCTTCGGGAATCACGTCGCGGAAATCCGGCACATCGAAATGCGTGAAGTCGGAGCTGAACACCGGCCGCAGGCGAACCCCCATGCGCGGGTCGAAAGCCCACATGGTGGCGCGGTCATCCGCCTCGCAGCCGAAGTAAAAGTTATTGGCAAAAACCTTTCGGATATCCGCTTTTGACTTGACGCCCGAGGCTTCGAAATCGTCGTGCACATGCTCGGGGCGCCCGAGCTCTTCGATGCTGCACTCGGGGCGAAACGCATCCATGTTATCCATGATGGCGGCGGCATTGGCCTTGGTTCGCGCATCGCCATACAGGCCAATCAAACGCGTGAGTTCGGCGACGTTGGTGGCGCTGGGGTATTCCAAGGCGTCGCGGCGGCGCTTCTCCCAGTGCTCGATCATGTCACCTACCATCTGGCACGCCCAGCTCACGCCACCTTCCATGAAGCCGAAATTTAAGCTGGGAAAGCGATGCGGAACGCCTCCGAGGAAAACACCGCGCGCGAAGGCATGGTTCGATTCGGCGAAGTGGCCCACATGGTTGTAAGTGAAATTGGTGATCGAGGCGCGATCCGACCAACGCGGGCTGCCCGAGTGCTGCGTCACCGCCACGCCGAGTTCGACGCAGCGCTTCCACAGCGGATCGTAGTCATAAGGGCTATCCAGGGCGATGTTGTCGCAATACCAATCCGCCTTTCTCGGATCGATGCCTTCGGCTGCAGCAGGGACTACGCGCTCCTGGTTGCCGCGCAACATGACGGCCTTGAAACCCAGCGTGCCTACCGCGTACTCCAGTTCGGCGATGGCATCCGCGGGATTGCGCGCGGGGAGAACAGCAACCGGGGCGAAACGCGCGGCATACGGCGCAAACATGTTCGCAGTCATGTTGTTGTAGGCGCGTGTTGCGGCGCGGCTTAACGCTTCGTCGGAGATGGCATTAAGCAGAAGTCCGAAACTCGGATACATGATCGCAAAGTCGATGCCCAATTCGGGGAGGCGCTCATTCAAGAGGGCCGGTAGCAGCGCGGTGGCTTTATCGTGGGTTTTGCTGGTTACGCCCCACCAGATGGTTCGCCGCAATCGGCGATGTTGGCGCTCCGCTGGCGTCGCGCGATACCAGGATTCGCTGCGGTCCCAGATCGCGCGCATCTTATCGACGCATCCGGGGCCACCGGCTTCGCTCAAGTATTCAAGGAACACCGGAATCGGCTCCATCCAGTGGCCGTCGCCGTCGATCACTGGATGATTAAGTCCTTGGCGAATTTGCGCGGCTCGATTTTCCATGGTTACGGATTCTCCTTAGTCAACAAACCAAACGATGCCACGCCTCGACGGCTCTGCAATTTTGCCGGTTAGGTTGGCTTAACGCCGATTATTCCAGCGTAATTTTGTTATCCCGAATCACCTTACCCCATCGATCCATCTCGAAACGCAGCCACTGATCGAGCTGCGCGGGCGTGCTGCCGACAGTTTCCAGGCCTTGCTCGGCGAAGCGGGCCTTGAGTTCCGTAGTGGCGAGAACCTTGATTGATTCCGCGTTCAATCGGCCAACGATGTCTGCGGGCGTCTTCGCCGGCGCGAACATTCCTACCCATACTTCGGCACGGAATCCCGGGATCGCTTCATTTAGCGCGGGTACGCCGGGCGCGAAATCGCTGCGCTTCTCCGATGTGATGGCCAACGGCTTCAACTTCCCCGATTTCACGAAACTGCCCACGGTGGGAATGGTGCCGAACATGATGTCCACCTGACCGCTCATCAGGTCGGCCATGGCTGGGCCGGCGCCTTTGTAGGAGACCATGGTGACGTCGATGCTCGCGCTGGATTTGAGCAGTTCCATGAATAGACGCGCCGGCGACCCTGGGCCCACGGTGAGGAAATTGATGGCGCCGGGTTTGGCCCTGGCCATCTTGACGAACTCCTGCACCGACGCTGCGGGGAGTTTGGGTGTCGCCACCAGTAGCATCGGCCCGCGCACGAGAAGCGACACGGGCGTTAAGTCGCTCAGTGTGTCGTATTCGAGCTTGGCAAACAGATGCGGGTTGGTGGCGTGGCTATCGAACACGGTGAGCAGAGTATAGCCATCGGGGGTGGCGCGCACCGCCGCAAGCGTGCCGATGGTGCTGCCCGCACCGACGCGGTTATCGACGACCACTTGTTGACCGAAAGATTCGGATAACTTTCCTGCTACCAGTCGAGCGGCGCTGTCGGCCAAACCGCCTGGCGCATTGGGTACGATCATGCGGATGGGTTTGGTTGGATAGGTTTGCGCGAACGCAAAAGTCGAGACGATAAACAGATAAACAAACATCGAGCTTACGTAGATTCGTTTCATTTCAATTTTTCCCGCTGTAGGTTGAGTCGTGATCGGGGGCGATCCACAACAAACGCATGAATTGTTGTTGACGATAAGCGACGGCGCGCCGTGCCTGGGTAATGCGCAATGAGTAGGCGTTGGTCGTTCCAGGCGGCAATGGAACTGGCGATGTGGCAAGGACCTCCCACTTGAGCCCTTGATCGGCATATACCTGAGGCCACGTGAGTTGGCTGATTTTTTCCAAGGCGTTAAGAACCCGGATCTTCTCGCCCCTATCCAACGAGAACCAGCTTTTTAGGAAAACTGGATTATTTAGATCGAGCTCGACGCGCTGCTGCGGGCTTTGCGGTGCCGGCGGATTTGTTGACGCCATTTTTCAGAAGTTTCTTTAGTGTCGACAAATCCGACGCGATAGGTGGATTATTCGTCGCCCAGGCGATGGCGGCGCCGAGCGCGTCCTTGGCCTGGGGCGTGTGCAGCCAGCGTTCGTTGTCCGGTACAACGCTTGCAGTACGCACCAGCCATACGCCGGGTTCCGGAACCTCAATAAGCACTTGCCTGCCCGCGTATTCCTTGCCAAGGGAAATCTGGCCGCTCGTCCCAATGATCTTTACTAATGCATTCATGCCGGCATGATAGCATGAAAAAAATGGTGCAATGGAATGCTTTCTTCACAGAATCGCTTAAGTCCCCGCCCGCATCATCTCGATCAACTGCCGCGCCTTCGCCGAAGGCGCGCCAGATACCGCGCATCGCACCTGCATGGTGGGCGCCGCGCCCGCCAGCGGCAGCCGCACCAGGACGCCAGACTTGATATCCGCCTGCAGGCAAAACAGCATCTCGCAGGCGATCCCGGCGCCGTGACGCGCCATTTCGATCACTGTGGCGAAGTCTTGCATTTCCATGGCCACATCGTAGCGGTGCACGCCGATGCGGCGCAGCACCTGCTCGACCATGTGCGACATATGCGATTCGCGCAGCGCGCCGACGAAGGCGTGATTTTCCAAATCGCGCGCGGTGATGCTTTGCTTGCCGGCCAGCGGATGCGTCGGCGCCACCACTAACGCAAGAGGCACGTTCACCAGCAATTGCGAGCGCAGTCCCGGCACGGGACTCAAGGCGGGAAACAGTCCCAGGTCGACGGTTTTGGCGCGCACCATGTCGAGCACGTTTTCCATGGTTCCGGTGCGCGTCACAATTCGCAAGCCCGGGTTTGCCTTGGAAAACGCGGCCAGATGCGGGGGGAGAAAATAGCTTGAAATCGCGCGTTGCGCCGCGATCACGATTTCGCGCGGGTTGCCGGTTTGCAAGCCGGTGAGAGTGACGCTGGCTTGCTCGGATTGGCGCAGCATTTCCACCGCGTAGGTGTACAACGTTTCGCCCGCGCGCGTAAGCGAGGCCTTGGTGCCGCGGCCGCGATGAAACAGCGGCTGTCCAGCTTGTTTTTCCAGGGCTTTGATATGTGCGCCTACCGAGGGTTGGGCGATCCCCAGGTTCTCCGCCGCCGCATTAAATCCGCCGAGTTCCGCGACGGTCTTAAAAATTGATAGGCGGCGCGTGCTGGCGGAGATCATGGTCTCGATTATAGCCAATGGTTATAGCCAATACACTTTAATAAATATAGCCCCTTGGAGCGTTGCCATTCCCACTCGCACGGCGAATAATGCGCGCTTCTTTAACTCGCTTAAACGGATGCTCAAATGCTCGTCGTCGCAATCGATATTGGCGGTACCTTCACCGATCTGATGGCCTTTGATGACCAGACCGGTCGCTTCTCGGATTCCAAAAGCCTGACCACGCCCGCGCACCTGGTGCAGGGGATCATCGATTGCATCCGCAAAAGCGGCTTGGAATCCTCCGCTATCGACGAGTTGATCCACGGTTCCACTACCGCTATCAACACGTTGATCGAGCGCAAAGGTGCGAAGACCGGCCTAGTGGTCACGCAAGGCATGCGCGATGTGTACATCATCGGCCGCGGCAATCGCCCTGAGTCGTATAACCTGTTTTTCCATAAGCATCGCCCCCTGGTGCCACGCCACCTCACCGTGGAAGCCAAGGAACGCGTGCTTGCTTCAGGCGAAGTGCTGCAGCCGCTGGACAAAGAAAGCATTGAAGCCGCGTGCAAGCTTTTCATTGAAAAAGACGTGAAGGCCGTTGCCGTTTGTTTCTTGCACTCCTACACCAGCCCCGAGCACGAGCGCGCCGCGGGCGACATCATTCGCAAGATGATGCCCGATGCCTACGTATCGCTGTCGCACGAAATTCTTCGCGAGTACCGCGAGTTCGAGCGTATGTCCACTACGGTGGTCAACGCGTACATTGGCCCGGTGGTGGGCGGTTATGTGCAAAGTCTGGATAAGAGTCTGCGTGGCATCGGCTTTAAGGGCGATCTCACCATCATGCAATCCAACGGTGGCGTGATGACGCCCGAAGTCGCGACGCAGCGTCCGGTGGCGATGATGGAATCCGGCCCGGTGGGCGGCATCATTGCCTCGGCGCAGTTCGGTGTGGCACTGGGCTACCAGAACGTGATCTCGTTTGACATGGGCGGCACCACCGCCAAGGCGAGCTTGGTGAAAGACGGCGAGACCACCATGGCGCCCGGCTACTACGTGGGCGGTTACGCCAGCGGCCAGCCGGTGATGTTGCCTCTTGTGGATGTGGTTGAAGTGGGCGCGGGCGGTGGATCGATTGCCTGGATCGACGAAGTGGGCGCGTTAAAAATTGGTCCGCAGAGCGCCGGCGCCGTGCCTGGCCCGATCTGCTACAAAGGCGGCGGCACCGAGCCCACCATCACCGATGCCAATGTGGTGTTGGGGCGTCTCGATCCCGATCAGTTCCTCGGTGGCGAGATGAAGCTGGATGTCGATGGCGCGCGTAACGGCATCAAGACCAAGGTTGCCGAACCGTTGAATCTTGAAGTGCTGGCAGCGGCCGAAGCTATTGTCGATATTGCGATTGCGAAAATGTCGCTGGCGGTGCGCGAGGTGTCGGTGGCCAAGGGCTACGACCCGCGCGATTTCGCGTTGGTGGCTTCGGGCGGCGCGGGCCCGCTGCATGTAATCGCCATTGCGCGCGAGTTGCATGTGCCCACGGTGATCATCCCCTTGTTCCCCTCTAACTTCTCGGCACTGGGGATGCTGGTGGCCGACGAACGGCACGACTTCACGCGCACTTACTACGCCGATCTCACGGCCATCGATTTCGCGCATTTGATCCGTGTGTATGAAGAGATGGTGAAAGAAGGCATGGTGGGCCTGCGTCACAACAAGACGCCGGATTTCCAAATTCAATTGGATCTGCGTTACGTCGGTCAAGAGTTCACTTTGTCGGTTCCAGTGACCCTGGATCAATTGAAGAAGGGCGATCGTCAGCAGATTCGTACTGCGTTCGATGAGTTGTACGAGCACCGCTACGCGCACCACTCACCCGAAGAGCCCGTGGAAATCATCAACGTGCGTCTGTCGGTGTTGGGTAAAAAACCGAAACTCAATTTCCCGAAACTGGGCGCCGCAGGCAAGGCCAAGCCGGTGCGTACGCGCAAGGTGTGCTTCACCGCCGCGCAGGGCCAGATCGATTGCCCGGTGTACGAGCGCGCCGATCTGGGCGCGGGCGCAAGCTTCAGTGGCCCGGCGTTGATTCAAGAACACGGCACCACCACGGTGATGTTCGCCGGTGACGAATGTACCGTGGCGCCGACCGGCGAGATGATTATCAAGGTGGGAGGCGCCTAATGGACGCCAAAGTCAAAGACGCCAAGCTTGACCCGGTAACGCTGGAGGTAATCCGCAATGCGTTACCGGCGGTCTCCAACGAAATGGCGGCCGACCTGCAGCGCACCTCCTACAACATGATGATCTACGAGGTGCGCGATTACTGCACCGCGCTGGTGATGCCCAATGGTGATCTGGTATCGCAAAACGTCGGTGGTGTTTCGCACTTCGTTGCCGACCTGGGCGTATTGATCATCGATGGCATGAAACGCTACGGCACCTCGGGCTTCAAGCCGGGCGACGTGTTGATCACCAATCATCAGGCGGTGGCAGGTCAACATTTAAACAATATCGCCATCTACATGCCCTATTTTTTCAAGGGTGAGTTATTGATGTTCACGATCGTTCGCGCGCACTGGATCGATGTGGGCGGCACCAGCACTGGTTTTGGCGCGGGTGCCGAAGTGACCGACCCATGGCTGGAAGGCCTGCAACTGGATCAGATCAAGGTGTACGAAGAAGGCAAGCTGGTTGATCCGGTGTATCGCATCATCAAGGACAACATCCGTTTCCCCGAGTCGTCGCTGGGTGATATGAAATCGCAGATGGCTGCCTGCCGTTTGGGAAATAAACGTTTAGATGATCTCTTCACCAAGTACGGCAAAGAAACCGTGATGGCCTGCATCACGCAAATCTTCGATGAGACCGACATCAAATGCCGCAACGTGATCTCGCAATTGAAAGACGGCGAATACGAAGCCTCGTCGTGGTTCGATGATGACGGCGTGCTCAACGGCGTGAAGCTGCCGTTGCATGCCAAGGTGGTCATCAACAAAGGCGAGATGACCATTGATCTCTCCAAGTGTTCGTCGGAACGCAAGGCTGGCGTGAATTCGCGTTCGCTCGCCGGGGCGCGCGTGGCGTACAAGGCCATCACCGGGCCTTTGGATCCGGTGAACGAAGGCTCATTTCGCGCCTTGAACGTGGTGATCCCCGAGGGCAATATCATGATGGCGCGTTATCCGGCGCCGATGGCCAATTGGAGCACCATCATTCCAACCGTGGTCGATACCATCATTAAGGCATTGGCCCCGGCCATGCCCGACAAGATTCCCGCCGCGCATCATGGCCTGCTGGGTGGCGCGGTGGTGTTCTTCGGCGTCGACCCGAAAACCAAGCGCCGCTTCGTGGTGCAGTCGATCGAAGGCGGTGGTTGGGGTGGACGTCCGACCGAGGATGGCGAATCGGGGACCGTATCGGTTTGCCAAGGCGATGTGCGCAATGGCTCCATCGAAGGCATTGAACTCAAATGCCCGGTGATGGTGGTGGGTCGCGAACTGCGCCGCGATTCCTGTGGCGCGGGTAAATTCCGCGGTGGCCTGGGGATCGATATGCGCGTGCGTAACTTTGTCGATGGCCGCTGGAACTTGGCTAAATCCGGGCGCACCGAATGCGCGCCCTGGGGGCTATGGGGCGGCGAGACCGGTGGCACGGCGGCTTATCTCATGAAAGACAAAGGCTCGGACACCTGGACCGAACCCGATGTCAATCGCCACCCGGTTCCCATTGGCGTGGACGTTATCGTGCGCACCGGTGGCGGCGGCGGTTGGGGCGAACCGCTGGATCGCGAGGCGGCGAAAGTGCAATGGGATGTGGTCGAGGAATTGGTGTCAGTTGATGCGGCGCGCGACAGTTATGGCGTGGTGCTGAAAAAAGACCTGAGCCTGGATGAAGGCGCCACCAAAACATTGCGTGACAAAATGCGTGCGGGGCGCGCGTCGCGGCCCGCCGCGCATTAACCGATAACGGGTTCCGTCGCCATCTTTGCGCAAGATGGCGAAGCGATTCCTTATCCGCGGTGTGTACTGGGGCCGGTCTTAGAGCCGGCCCAGATCCTTGATCGCGTCGACGACCATTGCGGTACCCGTCGCGATCAATAAAATATCGCTCGCAACGCGTACGTACTTGTAACCCGAGGGCGGGATTCCTATTTGCACCACCAGCTTGGGTGGCAGCTCGTGGTAGACGACCTCGCGCGGCAACGGTTTGCCAATGTTCCATTTCTTGGCTTGTCCCGGCGGCATGCAACCGTTGTTCTTTTTGGCGAGCCCCGGAGGACATTTGCCGCCGCGTTCTTCGGCGACGAAATACTCGCGTACCGCGGCCCGGTGCGTGTCCTCGAACCGCTTGTCGTGATCATTGTTGCGTTGGGATTGAGCTTTCCCATGTCCTTTGCCGTGCCCCTTTCCGTGTCCCTTGCTGTCGTCGTCCGCCGTAGCGACGTTGGTACCAGCGACCAGGGCCAGCACAATGACGGTGGCGAACAGGGATTTAAGTTCAGTCAATGCGATTCTCACGATATCTGCCTCCAGAAAATACGCACGCGAAATGGTCGCGGCGTCTACCCATTAGAGTGGATAGGGCACCGGTTCGCATAGGAAATTAGTCACGTAAATTTTTGTTTCCCTCGCAATAGAACCTGCTACGTGGGACGCTTATCGAGTGTCTTCATCAACATAGCCAATTACCGCTCGATAAATAAATCCCAGATGGGGGCGCCCTTTTCTGGCGCCACTGCATATTTGACAAAGTCGGTGACACCCGCCGACGCAAGGACTTCGTCGTCGATGTAGAAGTTCCCGGTTGCCTGCCGCGATTCGCGCTCGAGGATGACATGCGCCGCGTCGGCCATGATCTCCGGGGTTCGTGCGCGGTCGGTGTCGATGCCGGGAATCATGGCGAGTGCTGCGGTGCGGATGATGGTGCGTGGCCACAGCGCGTTTACAGCAACCCCATCTTCACGAAATTCTTCGGCCATGCCCAACACACACATGCTCATGCCGTATTTGGCGATGGTGTAGGCCACGTGGTTCTTGAACCATTTTGGGTTCATGTTCAACGGCGGGGACAAGGTGAGGATGTGCGGATTGCGCCCGGCCTGAGCGGATTTTTTCAAGGATGGCAGGCAGGCCTGCGAACAGGCGAAGGTGCCGCGCACGTTGATCCCGAACATTAAATCGACACGTTTCATCGGTGTATCCAGCGTGCCGCTGAGCGAGATGGCGCTGGCGTTATTGATGAGGATATCGATGCCACCGAAGCGCGCCACGGTCTTACGTACTGCTTCGGCGATCGCGGTGTCATCGCGAATATCGCATTGCAGCGGCAGGGCGTGGCCGCCCGCCCGTTCGATTTCCGCGGCTGCTGAGTGAATGGTTCCCGGCAGTTTCGGATTGGGATCAACGGTCTTCGCGGCGATCGCTACATTGGCGCCGTCGCGCGCCGCGCGCAGGGCAATCGCTAGGCCGATGCCGCGTGAGCCGCCGGAGACGAAAAGCGTTTTACCTTGCAATGACATGGTAATTTCCAAACAATATATGAAGCATCGTTAGGGCTAAAGCGGTATCTGAACGTATTCTCATTTCGTGGTGTGTTTTGTTCTGCTATCGGTGGGCGCGGATAAACGCCGCGCCACATGCGCGCCGCCGGTGATATCCAGCACCACCCCAGTGGTCCAATCGGAGCGGTCCGAAGCGAGAAACGCCACCGCTTCGGCGACATCTTCGGGCGAACCGGTGCGGCCCAGGGGCGTGCCTTGAATGGTGAAGTTGACGTAGTCAGGATTGTCAGCGCTGATGCCCCGATACACCTCGTCCAACACCGTCGCCGGCGCCACCGCGTTGACGCGAATCCCATAAGGCCCCAATTCGAGCGCCATTGCCTCGGTAAGCATATTGACTGCGGCCTTCGACGCGGCGTAGTGCGGACGGCCTGGTCGCGCCGCCCGCGACGCCGAAGATGAAATATTCACAATCGCGCCGCGGCTTTTGCGTTCTATCCAGCGCTTGGCGAATACTTGGCCGGTGAGCATGCTGCCTCGCACATTGACGGCGAAAGGTTTGTCCCACTCATCCGGGGTCATGTCGAGAAATTTCTTCACCGGAACGATGCCGTGCGCATTGACCAGGATATCGATGGGGCCAGCCAACGACTCGGCACGCGCCACCATCATCTGCACCTCGCCCAATTGCGAGACATCACCTTGCACCGACCAGGTCTTGGCGATCTCCGACAATTTGGCCGCTACTTGGGTTAGGCGCGCGCGATCAATATCCGCGAGCACTACTTTGGCGCCTTCTCTTTGCAACACTGCGGCGATTACGCTGCCCAGTCGCCCAGCGCCACCCGTGACCAGGGCGGCGCGATTCTCAAGTAAAAGTGGTGACCTGCCAGCATTAGATAAGGTGGGTTGCGCCGGTGTGCTCATGAGGCTCAGATTCTTGGTGTCAAATTGAGACGGGAAAGAGCGATTGTGCGCCGCGCAGGCTACGCGTGACAAGCCTTGCCCGAGATTGGCTAGATGTCTGAAAAACCCCGCATTTCACGCATTTATCTAGCCACGTTGGTTCAGAATCGAGTCAAAATAGACGCTCGCCCTACACAGGAGAACCGCATGGTCCACCGATCGAAATGGCTGTCGCAGTTACCATCAAATTTACTGATCGCGGCCGCGCTGGCCTCCACCCAGTTGGCGCAGGCGCAGTCCTGGCCATCAAAACCCATCCGTCTGTTAGTGCCGTTCGCGCCCGGGGGCACCTCTTCAGTCGTGGCGCGAACGGTATCGGCGGAACTCAGCAAACAATTTGGCCAGAGCGTGGTGGTGGAAAATAAACCCGGTGCTTCCGGTATTACCGCTATGCAAGAGACGCTCGCGGCGGGGAACGATGGCTATACCTGGGTGATCGGTCACATTGGTTCGCTGGCGGTGAACCCCTACATCGTGCCCAACCACCCCTACGACGTGAATAAGGATTTTGCCGCGGTCACGTTGCTCACCAAGGTGCCGAATATTTTTGTGGTGCATCCCGACGTGCCAGCCAAAGACATACGCGAATTCATCATCCACGCGAAGAAAAATCCCGGCAGCATCAACTACGGCTCGGCGGGAAACGGCAGCGCAGGGCATCTTGCCTTCGAATATTTGAAGCTGGTAGCAGGTATCGATATCGCCCACATTCCCTACAAAGGGACCGGTCCGCAACTGGTGGATTTGCTTGCTGGGCGCACTCAGTCATCCTCCGCCGGTACGCCGGCGTTGTTGCAGCACGTGAAGTCGGGCAAGTTGCGCGCCATCGGTACGGGCACGGTGAAACGCATACCGTCATTGCCCGAATTACAGACCGTGGCCGAGCAAGGTTTCCCCGGATTTGAGACCGCGCAGTGGTACGGCATCAACGTGTCCTCCACAGTATCTGGCGATATCGTGCGCCGCGTCGCCGAAGAATCGCGCCGGGCGCTGCGCAGCCCAGCGGTGGCCAAGGCATTCGCCAACGATGATGCCGAAGCCATCGGTTCCACACCACAGGAATACGACGCCTTCATTCGCCGCGAACAAAAAATCTGGAGCGACATCGTCAAACGCGCCAGCATCAAGACTGACTAGAGAAACCGGGGACGTACCACGTTTGTTTGGGTTGTTGCGACGAAAAATGTGGTACGTCCCCGGTTTTCTGCCGGAAGTCAGGGCAGGCGCTTGAGTTTGTAAAGCAGGTCGAGCGCTTCGCGCGGGGAGAGTTCGTCCGGGTTCACTTGTTGCATTGCCTCGCGCAATTCGTCGGTTGGTGGTTCGGGTTCTGGCGTAGTGGCAGCAGCGAATAAGTCGCTCTGCCCGCCACTATTCAATTGCGATTCTTCCAATTGCTGCAGGTAACGCCGCGCGGCGCGTGTCACGGTGTTGGGCACGCCCGCCAACGCGGCCACTTGCAATCCATAGCTCTGGCTCGCCGGGCCTTCTTCGACATGATGCAGGAACACGATGCGATCTTTGTGTTCGATGGCATCCAGATGCACGTTGGCCACTTCCTTGAATTCAAGCGCCAGACGCGTGAGCTCAAAATAATGCGTGGCAAATAGGGAGGAGGCGCGATTCTTATCCACCAGGTGGCGCGCAATCGCCCAGGCGAGGGCCAACCCGTCGAAGGTCGAGGTGCCGCGACCGACTTCATCCATCAACACCAGACTTTTCTCCGTGGCGTTGTGCAGGATGTTGGCCGATTCGGTCATCTCCACCATGAAGGTGGAACGCCCGCCGGCAAGGTCATCGGCCGCGCCAATGCGCGTGAAAATCTGATCAATCGGCCCGATGCGCGCGGCCTTCGCTGGCACAAACGAGCCTGCGTGCGCCATCAGTACGAGCAACGCCACCTGGCGCATGTAGGTGGATTTGCCGCCCATGTTGGGCCCGGTGACCAGCAACATGCGGCGCGTGGGCGAGAGCTGGCAATCGTTGGCGATAAAGCTATCCACCAGGCCTTCGACCACGGGATGACGGCCCGCTTCGATCGACAAGCCTGGCTCGTCATTGAGAACGGGGCGCGTGTAATTGCGCAATAACGCGGTCTTGGCGAAGGCCGCGAGCACATCCAACTGCGCGAGCGAACGAGCGATGCGTTGCAGCGTGCCCAGATGCGGTTGCAGCAATTCGAGCAATTCTTCGTAGAGCGTTTTCTCTAGAGCCAAGGAGCGGTCGCGCGCCGAAAGCGCCTTGTCCTCGAAGGCTTTTAGCTCAGGGGTGATGTAGCGCTCGGCGTTTTTCAGGGTTTGGCGGCGGCGATAGTCGTCAGGTACTTTGGCCGCGTGCGAATTGGTGATTTCGATGTAGTAGCCGTGCACCCGGTTGTATTCGACCTTGAGATTGGAGATGCCGGTGCGCTCGCGTTCACGCGTCTCAAGATCGATAAGAAAAGTTCCCGCGTTAGTCTGCAAGCCGCGCAGTTCATCCAAATCCGCGCTGTAGCCGGCCGCGATCACACCGCCTTCGCGTAGCACCACCGAGGGTTCTTCCTGGATGGCACGGCGCAGTAAATCTAAACAATTTTCTGGACAAGTCGCCGATTGGCGTACTTCATCAAGCAAACTACATTCCGTCTGTGGGATATGAAGGGTGAGTTCCGGCAACAGGGCAAGACTATCCCTCAAGGAAGACAAATCCCTCGGCCGCGCGCTTTTGAGCGCCAGACGCGCGGTAATACGCTCCACATCGGCCACCTGACTTAAGTGTTTCTCGATGGCCTCGCGTTCGCGATTCGCTTCAACCAACACACCAACCGCCGCGTGCCGCGCAAGCAGCAGCGCGCGGTCGCGCAGCGGATGATGCAGCCAATGCCGCAGCAAACGGCTGCCCATGCCACAGGCGCACACATCCAAGAGTGAATGCAACGTGGGCGAAGGTTCGCCGCGCAAGGTTTCGCTGATTTCCAGATTGCGGCGCGTGGCCGGGTCCATGCGCAGATATTCGCCGGGGCGCTCCGCAATCACCGCGTTCACATGCGCCAGCGCTTGGCCTTGCGTTTTTTTTGCGTAATCGAGCAACGCGCCGCAGGCGCCGATTGCCGGTCCGAGATCATCACAGCCAAAACCGGCGAGGCTCGCCGCGCGCAGTTGCGAAAGCAACGCGGTGCGCCCCGCGGCAAAATCGAACAACCACTCGCCGACGTGGCTCACGTGATACTCGGCCAATTCCGCATCCAAGCGCAGCGTATCCGCGACCAAGATCTCCGCCGGACCAATGCGGCGAAGCTCTGACGCCAACCCCGGCAGCGCCACCTCCATCACCCGCATCTCGCCACTACTTAAATTCAGCCATGCCAACCCGGCCAAAGGTTTTTCGATATGAAGCGCGAGCAGAATGTTGTCCGATTTATCATCCAATAACGCCGTATCGGTCAAGGTGCCCGGCGTGACGATGCGCGTCACCGCGCGCTCCACCGGCCCCTTGGAAGTATTAGGGTCGCCGATCTGCTCGCAAATCGCCACCGACTCGCCAAGCTTCACCAGCTTCGCCAAGTATTGCTCCACCGCGTGATACGGCACCCCCGCCATCTTGATGGGCGTCCCCGCCGAAGCGCCGCGCGTGGTCAACGTAATGTCGAGCAACTTCGCCGCGCGTTCCGCATCCGCGTGAAACAACTCGTAGAAATCGCCCATGCGATAGAAGAGCAATATGTCCGGATGCTGTGCCTTCAGGCGCAGGTACTGCTGCATCATCGGAGTATGTTCTTGTTCGTTATATACCATTGTATTTATTGCTATTTTTCAAAAATGTGGCGATACCTTCGGGCGTGAGTT
>JBJXEY010000066.1:0-7417 GCA_046153355.1 Burkholderiales bacterium
AGCATCATGCATGTTGGCTGGCTCCTCGGGTGTTGGTTGGTTGTGTCGCAACTCCAACTTAGCACGCATCGAGCCAGCCTCTTTACCAAACAACTCAGGGGCTTTTGCTTAAGTAAGTACCATTCGGCCTACGCCCCCTTTACAACCCCCAAATCAGAGTCAAGCCCTGGCGCTATAAGTTGCAATTGGCGCTTATGCGGCGTTTTCCTAGGTGCATAATGGCCTTTGATTCGGCGTGCCTGTTTTAGGCTCGCGAAAATTAAAGGAATTTCCAATGGAAGCGCAATGGTGGGGACATAGCAAGGTGCACGGCTGGGTGGTGCTCGACCGTACCATCGCCAACAACGAGCCGGGCCACAAAGACAATTTGATGTTTTTTCGCTGCAAGGATTCGATGACTTATATCGAAAAGCGCAAGAACTGGAACCCGCCTTCCTATACCTTCGCGCCCAACTACATCAAGACCTTGAGCCCTGAACTCGCGGTGGAAGCGACCGCTGCATTTGAAGCGGTGCAAGCGCATTGGCCCGAGTACCAGGCGCAGATGCAGAAGGAACTTTTCGAAGTCGAGCGACGCGAAGCGGCGGATCGCGACTTTTTGGATAAGCAGCAAAAAGACGCCGCGAAAGAAGCACTCAAGGAAAAGAAAAAACTCGCCGCCGCAGCAAAGGCTGAGAAACCCGCTGCGGCATAGGATTAATCCGTTGCTTGAGTCTTATGGCTTCATGATCAGCTTACCCAGCACTTTGCCCGATTCGAAAACTTGATGCGCGCGGCGCGCCTCGGCCAATGAAATGCGATCGTAAATCGGTGGCTTGATCGCGCCGGCGGCAAATAATCGCAATAGCTCCTGCGTAGCACTGGCACGCCGCTCAGGCCAGTCGTCAAACACATGCATGGTGAAGGTGCGAAATGCCAGATTGCGCGCCGGAGGCCGGCGCATCGGTTCGAGCACATTCGGGTCGGCCGGGCCTTCGATGCCACCATAGAGAATTAACGTACCGAAGGGCGCGAGGTAATCGAATAACTTGCCCATATTGGGCCCGCCAACCGGATCGAGAATCAGGTCGATGCCATGGCCTTCGGTGGCGGCCTTGATCTCCTCGGCGATATTGCCGGTTTTGTAATTGATGGCGGCCACCGCACCTTGCTCGATGCAAAAAGAGGCTTTTTTCATATTGCTCACCAGGCCGATGACGCGTTTGCCTGCGGCGTTAGCCAGTTGAATAATGGCGCTGCCCACGCCGCCGGCCGCAGCGGGCACCAGAATCCAATCGTATTGAAAGCCCTGCGTGGCGCTATGTAATAGATGCCACGCAACTTGGTAGTTGGCCAGACCCGCGGCTTCTTCCATATCCACACCATCGGGCAGCGCGTAAATGCGATTGGCATCGGCGGCGATGTATTCGGCATAACAACCACCGCGATCCTTGAATTCGCGTGCCGAGACCCATACGCGTTGACCGATTCTCAACGACGTGACATTGGCGCCGACTTCGACAACCGTGCCGCTCATCTCAATGCCGGGAATCGCGGGCAAGGGTGGCATCCAATGGTATTTACCTTTCCTCACCATGATCTCGGGCATGCACACACCGATTGAATGCGCTTTGATCAGCACCTGTTCGGGGCCGGGCTTGGGCGTGGGCACATCGATGTAGTCGAGTACATCCGGAGTACCGGTGGTTTTGATTTGTACGGCTTTCATACGCGTTTGACCTGGTTCACCATCGCATCGTATTTGCCTTCGACAAAACAACGCATGTTGTGCAGCAAGGCCGGCATGGTGTGGCGCGTGGAATCCTGACTGAAGCCCCCCAGGTGCGGCGAGATCAACACGTTTTTCAAGCCC
This sequence comes from Burkholderiales bacterium, assembly GCA_046153355.1. Classification (GTDB taxonomy): domain Bacteria; phylum Pseudomonadota; class Gammaproteobacteria; order Burkholderiales; family SG8-39; genus 2-02-FULL-62-17. The sequence goes on from JBJXEY010000066.1 coordinate 1,853, forward strand.
CACAATCGGCTCTCGGCCGGCAAGGGTTCAATGGCAAATACATCCAGTGCCGCGCCACCGATTTTTTTCGCCTCCAGGGTCTTAATCAACGCATCCTCGTCCACCACGCCGCCGCGCGCCAGGTTGACGATAAAGCTAGTCGGCTTCATCGCTGCCAATACCTCGGTGCTGATGATGTGATGCGTCTCATCGGTGTGTGGTGTCAAGAGGATTAAAAAATCCAGATCGCGTACCGCGTTGACGAGATCGCTTCGCACACGCATTTCGTCGAAGCCGGGCAAGGAGCGTGGTGAGGAGCTGATGCCCACCACCTTCATCCCCATGACCTTCAATCGCGGCGCCAGGGTTTCGGCGATGGCGCCGATGCCGAAGATCCCGGCAGTTTTGCCATCCAACAGGATCGGCGCGAAACGGTCCCAAGATCGCGCATCCTGGTTATTCACCAAACGCGGAATCTCACGCGCGAGGGCCAGCATCGCCGCCAGCGTGGCCTCGGACATGGGCACACCATGAATGCCATGGATGTTGGTGAGGCGCACCTCGGGGCGAAGCGTGGCGATGTTGGCGATGTTGTCCACACCGGTACCCATCGCCTGTACCCATTTGAGTTTGCCCATCTTGCCGAACACTTCGGCGGCGCGTTCGCGCAGGTGAGGGCCGAAGGTGACCAGCACATCGGCATCCGCCAAATGAGGGTCGGTCTTATCGACATGATCGACATGGGTGAATTCGACGTCAGGGAATTCGCGCGCAAGTTCCTCTTTGTAGTATTGACGAAATTTTTCCGGCAGGGCGAGAAGTACTAAAACCTTGGGCATGGCAGTCACTTTGTTCAGGGGTTAAATCGGAAACCGCGCGGGACAAACCATTGAGGTCTGTTGCACAATATTGATTGTTAAAAATAATTGTTCCAAATTGGCGCGCGCGCCAATTTTTTCCTCAAAAGCGCGTGCGCCAATAATTTCATCAAGGCGCGTGCGACGACAATCCCCCAATTTTGCAGCATGACGAACCACGCTGCCCAGTATTTATTATCACCTTCGCTTTTCAGGAGACTCAAAGCATGCCTTACGCGACGCTGGATGGAATCAAGACCCACTACACGACCCAGGGCAGCGGCCCGCACCTTTTGATGATGGCGCCGCGCGGTTTTAACTCACGCATTCAAAGTTGGGATGGCGGCATGTGGAAGGAGATGGATGTATTCAATGCCCTCTCCAAACATTTCACTCTCATTGCCTATGACCGGCGCGAAGCCGGTCTCTCGGGTGGGCGAGTCGAAGTGCTCACCTGGGATGTGTTCGCGCAGCATGGCAAATTATTATTGGATCACCTGGGCGTGGAAAAAACCTGGGTGATCGGCCCCTGCATGGGCGTGGCGGTGGCGGCGCAGTTTGGCGTGCGTTATCCAGAGTCTTGCATCGGCCTGATGCTGCCGCAGCCAGTGGGCGGGCATCGCTGGTTCACGCGGCTGCGTTCGTTTTTCGATCGGCATGTCAAATTTGTTCGCGAAAACGGTTTGCAGGCGGTGGTGCAACGCGCCACCAGCGAAGGCAAAAACTTTCAGGACGACCCCGAGGCAGGCCCCTGGGCGACGCCGATCAAAAACGATGCGGGCTTTGCCGCGCGGTATGTGAAGCAGGATGTCGAGCGTTATCTAAATATCGTGCAAGCCAGCCGTGATGCCCTGTTTCCTTCCTCGGATGTCTCCGGTCCAAGCGCTGAAGACTTGATGGCGCTGGAGATTCTCTGCCTGGTTTGGTCGGGCGACGACGCCTCGCATGCCACCTCGGCGGCGCATCAACTGCGTGAATTGTTGTCCTACGTGGAATACTGGGATGTGAACGTCGCCAAACAGACCCATCAAGGACAGTTGGAACAGATTCTGAAATTTAAAGCCGCAGTCGAGGCGGGTTCAATCGTGAAAAAGGTCGTTGCCTCTCGCTAGATCAATTTTGAATTAAAAGTACCATTTTTGGCGCGCTGTTAAAATATTAGTTTTGTAAATTTAAGAAATTACAGATTGTATTCAACGTAGTTTTTGCAACGGGGTGGCCATGCGCGCGATGCTTAGAACTTTTCTGATTGCCGCCACCGCGCTAGTTTCACAAGCCGCCCTGGCGCAATCCTGGCCGTCCAAGCCGATTCGTATCATCGTTCCGTTTGCGGCGGGCGGCGGCTCGGATTTTCTTTCGCGCCTGCTCTCGCCCAAGCTCACCGAAAGCTTAGGCCAGCCAGTCGTTGTTGAAAATCAAGCCGGTGGCGGCGGTCTGATCGGCGCGGAACGCGTGGCCCGCTCGGCGCCGGATGGTTACACCATTCTCTCCACCACGCCCAGCACTCACGTCACCGGCCTGTTCCTATTCAAAAAACTTCCCTACGACCCGGTAAAAGATTTCACCCCAATTACCGCCGCAGTGGAGCCGGCGACCTGCCTTGTGATCAACGTCAACGTGCCCGCCAATTCGGTGAAGGATTACATTGAACACGTGCGTCGCAATCCGGGCAAGGTGTTCTATGGCACCGGCGGCATTGGCTCGGTGTTTCATATGACGGGCGAAATGTTCAACGATCAAGCCGGGCTCAAATCGGCGCATGTACCTTACAAAGGCAATGCGCCTTTGTTGACCGACCTGGTGGGCGGGCAGATTGCCTCGGGCTTTATGTCCTTATCGACCGCGCTGCCCTTCGTGCAGTCGGGCAAGGTGAAGCTACTGGCGGTACTGGAGGCCTCGCGCTATCCCAAATTGCCGAACGTCCCAACCGTGGGAGAGACCCTGCCGGGCTACGAGAAGCCGTCTTCCTGGTGGGGCTTCTTCGCACCAGCGAACATGCCCGCGCCGGTGCTCGCGCGCATCCATGGCGAAATTGTCAAAGCCATCCATGCCCCCGACATCCGCCCCAAGCTGGAGGACAACGCGCTTATATTGATTGGCAACACGCCCGAGCAATTCGCCGCGCAGATCAAGACCGGGTTCGAGGTGTATGGGCGCTTGATCAAGACGATGGGGTTGCAGCCGGAGTAGGTGTGCGATACGGGCGCGATTTGCATCGGAGCAGTCTTAAAACCACGAGGAAAGCTTTGCTTCGATTGCCCTATCTTGGTGATGAGGGCGTGGTCTTGGGACGCATTGCCGGTTTGGGTTCCCACCCCGGCATGTCAATGAAATAGCGCGTCGCCTTGCCAATGCCAACCGTCGCCAGCGCTCCTGCCTCGACCAGCGCGGCCAGATCGCGAAACGCGGTGGCGCGCGACACGCCGGTGAGGCCAACGTATTTCGCCGTGGTGAGGTCGCCTTCAAAGCCGCGTGGCCCCGCGTCGAGCAGTCGATTGATGACCTTGCGCTGGTTATGATCGAACCCCGCGCCGGCATGACGCGCCCAATAGTGTGCTTTGTCCAAGGCGGTGAGCATGAGCGTCGAGGAACGTTTGCAGGCCGCTTCGACTCTTTGGCAAAACCACGATAGCCAACGCGTGTAATCCGCATCGGCGCGGCTGGCGGCATGAAGCTCGGTGTAGTAGGCCTCACGCTCGGCGGCGAGTTCCGTAGATAGGCTAACCAATCGCGAATCCAATTGAAGTTCTTGAGCCAGAGCCAGATCCGTGATCGCTCGTCCGATGCGACCGTTGCCGTCTTCAAATGGGTGTATGGATTCAAACCACAGGTGCGCGATACCGGCACGCAGCAGCGCATCCATGCTCAAACTCGGACCGTTGAACCATTTGATAAAACGCTCAACTTCACGCGGCACGCGGCGCGAAGGCGGCGCCTCGAAATGCACCACCCGCTTATTGATTGGGCCGCTGACGATCTGCATCGGCTCGGCATGGCCGCGAAACATCCCACCCAACACCGAGTGAATGCTAAAAAAGCCTCCAGGGAACAACGCGGTATGCCACGCGAGTAGACGTTTTGCGGTAAGCGGCACCTGCCAACTCGCGGTCGCGTCCTGCATCAAATCGAGCAGGCCTTCGGTGGCGCGCGCACGCGTCGTTTTGCCACCGGGCAGGCCCAGCCGTTTGGCGATGGAGGAGCGCACATCCTCGAGTCGCAGATTTTCACCCTCGATGGCCGCAGTGGCGATGGATTCGGACGCCCAGATAAGCGCATGCGCGTGGTGCGCCTGTTCCAAACCAAGGGCTTTCGCCAGACCCATTGCCTCGCCCTGCGCGCGCCGCGCGGCGGCCAGGGCCGGCATCAGCGCCGCGAGGTCGTGCGGGAACTTGCCCCAGTGGCGGGATTGCCAATTCCAGGTTGGTGGGTTTGATTGGGTCATGAAGCGTATTGTACCCATTTACGCTTCACATTATGAAGCGTAAATATTGGGATGCGCTTCTGGGCTTTTGACCGTTATTTAGCGCAGGTTTTCGAAGGATGTCGGACAGATCTTCGTCGTGCCATCGTCGTCCTTGACTTCAGACCTGGTCAGGCAGGCCACAGCTCCCGCGACGCCATCGCCGCGCCGTCCACCAGCGCCTGCAACTTCGCCCAGCCGATCTGCGGATGCACGCGGCCACCCATGCCGCAATCGGTGCCGGCGATGACGTTTTCTCGTCCGACCACATTTGCATAACGCACGATGCGATCGTCCACCACTTCGGGGTGTTCGATCACGTTGGTGGCGTGGCTGACTACACCTGGGATCAGAATCTTGCCTTCGGGCAGTTTTACCTCGCGCCAGATTTTCCATTCGTGCTCATGGCGCGCATTAGCGGCTTCCAGCGAATAGGCCTGGGCTTTGACTTTCAGCATTAGGTCGACGATGTGTTTCAAGGGAATGTCCTCGGTGTGCGGGCCATGATGGCTACCCCAGCAGACGTGATAGCGGATCTTTTCTTCGGGGATGCCCTCGAGCGCGTGGTTGAGCGCTTCGATGCGGATCGCGGCGTAACGGCGGTATTCCTCGATGCTGGGCGCGGGGATGAAGGTCGGCCAGGCATCGGGCAGGCCCGGGTCGTCCACCTGAAGAATGAAGCCCGCATCCACCACGCCCTGGTATTCCGGTTTTAGTATATCGGCGATGGCGAAGATGAAGGCTTCATCGCTCGGGTAATACTCGTTGAATAAGAAGTGATCGAGCCAACCGGGCGCGATCACGGGGAAAAAAGCTTCTTCTGTTTTCACGCCGACAAGCGCCGCGCGAAACGTGTCGAGTTCCTCCCGCAGCTTGCCCAGACCCAGGTGCTCGAGCGGGCCGTTGCAAACGAGGCGAGTGCCCGGCGGCACCGCGAGCCGTGTATCGATCTTCTGCAGATATTCGTAGAACTCACCGAACGCATCGCGCTCGCGGCTGCGGCGCACTGTCACCGCAATCTCGCCGGCCTTGAGCGCGCGCTGCTCGATACCGGTAATGCGCTGCGAGTAATAGGGATAGCCGCGGCTCTTGCCCAGTTCGCCGTCACTCACGATGTCGATGCCGATTTCCGCCTGGCGACGCACGGTCTTGAGCGTGGATTCGCGACGCAGGGTTTCGTAGAGGCGCGCGTCGTAGGCTTTGCCGGTGCGCACCTGAAAGTCGATCTCGGCGAATTCCGGTGGGCCAGAGAGCACGCCGGCGTGAGTG
>JBJXEY010000099.1:0-6023 GCA_046153355.1 Burkholderiales bacterium
AGACTGGCCTTGATTATTTTCGCTTGAAAGGTGATCTGGAGTGGCAACGTGAACGTTTTCGCCGTCATATTCGCGCCGCTAGAGATCTGGGCAAGCCTCTCATCATCCATACCCGTGCCGCGCCAGAGGATACGTTGCGCGTGATGCGCGAGGAAAAAGCGGGCGAAGTCGGCGGCGTTTTGCATTGCTTCACTGAGAGTCTGGAGATGGCGCGCGCCGCTATCGATATGGGGTTCCATATTTCATTCTCGGGAATTGTGACTTTCAAGAGCGCCAAGGATTTGAAAGAGGTGGCGCGGGTATTGCCGTTGGAGCGCTTGTTGGTGGAAACCGATTCGCCTTATCTTGCGCCGGTGCCGCATCGCGGAAAAACCAACCATCCGGCCCTGGTCAAACATGTTGCCGAGGAAGTGGCGCGCTTGCGCGGGGTGTCGTTCGAAGAGATAACTCGTGCGACCAGCGAAAACTTTTTTCGCTTGTTCAATATTGCACCGCTTGGGGTTTCGGTTTGACTGCGCGGGATGGGACAGCGCCCTCAATGGCACGGGGTATTCCATCGCGCTGGAGAAAATTTAACTCACGGGCGTCGTATCTAAAAATAAAGGCCATTGCGTCGCTGTGGCTTGTATCGACGCTATTTTTTGTGGCACCAGCAATGGCGCAACTGGATCCGGAGCGCTTGTTGCGAGCGGCTGAGCTAGGCGACAGCCAGTTTGTCGCCGCGTCCATCGAGCGAGGAGCGGAGGCCGACACCGCTGACCAAAATGGCAATACTTTGCTCGCCGCCGCCGCCGCTGCGGGGCACTTGGACTTAGCAAAACTGCTCATCGAAAAACGCGCCAAGGTCAATAACCGCAATGCTTTTGGCGATACACCGCTCATGGTGGCGTCCTATCATGGGCATATCGAATTGGTTCGTCTGTTGGTCGCCAGTGGCGCCGAAATCAATTCGCAAACTCAAGGCTGGACCCCATTGCACTATTGCGCCTGGCAGGGGCACGCGGAAATCTGCACCTTGCTTATCGACCTTCGCGCGCGTATCAATGTGCAATCTCCGAATGGCAGCACGCCGCTGATGATGGCGGTGCGCCAGGGCAGGGCCAATACGGTTAAATTGCTGCTTGCCTATCGCGCCTCCACCGACATTAAGAATGACGAGGGCGCCACGGCGCTTAGCTGGGCGATACGCGACAATCGGCGCGACATGATCGCGTTGCTTAAAGAAGCCGGCGCAACGGAATAAACATTGGAGCAAGCATATGGGCGAAGGGACATTTCAAGCGGGGCAATTCGAGGTCGACATTGAGGAGGTCGAATATCTAAGACATGGCGAGAAGGTGTTGCTTGCTCGCGTGTTCAAGCCGCGCGGCAAAGGGCCGTTTCCGGCGGTGGTCGAGATGCATGGGGGCGCCTGGTGCGCGGGTGATCGCAATAATAACGATGCCATCAATCGCCCGGTTGCCAGTGGTGGCGTGGTGATCGCGGCGCTGGATTTTCGCGCGCCGCCCGATGCTATTTATCCCGGTTCAGTGGCCGATACCAATTATGGGGTGCGCTGGCTCAAAGCCAATGCGGCGCGCTTTAATACCCGCCCGGAGTGGGTGGGGGCGATGGGGACTTCCAGCGGCGGACATCTGGCAGTGTTATCGGGAATGAAGCCGAACGATGCCCGTTATGTCGCGATTCCGGGAATAGGTGAGGTCGCTAAGTTCGATGCGCGCATCGCATTTGGTGTATCGCTATGGCCGGTGATCTGCCCGCAGGGCCGTTATCGCTACGCCAAGCAGCGGCAATCCGAAGGCAATCCAATAAAAGTGCGCTCCGACCAGATAAAAAGTCAGGATCGCTACTGGATCACTGAGGAGGCGATGGGTGAGGGCAGTCCGGTCAAGGCATTGCAGCGGGGCGACAAAGTGGAGACGCCGGACATTTTGTACCTACAAAATCCAATCGACGATCTTCACCCCATGGAGAACCTACAGCAGTTTGTCGAAGGCTATCGCAATGCGGGCGGGAAACTGCAACTGGAATTATTCGAGGGTGCTGCGTACGACCTGGTACGCACCGCGCCGGATTCGGCGGAAGCTAAACGCATGGTGAGGAAAATAGTCGAGTTTATCCATCAACATGCGCGATAAAGAGGATGGTCAGACTACTTCGATAATCGCTTGCGGCGTCTGATGAAGGCAAGGTAGTGGCCCCTGCGGCCCGATCAAGTAGTTGTCGGTATTGGTCATAAAGATTCGCTCATTCAAGATCACCGGATGCACCGCAAGGTGCATGTGTTCCTTCACCGTCATGCTTTCATCCTGACGGATGAGTGGTCGCTCCACCAATTCGTAACCTTGCCCATGGCAATGGATGCGTTTTTCCTCATTGAGGCCGTGCGCGCGCATAAAGGCATTGTGCGAGGCAAAGATTTCCGCACAGGAGGCGCCGGGTACCAATTGTTTCAGCGTGTGTTGTTGCGCTTCCAGGCAAACCGCCAGGGCGTCTTTCAGTTCCGCAGGCGCAGGGCCCAGGGTAAAAACGCGGCACAGCTCAGTGTAAAAACCACCGGGGCCATTGTTCTCGACAAGCAAGGTGAATGCGTCGCCTTTTTGAATGGTACGGCTTTGTTGAAAGCGATAGCGGAATTGCGCGGGGCGGCCAGGCTCGGCAGCGGAACATAGAAAAATACCTTGTTGACTACCCAGTAGCTGGCCGACGTATTGGGCATAGGCCGAGACCTCAAACTCCTTCATTCCCGGGCGAATATGCTCGCGCACCTTGGCCATAATCTGGTCTTGCATGGCAGCGGCACGACGTATGCCTTCCATTTCTTCGGGGCTTTTAATGGCTTTGATTTGGTCGATAATTTCGCTGGCATCGACAAATTCGACGTCATTGAGTTGACTTCGAATCCCATCGATCATGCCGTGGTAGGTGCCATCGGCGCACAACAAGCCCACGGTTTTGAAACCATTGCGGCGAATCTCTTTGACCACCAATTCCGCGTCGTACCGGGCGGTGTAGTGCACCGTGGCGTTGAAGCTCGGTGTAAAAACACGGCGTCCGACACCGCGCGCCTCCGGATCCTTGCCATTGGGATTGGCCTCACCGTTAAAAGGACCGACATCGCAAATCGTCATCAAGCCTTCTTGTGGAAAAATAATGGTGCGTGGATAACCCATCAATGCCGGCTGGTCGGCGAACCAACGCACATAGCCGCCCATGAAATCCTGCGCGCCCTGCATCACCAACGCATCGATGCCAGACGAGCGCATGGCGTTGCGAGCGGCCGCCCAACGGCGCTCCAATTCCTGAGTTGAAATGGGGTCGCAATGGCGTGACGATGGAATTTGGTTATCCATTGTAATTCCTTAAAAAATAATTTCAGACCTAGAGCAGACGGACATCAATGATAACTATTGATCTAATTATGGGATCAAAATGAGGCTTTGTTGGTCAAGGAGAGCCGTTGGCGCTCAATAGCCCGGGCTGCATGCGTCGCGACCATTCGCGATAAAACGCATGCGTGGCGGTTTCCGGCTGCATCTCGAACTCACCCCGCACCGCAGCCAGCGCGTTGATCCCCATTGCGCCGTCTAAGCCGCGTGAACCGTCAGGCAGCGCGGCGATGCCACGCGCATGCGCCTGCAGCCATTCGATCCCGGTCGCAGCTAATGCCTTTTGCGACTCGCCAAACATGGTCACGTCATCCGGCGTGGCGAAGCCACAAGGATTGATGAAATCCTCGAACTGACGCAGACGCGCGGCGCGCGAGGCTGCCGCTTCGCCGATGGGGGCGAGCACGTAGCTGCGAAGTTCCGTTAGGTCCACCGCCACCGGGCGAATCACGCGTAATTGCGGCACCACATGATCGGCAATTTGCAGATTGGGAAAACACACCGCGTTGCGTTGCTTCAGCATCCAATCGGCCTTCACCGGCCCAACGCGTTGGCGTACTTCGTCGAGCATCGGGTAGAGCGCGCGTTTTTCCGGTTCCAGGCAATTGATCCACACGCTCGAATGGCCCGAACCCAGCTCGAAAGTGCCGCTGTCGGCTGCGGCGCGTTTTTTCCAATCCACCTGCCGGCCCTCGACATTGCCCAGGCCTTTGAGACGCCGCTCCTGAATGGCTGCAAAACATCCATGCGTGGAGGTCTCGTGATATGGATCGTTGCCATTCTCCGCTTGCATTTTCCAGTTGCCGCGATAGCTATACCATGCGCGGCCAGGGATCACTTCCATGCCTTGCGGCGATTGATCCATGTGCAGATCGAGAAAGAACTTCAACTCGCCCAAGTGCTCATCTAATTCCGGAACATCGGCTGACAAACTGGCGAAAATCATGCCCTTGTAGCTGGCAATGCGCGCGACGGGAATGAGGTCGTGGTTTTCCGCATCGAACGCCGCGGCGTAACAGCCGGACTTGCGATCCTTGATATCGACGTTTTTTCCCGAGGAATCGTAGGCCCAGCCGTGGTAGGGGCAGACGTGATAACGCGTATTGCCCGATTCCATGCGGCATACGGTCGCGCCCTTGTGCCGACAAGCATTGATGAAGGCACCGATTTCGCCCTTTGCGCCACGGCTGACAATAACTGGCGTTCGACCGATATAACGGGTCACAAAATCGTGCGGATGGCGAATCTCCGACTCAAGCGCCAGATAATTCCAGGTGCGCTCGAAAATTAACTTCATCTCCAGTTCGAACAGGGCGGGGTCGGTGTAGATGTCGCGATGCACGCGAAAAACACCTTCGTTCGGGCGGTCATCAATATAGAGAAGTGCGGGCCCATTTTGGTGCCGGTTAGGGAATTTGATCTGTTCGTTCTGTGCGTTCACTATGGGTTATTCCTTGGAATAACAAAAGGTTGGCGATATGTCGGCTATTTGTACTTATATTTGAGAAGTGTTAAAAAAATACAAAAAAACGAACATATGTGGGCGGTTTGGCAACGTTGGTCGTGATGCTTATCTCACCGGGTCAGAACCTCGAATAAGCCGCGATTTATAAAATAGACCTCCCGACCAATCTTCTGGCCCACCAGGATTCCCAGTTTTTCCAATTCCCGTAGGTATTTTGCGCAGGTCTGGCGGGTTCCCATATTAGCCCGCTGAAGAAACTGAATCTTGCAATAGGGTTGCTTGAAAATTTGTTCGATCAAGTCCTTGCTGTAAATGCCGGGCGCTTCGCGTTGCACCCGCTCACGGACCGATTCCATCAATGCAAGAATGTCGGTGATTTGCGCGTGCGTCTGTTTCGAAGTTTGCTCTACCGCATCAAGCATGTAGAGTACCCAGTCTTGCCATACGCCCTCTTCGGTAACGCGCCTTAGGCCGTCGTAATAGGCGGCCTTGTGGTCAATGATGTAGCGTGAAAGGTATAACACTGGCAGATTGAGTAGTCCCCTATCCACCAGATACAGGATGTTCAAAATGCGGCCAGTGCGCCCATTGCCATCCGAGAACGGGTGAATCGCTTCGAACTGGTAGTGGACCAGCGCCATTTTTACCAGCGCGTCAAGATGGCTGTCGCCATGCATAAAATTCTCAAGATCGCGCAATTTATCCCGGATAACGAATTCACCTTCAGGAGGGGTGTAGACCGTTTCACCTCTTCCATTCGCAATTCGAGTACCTGGTACACGGCGGACATCGAACTGCGTTTCCTTGATGATCTGCGCAATCTCGACAAATATGCCAGTCGCTAGGGGGCGCGTTTTGATTTGTTGAAAGCCGTAATTCAACGCCTGTCGATAGCGCAACACCTCCTTGGTTTCCGGGCTGGCCGGGCGGGCATCGTCAGATGCGGCCTTGTAGATCTCGTCATTGGTGGTAAGGATGTTTTCAATTTCCGAGGATGCCCGTGCTTCCTGCAACACCAGGCTATCGATCAACATGACCTGGTTAGGCATGCGTTCCGCCATGCCCTTTAGCTCGGCTAACGCACGGCTCGCAGTTATATTTTTTTTGAGCACTGCGGCCGTTTCCACCTCATTCGCGGGTGGCAGAGGCGGCAGATCGTTGTAGGGCCT
>JBJXEY010000118.1:0-2779 GCA_046153355.1 Burkholderiales bacterium
ATGACCCGTGAAGTGGGCTGGCAACCGGAGTGAGCGCGATGACCTCGATAAACGATATGGCTTTCCATGCCGCGGCGATTGCGCAGGCGCTGACCAAAGCAAAGCAAACCGTGGCGGTAGCGGAATCCTCCGCGGGCGGTTTGATCTCTGCGGCGCTCCTTGAGATTCCCGGTGCCTCGGCTTATTTTCTGGGTGGTGCGGTGGCCTACACGCGCCAATCGCGCGAGGCGTTTTTGCAGGTGCCGGTCGAAGCGTTGCAAGGTATTACGCCCTCCACCGAAGCCTATGCATTGCTCCTGGCGCGTACCGCGCGCGAACGCCTATCGGCAACCTGGGGACTCGCCGAGACCGGTACTGCCGGACCTTCCGGCAGCCGTTATGGCTACAACGCGGGGAGGACTTGTGTTGCCCTTGCCGGGCCAGCGGAGAAAACTCTGGTGATTGAAACCGGCCACAGTGATCGCGCCGCGAACATGCGCGCATTTGCGCTCGCGGCGCTGAAATTGATGGCCGAGGAACTCATCGGGCGTGGATGATTCACGGCAGGTCATCAGGACCAGGGTTTTGTATCGCTCGACCAATTCTGACTTTAATTTAATAGAATAATTATTCTGTCCCATACATGACGTGGATTAAACGGCATTAATAAACTAATAATAGGATAAATGTAAATGCGAAACCGTTTTTTATCGGTGCGAATTTGGGTGGCGGCAATCGCGGGTTTAGGTATCTCAATTGCCTACGCGCAGCCCTGGCCTGCGAAGCCGGTGCGCGTGATCGTGCAGGCACCGGTTGGTGGCCCCACTGATATCGTCACCCGTGGTGCCAGTCAAATGCTCACGCAGACGCTGGGGCAGGCGTTTGTTGTCGAAAATCGCGCCGGGGCCAACGGCATTCTTGGCGCCGAGACCTGTATGCGCGCGGCGCCCGACGGTTATTCGATTTGTGGCTTTAACGCACAAGCCATCTCGCAGAACCCGGTAATGGTGGCCAAGCTTCCCTATGAGCCGGCGAAAGACTTTTTGCCCATCGTGCATCTGGGGTCATTGCGCAGCGCCCTGTCGGTGAATGTGTCGCTCTCGGCAGGGAATGTCACGCAATTGTTCGAATTGGCGAAATCCAAACCCGGCTCGCTCAACTGGGCCACCTATGGTCCGACCAGCAATAGCCATCTGTACCTCGAATGGCTGAAAAGCACACGAGATCTTTCCTTTCTCAATGTGCCGTACAAAACCGCCGGGCAGGCGTTTACTTCCATGGTGGCTGGTGAGACGCAGATCGCCATCTACAGCACCGGCAACACCGTGCAAATGGCCAAGGCCGGCAAGATACGTGTATTGGCGGTGATTGGCGAAGGGCCGTCGCCGTTTCTGCCAGGCGTGCCCTCGTTCAAGGAAGCCGGCATCGGTTTGCAGATCGGCAATTGGACCGGCCTGTTCGCCCCCGCTGGCTTTCCCGTTGTGACGATTCAACGCATCAATACGGAAGTGGCGAAGATGATGGCGACTGCGGAGTTTCGTGAGAAATTTATGTCCTCGGTGGGCTTGGAGCCGGAGGCCCCGGCGGGGCGTCCGGTTGAAGAGTTCGCCTCCTTCTTGCGTGTTGATCGCGCGGCGGCGGAGTCTATGGCCAGAGTGATTGGCATCAAGCCTGAATAGTTGCACCAATTATTGGAATAGGTCCTTGATGCGGCGTTGGTCGCTTTGCGGATCGAGCCATTTTGCCAGCGTGTTGTACAGCCCCGCGACATTGATTGGCTTTGCCAGGTAGTCGCTCATTCCGGCCTCCATCAGACGCTCCCGCTCTCCGGCCATGGCGCTCGCGGTCATCGCAATAATGGGCAGATTCGCGAATGCCGGTTCGCGGCGCAATAGTTGCGTGGCTTCAAGGCCGCCCATCACCGGCATTTGCAAGTCCATCAACACCGCATCGAATGGTTCGCGCGACAGCGCCGCGATGGCTTCCTTGCCATTGTTCGCTACCGACACCTTCGCACCTGTCGGTTCGAGTATGCCTAACGCGACTTCCTGGTTGAGTTCGTCATCCTCGACGAGCAGGATGCGTTTTTTGCCAAGGTCGGGCGCGCGGCCGATGGTTTTTCTTGCCGAAGCGGGCTCGATCAGCTTGGTCAACGCGTCGAACAGCACCAAGGGGGCGACGGGTTTATGCACGACGATGGAAAAGTCTCGCAGGAACTCCGCTTCGCCCAAACGGGCGTCGCGATAGGCGGTGACCAGAATCATCTTTGGCGTCAGTCCCTCGCCCATCTCGCGACGAATGCGCCTGGCGACTTCCAGCCCATCGGCGCCCGGCATTTTCCAATCGATTAAAACCACCTCGATTGGATCGCCCTCGCGCGCCGCGGTCGTGAGCGCGAGCAAACACTCCGTGGCGTTTGCAGCGAGCAAGACACGCATATTCCAGTTGCTCAAGCGCAAACGCATCACCCGAAGAAAATCCTCATCGTCATCCACCACCAACACACGCCTGTTTTGCAAGAGCGCGCTGCGCGATTCGGGCAACTCGGATTTAGGCGCCAAGGTTTGGCATTTCACGGTGAAGGAGAAGGTGCTTCCTTTGCCAACCTCGCTCACAACGCCAATGCTTCCTGCCATCAATTCCACCAACTGGCGCGAGATCGATAGGCCTAATCCGGTGCCGCCATATTTTCGCGTGGTGGAGTTGTCGGCCTGGGTGAACGGTTGGAAGAGCTTCGATAGTTCTTCGCCGGTGAGCCCTATGCCTGAGTCTTTCACGGAAAATTCCAGCATCATTTCGG
>JBJXEY010000121.1:0-3245 GCA_046153355.1 Burkholderiales bacterium
ATGACCACCGATATCTATTCCGAAGGCATTCAGATCCCCATCGTCAAGTACCAGAAGGCTGGCGTGGTGAATCAGGATCTGGTGGATATCATCATGATGAATGTGCGTATCCCGGAAAAAGCCGTGGGCGACTTGCGCGCGCAGATCACCGCTTTGAAAACCGGTGAAAAACGTTTCAGCGAACTGCTTGCCCGCTACGGCCGCGAGCCGGTGCTGGATGCGATTCGCAATATCATGGACAACTCCGAGGCGGCCGCGCGTGCCCGCACTCGCACCATTCCCGATGGCGTGTACGAGGCCGAGTCCTATATGGATGACGACGGTGTCGAAGTGGGAAAACGCATTCCGATCCGCGTTAAGGTGATTAAAAAAGGCGAGGAGATGACCATCGACCTTTCCGAAATCGGCAAACAGGTGCGCGGCTTCTATAACTCAGGCCCCTCTACCGGTTACGGCTGCGCGCAAGTCGCCTATAAATGCCTCACCTCGCCCACCGACTATCCGGTGAACGAAGGCAGCCTGCGGCCCTTGAAGGTCATATTGGGTGACAGCACGGTGGTGACCGCGGTCAGGCCCGCAGCAATGCGTGTTTGGATGACCGTTCCCATGACCGTGGTGGATACGGTATTCAAAGCGATGTCCAAGGCCATTCCTGATCGAACTATTGCAGGCCATTTCGCCGATCTGGTCTCAGGCTATGTGAACGGTATAAATCCTAAGGATGGCCGCTTATTTATCGGCGGCACCGGCGGCCCGATGGGTGGAGGCTGGGGCGCGAAGATGACCGAGGATGGCATGAGCGCTACGGTTTGCCAGAATGACGGCGACACGCATAACGCCCCTTGCGAACAAACCGAGGTTAAGTTCCCCGTATTGATTCGGCGTCATGCACTGCGTCAAGACTCCGGCGGCGCCGGACGTTTCCGTGGAGGACTGGGCGCAGAGAAAGTTGTCGAGGCGCGCTGCAATGTGTCGGTGGGTACACAAATGGAACGCGTCAATTGCCCGCCCTGGGGTCTGGAAGGCGGACATTCGGGCAAGGGCAACCAGGTGACCATGACCATCGAAGGCAAGGATCGAGAATTTGTCAACGGCAAGGTATTCAATATGCGTCTCAAGGCGGGCGATACCTTCACCCTGCATGCGGGTGGCGGCGGCGGTTTTGGCGCGCCCGAAACACGCGACCCGGAACGCGTGGCGCGTGACGTAAAACAAGGCTATATCAGCAATAAAGCCGCGCGTGATACCTATCGTGTTGCTTGCAGCGACGATGGCGTCTTAGATGGCGCGGCAACCCAGCGGCTGCGCTCCGCTGCATAGAAACGAAAAGGACATCGACATGACAGGCAAAACGCCCAATTACCCGTCTCACGAAGGGTTGAAACCCACCGACTCGCGCTTTGTCGACTTGAACAACATGCCTTGGGACGAATCGATCCCTGGTATCAAAATGAAGTGGTTGTACAAAGACGACGAGAAAAAGGAGTCGGTGTGTTTGTTCGACGCGAGCCCCGGTTCGATGATTCCCGATCACGTGCACACCGGATTCGAGCAGACCTACATCCTGGAAGGCTCGATGGTGGATGATTCTGGCGAATGCGTGGCAGGCAACTTTGTTTGGCGGCCTACGGGTAGCCGGCATACGGCGCGTTTTCCTAATGGTTGCAAATATTTGGTGTTTTTCCGCGGTTCGGCGCAGCGCGTCGAAACCGGACGGCTTTTCCCCAGCTACGAGTAGCATGGCCACTTCGCGTTTGCCAAGTCCGCGAAAATCGACATTGGCACGTTCGCTCGCGTCGGGCGCAAAATCCAAATCGGCCATCAGTGATCGCGAAAATTCTGGCGTATCCCGTGTATTGATTCGTAACGTGCCCTTGTTTTCAACTCTCCCGGATGGGCAGATTGGGGGAACTAGCCGAGGTTATTCAGCGCAAAAGTTATCCGCGTGGCGAACGGATATTAAAAACTGGAGAACAAACGGCTTCCTTGTTCATCATCGTTTCGGGCGCGGTCGAAGTAGTGGTCTCGGATCAGCATGGTGACGAGGTCATCCTCGATATCCTGAAGCAAGGAGACTATTTTGGCGAAATGGGGCTGATCGACGATATGCCCCGCTCGGCGACGGTAAGCGCGCGTGAAGCATGCGAGTTGCTCATCCTTTCCAAAAAGGACTTTGGCGCTTGTCTCAAAGGCAATTTCAACCTGGTATTGGCCTTGCAACGTGGATTGGCCAAGCGCCTCAGAGGCGCCAACAGCAAAATTGGCAGCCTTGCATTGTTGGACGTGCACGGTCGTGTGGCAAGGATTCTTTTGGAGATGGCCGAAACAGTTAATGGGCGGACTCAGGTAACCAAATTACCCAAGCAGGACATCGCCAAACTAATTGGCGCCTCGCGAGAGATGGTCAGCCGGGTATTGAGCAACCTCGCGGCGCAAGGTCACATTGAATTGAAGGGATCGACGATTATTGTTAATCCGCGATCTTTACGCGAGCCCGCACATCTGAAGAACTAACTCGCCACCGAACGTATTCAAACGGTTTCGGGCTGCTGGTGCTTCAGTTTCTCTTCTTCCATCTCGCGCTTGCCGGTGGAAAGATCGAAACGATTGCCATCAGGGTCGCGCCCCGCATCCTCGACGAATGGGCGCACGATGGTGGGATTTTCCACCCGCGGGTCCCAGGGTGAGAGATTGCGTTTTTTCATTTTGTCGTAGACGGCATCCTTTTCATTGGCTTCCAAGGTGAAGCCAAAATGATGGATGCCGGGTTTGGGCGAGGTTTCGGTCTTGCGCATGATCAGCGCCACATCCATGTAACCATCGGTAACCCACACATCGCCCTGGCTCTCGCCGGTGATTTTCATGCCGTAGACATCGACATAAAATTCCGCGAGCTTCGCGGGATTATCGGAAAAAATCGCGATGTGCCGAATGGTTGCCATGGTTCCCTCTCCTTTGAGTGATGGTGACGCCAGAGAAACGCTATTAGCCCTTGAATCGAGGAAAAACGGTCTTGATGTTACCGGAGAAAATCTTCTCTTTATCCGCGGCGCTAAGCCAATCAACTTTGTCAATATAGCGCTTGGTGTCGTCGTAATTGTGGCCAGTACGCGGATCGATGCCACGAACCGCGCCCACCATTTCCGAGGCAAACAAGATGTTATCGACCGGAATAACCTTGGTGAGCAAATCGATACCGGGCTGGTGATAAACGCAGGTGTCGAAATACACATTTTTCAACACCA
>JBJXEY010000125.1:0-14938 GCA_046153355.1 Burkholderiales bacterium
AATTCTCCGGATAGAGGCCCACCACGCGATGAATCAGTTCATTGCAATGCTCTGTCCAATTTTTGCTGGTGGTTTCATTGCCGATGTGATGACCCATACCCACCGCGCGCGGCGAAAAAATCGTCATGTCGGAGCCGCGCTCGCGTTGCATTTTCAACTGCGCGCCTTCCAGGCTTTCGCGAATCTGGTCATCGCTGATGCCAAGCGAACCCTTGGCGGGAACATGTTTGGGATCTTTCAAACCCTCTTGCTGGGCTTTGCGATATGCCTCCAGTTCCTTGGGGGCGGTGGTGTAGTGGCCGTGACAATCGATAATCATTTCAAATCCTCGTTATTGATAATTACTTCGTTTACCTGCATTGCAACAGATGTTTATTGGGTACTTTACCCAAGGGCGCCAGGCAATGTCGGAGCCTGGGCCGATGTGACAATCGACTTATTCGGCTAGCGGTTTGCCACCCAGATCTTCCGCGCGATCCACCTTGATCAATACCGCGAAACCTTTTTTCTCCGGGTCGCGATCTTTTTCCGGTTGTATTAGTTTTGCCCATACTTGATCGACGATGGGACCCGATTTATGAATTTTCGCGGTGCCATAGAAACGCGCCACGCCACCAGCAGGCAACACGCCTGATTCGCGCAATTTTGGATCGCGAAAATAGACCGTCACCTTTGAGCCGTCCTGCATGTTTTCCGTGGTGGAACCTTTGCCGCGTTCCCACAACATCAAATGCTCGTCATCGAATACCAGTACGCTGCCGCGCGGCGTGACCTGTGCGAATCCATTGGGCAAAACCGTGCCGACCAGGCATACGTTCGCGGGAAACGCCTTGCTGATGGGTTCGTGCAGTTTTGCGGGTATTTTTGCCATTGTTATCTCCAGGGGTATATCTCGCGGCGGCGCGCGTTCAATAGGGATCGACACGCGAAAGCGAAATTATGCCCCAGATTGCTGCCGGCCGACATGTGTGGCGCCAGATGTTCAGGGCTATGCGGTGCCGGCGAAAAAAATATCCGGCGTAGTGATACGTTTGCCACGTTTCGCCGCGTAGCGCTTGCCAATCGACAACAAAGCGTTGTCTCGCGTTAGCAGATGCGCCTCTGTAGTCCAGGCGAGGTCAAGAAATTTTTGATCGTCGGGATCGCTACAGCGCAGGTGATGTGTCGCGGCTGGCCTGCCCTCGACATCATGGGCAAATCCAAGGTACCGGTGCAACAGCGCCGCCTGAGTCGCGTCTGACAACGCGAAGTTTGCATAACGCAGTACACGGCGCAATTCTTCAGTGCAATGGGCATCGGTGACAACGCTTAGTCTCGTCGCTGCGATGCCCTCGGCCAAGCACCTAACTCGAGGGTCATCGAACAACAGGAGGTCCAGTACTACGTTGGTATCTAGCACCAGCTTGAAGGTCTCTAAGGCTGGTTCAACCGCCGTTGCGACGATCAATGCAGCGATGGTTTCTTAAGCAATGCGCCGCGCTCGGCCGAGCGCACCAGAAAATCGCTGCGTGCGCCCTTGCGTAACACCGTAAGCGGAACTTCGACTCCCGGGCTACCAAGCGCCCAGTAGCGCCGAAACACATCGGCGATGCCCGTGGGACGCCCGCCGGCTACGCTCAAGATGACATCACCGGGTTTTAAGCCGGCTTTCGCGGCGGGGCCACCTTCAGTTATGCCGCTGACCACCAAGTGTCCGTCTGCCTCGGCGACATATAGACCGAGCCACGGTCTGGAAGGTGCCGAGGTTTTGCCGTATTTTTTGAGATCTTCGAGAATCGGTTTGAGAATATCCACTGGCACGAACATATTGCCCTGCAGGTTTTGTCCCTCTTCGCGTGCCTCCTGTACCAGCAGCGAGCCAATCCCGAGTAACCGCCCAAATTCATCGATCACCGCCGCCCCGCTCCAGTGGGGATGCGCTGGTGCGGTGAATAATGCCTCGTCCAATACATATTCCCAATTGCCGGCGAATTCGCGTTTGCCGACAACCTTCGCTTTCAACGCGTGTGATCGACCGCCGTAGGCAATGACGAAAACGTCGTCATCAGCTTCAGTGGATTCAAGCGAGGCGAAATTAAGCATGGGCAACTTTAACCGTCCCAGCGGCTGGATAAGACCGAAACCGGTTGCTTGATCGTAGGCGAGCGTATGGCCTTGCATTACCGTACCGTTGTTGGCGGTCAGCCAGATAGACTGCGCCTCGGTAATGAGATAGCCGATGGTCAGAATCAATCCGTCTTCGGATATCACCACGCCACTGCCTGTGCGCTCGGTTCCCAAAAACGAAGCAGTAAACGCATCCTCGGGAATTTCCGCGCGCAAGGACACGACCGAATCGAGCACCTGATCCAGATCGCAGGTCAGATCTTGCGCAGTAGGCTGCAAATTGGCGGGGAACGCCCAGTTTTTGGATTCAGACATAAACCATTCTTGTTCTCAAAAATCGCGAATGCGCTTGCGCGCAATTTACCAGCAATTCTTCGCCGTGGGGCTACTTAGACGCAGCCAAGGCACGACGAAATGCGTCCCGAAAAGAGGGGTCGTAGAGGCGCTCGAAATCCTCTTTGTAGGTGGCGCCTTTTTGCATTTCGATATCAACGAATACTGGACCCGGTTCAACCAACAATCCCGGCAATTGACGATCCCAGTCCTCAAGCGAGGAGATACTGAGCGCACGCCTATACCCAGCCGCGGTAGCCATGGCCGGAAAACTCAAATTTTCACGATTTGGAATAGACACGGCGCCATTGGTTTCGTAGCTTCCATTGCGGCAAAGGCAATGCAATAGATTCTTCGGCGCCGCGTGTGCAATGGTCACCAAGGTGCCTAAATTCATCAATAAACTGCCGTCGCCATCCAGCACGATGACGCGTTTATCCGGCCGGCCCAGGGCAATACCTAATGCATGCGAGGAGCCCTGCCCCATTGCGCCAGTAAACGTGTAGTTCAGTGGATGCGGCGATATTTGAATGAATTCCTGAGCTGCGGTGTACACCGCAACCACCACTTCTTCAGTGCGGTGTTTGGCCAAAACTTTAAGAAAATCGTCGCGCTTCATCATTTGGGCGAGGCTCCCACCAGCAGCACCACGGGCGACGATTCGCCGTAAGATTTTTCTATCGCCGCGCCGATTTTCTCGATATCGCCATTAGTCTCTACCAGGTGATGGGTGATGTTCATGGCCTCGAGCACCGGCTCGACGATACGTAGCCCATAACGCGCCGACTGTTTGGGCGGCACGCCGGGCTCCTTGCCTAATAAGCCCACCAACATACAAATAGGATTTTTACCTTCCATTGCCACGCCACGCAAAGCGTTCACCGAGTCGAGCAAGCCGGTGTATTGCATCATCATCAGAGAGCGATGCCCGGCACTGTGCAGGCCCGCGCAGATCGACAAACCTTCGTCTTCCTTGCACACCTGCACCACTTGGAAGTCGGGATCTTCCAGCATCGGTTTGAGCACCTTCTCGGAGATGGTGCGATCAGGCAGCGCCACAACGAAGCGTATTCCCGCTTGTTTGATCGCATTAATGATTGCCCCACCTTCCAGGCCGGTCGCGCTAGATTTGGCATCCGCCATTGGTTTTCCTCTCCATCAAAAACGTTGCCTAGTGTTCGTAAAAGTCGCATCGATTCTGCATTTTTGTCTCTACGACCCCACCTCTTGGCGCGCGACATATTACGGGATAATTTGCCTTTCGATTAACGATTGCTTACCTCGAGGAACATCATGAGCGAACAATGGACAAATATCAAAACCTGGCCAGAGCTGATCCTGGATCGCATGGACGGCCACGGGATTGCGAGGATCACGCTTAATCGCCCGGATAAGCGTAATGCGTTGACCGGGACTTTGGTGGTGGCTTTTTTCGAAGCACTGGAAATATTGCGCGACGATGACGACATCAAGGTAATCATTACGCGCGGCGCTGGACCGGTTTACAGCGCGGGTCTGGATTTGCATTTTCTTCGTGGTGCAAGCCATGGAAAGCTGGCTCATTGGGATCGGCCCACCATCACCATTCGGCTGACCGAAGCACTGCTTGATTATCCCAAAATCCTCATTGCCCAAGTGCATGGCTATTGCCTGGGCGGATCATTGGGGCTGATGAACGCCCACGACCTGGTGTTCGCCGCTGAAACCGCGCAAATCGGCATGCCCGAAATGCCTCGAGGCAGCTTTGGGCAAATCGCCACCAGCACCCTGTTTCACTCCGGCGTGCCAATTAAAAAAGCGGCCTTCATGGCGCTCACGGCGAGAAATGTTACGGGGATCGAGGCGGATCGATTGGGCCTGATTTCCATGTGCACGCCCGATGCAGAATTGGAGAGCACCACCAATTCATACGCCAAGGAAATTGCCTCGCGGCATGCGGTGCCCTTGCAGCATCACAAGATCGCGGTGCAGATGGGCCGAGACCTGTCGCTAAAGGAAGCCATGCGCGTTGATCAGCTGGTCGGCGCACGACAGGCGCGGGGTATGGATCCTGTTTCCGATATCGAGGCGTACCTCAAATCGCAGAAAGGCGGCACTAATCCGGCCTATAAGCGGCCGGATGTTTGAGTGGCCAGTCAAGCAATCGGATTGATTCGTGCGTAATAACGCTCTATGGCGCGGCGTCGGCCTTGAGGCCGGCTTGCTCAATGCCATAGACGCAGGCTTCTTCATCCTCTTCGCCGGTGCCGCCACTCGCACCCGCAGCACCAATAATTGCGCCACTGGCATTACGAATCAGCGCGGCACCGGTTTGCGGCAGAAACTTGCCTTCAGCCGTCGCGGCCAAACTGAGGAAAAAATTGGGGTTTCCCTTGGCGCGGTTGCCCAGCGCGCGACTGGAGGCGCCCATCGCGACCGCTCCCCAAGCTTTGCCTAATGCTACATCGAAGCGGAACATGCTGGCGCCATCTTCGCGTTGCGAGGCTTTGACGTGACCAGACTCATCCACCACCACCACGCAAAGTGGGTTGATCTTCATCTCGCGTGCTTTGGCGATGGCTTTATCAACAATGGTGTTCGCTTGTTTTAGCGTTAGTTCGGACATCATGACTCCTGATTAATTGCGATTTTGCGCCGCTATAAAAACTGGGCATTTAAAACTGGATATACATCAACCCTTGACGCGATTTCGGTATTCACCAGTTCGTGTATCGATTTCGATTTTGTCACCGGTAGCACAAAATAACGGCACGGGAATTTCGAAACCGGTTTTGAGTTTTGCTGGCTTGAGCACCTTTCCCGAGGTGTCGCCACGAACCGCTGGTTCGGTGTAGGTGATTTCGCGAACCAAGGTCTGTGGAATTTCCACGCCAATGGGTTTCTCGTTATAGATCACAATTTCCGCTGGGAGTCCTTCTTCGAGGTAATTCAACGCGTCGCCCATGCTCTCAGCGTCAACTTCAAATTGATTGAACTCCGCGTCCATGAATACGTAAGAAGGTTCGGCAAAATAGGAGAAGGTGACATCTTTCCTCTCCAGCATCACCAAGTCGAACTTTTCGTCGGCGCGGTAGACCGCTTCAGTCGCGGTACCCGAGAGCAGGTTCTTCAACTTCATTTTGACGACCGATGCATTGCGGCCGGATTTGCTGAATTCGGCTTTTTGCACCACTTGCGGGTCTTTGCCGACCATGATGACGTTGCCGGAGCGTATTTCCTGAGCGATTTTCATGTTGAATCCGAGAGTGCGAAATAAAGCGCGCTATTTTAGCCGTTCCGAGCAGAAATTGGCGAGATTCGCGGCTAAATCGGGCATGTCGGCGAGTTGGTCACCCCATGTTTGCGCATGCCGGCGCAGGGTATCGCGCGCCTCGCATAACTGGTTCCAATAATGATCGATCAATTGTCCCGAGCCATTCCATGCGCGCCACAATCCGGTAAGAGCGACCGCATTGCGTGCATCCAGGCCGTCCAAATACAGATCGAGAAATGCGTCAAGTTTCTTAATATGCGCCTGCTCGCTTTGCGGATAAATGTGCCACACGAACGGCAGCTTCGCCCATTGGGCGCGCACGAACGAGTCTTCGCCGCGGACAAAATTCCAATCGCATGCCCATAACAACTCGTCGTAGCGTGGTTGGGGAAGAAAGGGAATGAATCGAAGCTCCAGTTGGCCTCGTCGCAGTGAGTCGCCATCTTGCCTTTGCCCTATACCAGGTATCGCGCAAATTTGTTGCCGCAAGCGACAGGGCGGCACCACCGCAACAATCCGCTTAGCGCTCTTGGCGAATGCGTCGATTAGCGCGCCCGCATTGGGGTTGTCATAACCAAACAGCGACACCGCAATTTGCTCACGGTCAGGTGCCGGGAAACCCAGTTCTGCCCACAGCGACCTTCGCGCGTTGCCATCGGCAAGAAATGCTTCGCGCCTGCCAAGCAAATGGGATTCCCGAAGCAGTCCACCGGTGTTGCGCGAAAACCCAGGGAAAAAGAAGTAACGGGGCACCGCGATACTTGGATGCGGCGATGGCAAGCCGTGATGCTTTGCGACCCAGGCTTCGGCGCTCAAGTATTCGAGCACGATCCACAAAGGCTTGTTTGTGCGCGCCCCCATTGATTGCATATATAGATTGGGCAGCCCGCATCCAAAGCCCTCTATGACGACATCGCCAGTGTCTTCAAAACCCACTGCCGATGACCATTGGATTACCTCGACCGAATCGAACGATTGGTGAGATGCATTGCGATCCAACTCTGGTCGAAGAATGGCCAATGCCGCGAGCTGATCAAGCCACAAGCGCACTACATGACCCTGCTCGTTCGCTAGTTGCCTAGCCAGCCGCCAGCACACCGCGGCGTCGCCGAAGTTATCGACGACTCTACAGAAAATGTCGTATCGCACTGGGATTGCTACTTGAATTTTCTATACCGAGCGGGCAAAAAAAAACAGGGCCGAAGCCCTGTTTTCCGATCTGAGAAGACTGATTACTTCTTGTCTTTCTTCATATCGTCTTTCTTGGCGTCTTTCTTCATTTCGTCTTTCTTCATGTCCTTGCCATCAGCTTTGGCATGGGACGCGGCGAAAGCACCGGTGGACACTGCAAACATCATGGCTAACACAGCGGCAAAAATCTTTTTCATCTGTAAACTCCCCGATTTGTTGTGCAAAATTGCTTGGATTGATTCCGAAGCCCGTGCATATTACCAGCGCGCCATAAGAATGCAATATCCGCTATATAGGATGCAAAAAATTCGCAGTTGGGGAAAGCCCCTATCAGGAGAAGGGTTCGAAAAAAAAAAGCAGGGCGGAAGCCCTGCTTTTTCGATGCTTGACCGGGCTATTACTTCTTCGCGCCCTTGTCGCCACCTTTTTTGTCGTCTTTCTTCATTTCGTCTTTTTTCGCTTCGGCTTTGCCTTTGTCAGCTTTCGCGTCCTTGGCTTGGGCGAATACGAAACCGGTCGAGCCGGCAAACATCATGGCAATAACAATGGTCAATAGTTTTTTCATTTGTAGTGCTCCTCTGTTTCCTCGGTTGGTAAGAATTGCCTATGGGTGGCCCCAATGGGCGGGCAACATGCTACCAGCAACCCGCCCTTTTTGCGCTTATTTGTTGAGTCCCCCAGTATCTATAACGCCGCTCCAGGCAAGAGGTTGACAGCCGTAACAAAATTAAAAATCACATATAATCAATATATTATGAATTTTTCCAATTGCAAGATGCATTTTTGTGGAATTAATTTTGGGTATTTTCGACTCATCGGTCTAGTCCTTGCCCTGGGTGTGGGTGTTGCGAAAGAAGTGATTGCGGCCCCATTTCTACCGCAAAATGATTCGCAAGTACTTGAATCCTTGGCTATTAAAGCGAGTGACCCGATTGCTCGGGATCTGCGCGAATTACGTGCCGCAGTGACCCAAAACCCGAAGGACTCAGACCGCGCAGTGGCTCTGGCACAACGTTATTTCGAGTTGGCTACCGCCGAAGGTGACCCCCGCTACATTGGTTACGCGGACGCCGTTATTCGCCCTTGGTTGCAAGATCCCATTCCCACCGAAGTCTTGTATACACGCGCATTGTTACGCCAATATCGCCATGAATTTAACAATTCAATCAATGATTTAAACAATGTAATTAAACTAAATCCTGAACATGCCGATGCGCACGCCTGGAAGTGGGCTTTGTACTTGGTTATGGCTGACTATAAGAATGCCCAGGAACAATGTATTGCCCGCCGCAAAGTGTCCTCGGCGCTCTCCCAGGCTGCCTGTCAAGCCAGTATCGATAGTCTTACGGGACGAGCTGCTGAAGCCTATAACACACTGGAAATTGCCCTAAAAAAGGACCCGAAACGTACTCCCGACTACCTCCAATGGGTTCTGACGCGCTTGGGTGAAATCGCCCAACGTGCCGGGAAAATCGACCGCGCGGAACGTCATTTTCGCGACGCCATCGCCACGCGCGTAACCGATGGTTATGTACTGGCGGCTTATGCCGACCTGCTCCTTCTGCAAAATCGCCCGCGCGAGGTGGTTACCTTGCTCAAGGACTGGGTGCGTTCAGATGTTCTGTTGCTGCGTCTGGCAATAGCGGAAAAAATCCTTGCCACGCCCACTGCCCCTGCGCGAATTCAGGCATTGGCTGATCGCTTCAGTGACGCGAGCAAACGTGGCGACCGCCTGCACTTGGCCGAGGAATCGCGGTTCGAGCTGCAGTTGCGAAACAACCCTTCCCGCGCCTTGGAACTTGCCTTGGATAACTGGCGCGCTCTACAACGCGAGCCGCGCGACGCGCTGGTTTTGCTCGAGGCCGGTTTGGCGGCAAAAAATCCGCTGGCTGCGGCACCCGCCTTGGAGTGGCTACGCCTTAATCGTTATCAGGAGGCGCGCCACGTGGAATTGGGCAAAGCGCTCGAAGCGCTGGCGAAATGATGCGAAACCTAGCTTGGGTGGTTACCGTATTCCTTCTCGCCAGCCTACGCCCTGATTTCGCCCTTGCCCACAAACCCAGTGACAGCTACCTGAGCCTGCGCACGCAGGCCTCCTCGATTTCAGGCCAATGGGATATCTCGCTTCGCGATCTGGAATACGCCATAGGTCTGGACGCCGACGGGGATGGTCAAATTACTTGGGGCGAGCTGAAAGCCAAGCATGCCGAAATCGCCGCCTACGCTGTTTCGCGTCTTGCGTTTTCTGCCGATGGCACAGTTTGCCCTCTACTAGCCGGTGAACAACGCGTCGATAACCATAGCGATGGCGCTTACACGGTGCTCTACTTCACCGCTGAATGTGGTCGCGAAATTCATAGATTGGAAGCGCGCTACAACCTGTTTTTCGATTTCGATACGCAGCACAAAGGGTTGTTAAAGCTCGACTCTCCACAGGGCACGCGAACCGGGGTGTTTGCCGCGGATCGGCCCGTGCAACAGTTCACCCTTGCCGAACTCTCGCTATGGAGCGAATTCACCACCTTCATTCGCGAAGGTGTTTGGCATATTTGGATCGGATTCGATCACATCCTTTTTATCTTGTCGCTCCTCCTGCCTGCGGTACTGGTTTATCGCGAGAAGCAATGGATTGCGGCGGCGAAACCCATGCCGGTATTCTGGGATGTGTTCAAAGTGGTGACCTCGTTCACCGTGGCGCATTCCATTACCCTGTCCTTGGCCGCTTTGGAGGTCATCTCCCTTCCCACGCGTTTGGTGGAGTCAAGTATCGCCGCCTCGGTGGTGTTGGCGGCAGTCAACAATTTGTACCCCATGGTGCAGGGGCGCCGCTGGCTGGTGGCATTTGTATTTGGATTGATTCACGGCTTTGGATTTGCCAGTGTGTTGGCCGATCTGGGCCTCCCACAAAATGCCTTGTTGCTTGCCTTGGTGGGGTTCAACCTGGGGGTCGAAGCCGGACAGCTTTGCATCGTCGGCGCGTTTTTGCCCCTGGCCTACTACTTAAGGAACACCGGGTTTTATCGTGTCGGTGTGATGGGCGGCGGCTCGGCGCTGGTGTGCGTCATCGCCACGATATGGTTCATTGAGCGCGCATTTGACGTTAAAATCCTCGCCCTCTAGGGGTGGGACGGTTCATTGAAATGGCGTTGGGCCTACCTGGCCCGCCAATGAAATTAGCGCCTTTGCCACGACTGCTGCATAAAATTTTTCCATCAGGCGCCATGAAATTCAAGCGATTGCGCATGCCCGCGTTGGCGTGTCTGGCCTCATTGCTCGCAGCGGATCTTCGCGCTGACGGCCCGCATGACGAACGCACCGACGCCATCGAAGTCATCGGCCACTACGAGAACGCCATAGGCACCTCAAACGCAGCAAGCCAAGGCTATATCACGCCCAAACTGATCGAGAACAAACCGTTGCGCCGCCCTGCCGAGGTCCTGGAATATGTTCCCGGCGTGGTGGTCACGCAACATAGCGGCGACGGCAAGGCCAACCAGTTTTTCCTGCGGGGCTTCAACCTTGACCATGGCACCGACTTCGCCACCTCCGTGGCCGGCGTGCCGGTCAACATGCCCACACATGCGCATGGACAAGGTTATTCGGATTTGAATTTCCTCATTCCGGAGTTGATCTCGCGTGTCGATTACAAGAAAGGCCCCTACTACGCCCAGGAAGGCGATTTTTCTTCCGCGGGCGCGGCGCATTTTCATTATTACGATAAGTTAAAACAAGGTATAGGCGATATCACCCTGGGTAGCTTTGGCTATCGCCGCGCCCTGCTGGCCGATTCGCCTGAATTGACCACGGGAAACTTGCTCTATGCCATCGAGATGGTGGGCAATAACGGCCCTTGGGAGAACCCTTCCCGATTCGGCAAACAAAACGGCGTGTTGCGTTATTCGCTGGGCACCGCCACCGATCGCCATAGCGTCACTTTGATGGCCTATCAGGGCCGCTGGAATGCCACCGATCAAATTCCGCAACGTGCCGTCACTAGCGGACAAATCAATCGCCTCGGTACTGTCGATGCAAGCGACGGTGGCAACTCGCAGCGCTACAGCCTCTCCTACGAGCGCCGCCATACAGACCGTGATCACGAGTTTCAGTTAAACGCCTATGCCATGCGTTATCGCATGCGGTTGTTTTCCAATTTCACTTATTTTCTGAACAATCCAATTAATGGCGATCAGTTTGAACAGGCGGATCGGCGCTCTGTTTATGGCGTTTCCCCCACTTGGTTGACGATTGGCAAACTGTGGGATCGGGAAAGCATCTTGAAATACGGCTTAACCGCGCGGCACGATGTCATCGGTACGGTGGGTCTTTATAGCAGCGCGCAACGCGAGCGTTTCGCCACGGTGCGTGAAGATTCCGTGGGGCAAACCAGCATCGGCGGATTCGCCGAACACTCCTTGCAATGGAGCGACTGGTTCCGCAGCGTCGCCGGCGCGCGCTGGGACCGTTATCGCTTTAACGTGAATAGCAATATTGCCGCGAATTCAGGTAAGAGCACGGACCAAATCGTCTCACCAAAATTAAATCTTATTTTCGGCCCGTTCGCGCAAACCGAATTTTTCTTAAGCGGTGGCCGTGGTTTTCACAGTAATGACGGACGGGGTGTCGTGGCGCGTGTCGACCCCGTCACGCTAACACCCGTGACACCCGCACCGGCGTTGGTTCGTTCGCGAGGCGCGGAAATCGGCGCACGCACGGAGCTAGTGTCCAACCTACAAAGTTCGCTCGCCATCTGGCGGCTGAATCTTGGTTCGGAACTGGTGTTCGTGGGCGACGCCGGCACCACCACCGCCACCCGCCCTTCGCGTCGTCATGGCGTGGAATGGTCTAACCGTTACCGGCCACGGGAATGGTTGATTTTGGATGCAGATCTATCGGTTTCGCGGTCGGAATTCAGCGACTTCGATCCCGCGGGAAATCGCATCCCCGGGTCGATAAACAAGGTGGCCTCCATGGGCGCGTCGGTCAACGATTTGGGCGCCTGGTCGGGCACATTGCAGATGCGCTACTTTGGGCCGCGCCCGTTGATCGCCAACGACAGCGTGCGTTCGGCCAGCACGCTTTTATGGAACGCCAGGCTCGGTTACAAAATCGATCCTAAAACGCGCCTCATCGCGGATGTCCTTAACTTATTTAACCGCAAGGCGAGCGACATTGACTACTTTTACCAATCGCAACTACGCGGCGAAGCCGCGCCGCAGAATGACATCCACTTTCATCCGGTGGAGCCGCGCATGCTGCGCCTGTCAATGTTGGTGAACTTCTAGATCCCCAGCGAGTCGATACCAGCTTTGGCGATCTGCTCGTCTTCCTGCGATTGCACACCGGAAACGCCCACTGACCCTATGCATTGTTTGTCAACAATGATGGGTAGCCCTCCCTGCAATGGCAATAAGGGCATATTCAACATGGATAAGCGCCCGGCAGCAACACGATCTTCGAACATCTTGCTGGAACGACCAGACAACGCCGAGGTGCGCGCCTTGCTCATGGCCACTTCCACGTTGAGGGGCGTGGCGCCATCCAGACGCGAAATCGCCAGCGGATGACCGCCATCATCGAGTACCGCGATGGCCACCACCCAATTGTTCTTCAACGCCTCCGCCTCGGCTGCCGCGACAATTTTCTTCACATCGCCAAGCGTCAGCATGGATTTATTTTTCATCTCGTTATTCCTAAAAAAATTAAAAAGTTCGCTATTAAATCACTGCTACAGAGCAGCGCGAATTTGCTCTAGCGCGGCGGGATCTTCTATAGTGGTTAGGTCGCCAGGGTCGCGGCCTTCGGCAAGCGCTTGAATCGAACGGCGCAATAATTTTCCCGAACGAGTTTTGGGTAGCAGCGTGACAAAGTGTACTTTGCTTGGACGGCCGATCGCACCTAGTTCCCGATCCACGGTATCCATGATGGCTTTTTGCATGGCGCCACGTTGTTCAGCGCTTGCCGCTTTGCCGGCATCTTTAAGTACCACAAACGCCAACGGTATCTGGCCCTTGATTGCATCGGCCACACCCACCACGGCGACTTCGGCCACATCGGCATGTGCGCTCACCGCCTCTTCGATTTCGCGCGTACCGAGTCGGTGGCCGGCAACGTTGATCACATCGTCGGTGCGCCCAAGGATGAAGTAATAACCTTCCTTGTCGCGAATGCCCCAGTCAAACGTGGAATACACCTGCTTGGAACTGAAGGTCGAAAAATAGGTTTTCACAAAACGTTCGTCGTCACCCCACAGCGTACTCATGCAGCCAGGCGGTAGCGGCGGCACGATGGCCACCACGCCTTTTTCTTCATCGGCCGCATCGGTGGCATCCGACTCGCGCAACAAGCGCAGGTCATAGCCATAGGCGGGAAACGATGGGCTGCCGTACTTGAGCGGCGTTTTTTCTACGCCCGGCAACGATGTCAATATCGGCCAGCCGGTTTCGGTTTGCCAGTAGTGATCGATGACCGGTTTATTCAATGCTTCGGCAATCCACTTATGGGTGGGTTCATCCAAGGGTTCGCCGGCCAAAAACAAATGTTTGAGGGAGGAGACATCATATTTCGTGAGGTACGCCGGATCTTGCTTTTTTAACACGCGGATTGCGGTGGGAGACGAGAACATCACACCCACCTTGTAATCGGCGACGATCTTCCACCAGATACCGGCATCCGGACGAATCGGTAGACCTTCGTAGAGAATGGTGGTCATGCCGGCGATCAAGGGCGCATAGACGATATACGAGTGTCCCACCACCCAACCGATGTCGGAGGTGGTGAACATGGTCTCACCGGCTTCGCCGCAATACACATGTTTCATCGAGGCGGCCAGCGCCACCGCGTAACCGCCCACATCGCGTTGCACACCCTTGGGGCGGCCCGTGGTGCCGGAGGTATAAAGAATATAAGAGGGCTCGCTGGATTCAAGCCATTCGACCGGCACTTTGGCGTCGGCGTGCCGCTCACGTAGCGTCTGGAAATCCTCATCGCGCCCCGCCACCCATTGCATGCCGGGATCGAGCTTGCGATTCACCAACAACACTTTGGCAGGCGGCGAACTCGCCAACCGAATCGACTCATCCACCAAGTGTTTGTACGGAAAAACTTTCCCCGCACGCAGGCCCGCGTCGGCGGTGATCATCAGGCTGGGCCGTGCATCATCGAGACGCGCGGCGAGACTGGCTGCCGCAAAACCGCCAAACACCACCGAATGAATCGCGCCGATGCGCGCGCAGGCGAGCATCGCGAACACCGCCTCGGGAATCATCGGCATGTAAATGATGATGCGATCACCGCGTTTGGCGCCCAAATCCTTCAATATCGCGGCAAAGACGTTTACCTCGGCGTGCAATTGCCGATAGGAGAAGCTGCGTTGTTGATCGGTTTCGCTGGAGATGAAAACCAGCGCTGGCTGATCGCCGCGACTGGCGAGATGCCGGTCGATGGCGTTATGGCAAAGATTAGTCTGGCCACCGCAGAACCATTTGGCGAAGGGTGGCCGCGAATAATCCAGCACCTGCTCGAATGGCTGCTGCCAATCGATTAGCGCGGCTTGTTCGCGCCAAAACCCTTCCCGATCGTCGATGGAACGGCGATGAAACGCTTTATTGGTGGTTGCCATGTCTTCCCCTTCGTCACGCGAAGAACATGGCCAGATATTACCCGCTTAAGCCTCGCCACCAATCGCCACCACGGTACGGCCACGCACCTGGCCATCGATAAATGCGCCAAAGGCTTGCAGCAAATCATCGAATGAAATGGTGCGAGTTAATGCCTGCAAATGCCGGGGACGTAAATCCGTTGCCAGTCGCCGCCATACCTCGCTTCGCAAGGGCATGGGCGTAAACCCCGAATCGATACCCAACAGACAAACGCCGCGAAGGATAAAGGGCGCCACAGTAGACTTGAACTCCATGCCCGCCGCCAAACCAATACTGGCAATGGTTCCGGACATTTGCATGCAACTGGCGAGCCACGCGATGTATTGACCGCCCAGGTTATCGACAGCGCCGGCCCACTGCATTTTTTCCAAGGGACGAATTTTGCCTAGATCCAGGG
>JBJXEY010000130.1:0-3500 GCA_046153355.1 Burkholderiales bacterium
GGTTGCTTCGTGAATGCCGGGTGGCAAAAGACCATTTTCATTAAACGGTGGAATCATGACACAACTATAATGTTGTGTTGTTGCCAAGTCAATTCAACAGGGGCTGTACCATGAAAAGTAGATTGACTTTGATTCGGTACGATTGACTGTCGGATGCGATCAGTTCCCATGACCTATTGCGTAGATTCGGAAAGGCAGTAGCGCGTTCCATGAGGACCACACCCGGAGGTGCAATCGCCGATTTGTTTCGCGGTCAACGCGGTACCGACATCGTCGAGCGCATCGCCTTGGGCGCGGTGTTGTTGCCGGGGTTCGCCGATAGCGAAGGTGCGGCGTTGTATGGCGTGGTGGAGGAAATCGCCGCACGCGCGCCGTTTCGCGGCATGACCACGCCGGGCGGGCATTCGATGTCGGTGACCACCGCCAGTTGCGGCAAAGCCGGGTGGGTAAGCGATAAAACCGGTTATCGCTACGACCGCGTCGATCCGGGCACCGGCAAACCCTGGCCTGCGATGCCAGCGCTGTTTCTTGATCTTGCGTGTCGTGCCGCGGCGCAAGCGGGCTTTGCGAATTTCGTCCCCGATGCCTGTCTCATCAATCGCTACGTGGCTGGCGCGAAGATGAGCTTGCATCAGGATCGAAACGAGCGCGATTTTTCGCAACCGATTGTGTCGGTGTCGCTGGGATTGCCCGCGGTGTTCCTGTTTGGCGGCCTACGACGCACGGAGCGGCCGCGCCGATTGCATTTGCAACATGGCGATGTCGTCGTTTGGGGCGGCCCGGCTCGCATGACGTTCCACGGTGTGGAGCCCTTGCACGAGGGCACGCACCCGCTAACCGGGCGATGCCGCATCAATTTAACCTTCAGAAAGGCCTTGTGACCGGGCAATACTGGGCATTGCCGTCCAGAAAAGCCTTGTAGCAGGGCGAGTCACCATGGCGGCGCTGCTATCATTGCGCCCGCGCCGAAATTCCCCATCGCGGCGTTTCAAACCGTGAACCAAATCCTTTAGGATCTTTACCATGTCTGACACCAATCGCGGCATGCTCGATGCCATGCATGCCCTTTTCTATCCCAAAACCGTCGCCGTGATCGGCGCTTCGCGAACCCGCGGTAAACACGGCAATACGCCGATTCGTTTTTTGCAAAACTGTGGTTTTCCGGGGGAGATTTATCCCATCAATCCCTCTGGCGGCGAAGTCGAGGGGCTCACCTGTTATGCCTCGCTCGCCGATACGCCCAAGCGTGTCGATTGCGCGTTGATGGTGATCCCGTCGGCGGGTACGGTGCAATCGGTGCGCGATTGCGCGGCGGCAGGGGTGCGCAATGTGGTCATGGGTGTCACCGGATTCTCGGAGCTCGGCACCGACGAAGGCCGCGCCCGTGAAGCCGAGGTCAAGGCGATTGCCAAACAAAGCGGCATGCGATTAATCGGGCCGAATACCAACGGGATTTTTAATGCCAGCGCCAAGTTGCCGCTGGGTTACAACACCTCGCATGGCGATGCCTTGACGCCGGGGCCGATATCCATTGCCGCGCACAGTGGCGCCTTGTTCAATGGTGTGGCGCCGCGCCTGCGGCAGTTTGGCGCGGGCCTGTCGAAATATGTGGCGGTGGGCACCGAGGCTGATTTGAATGTGCTCGATTTTCTTGAGTACTACATTGAAGACGAAGACACCGGCGTGATCGGTCTGATACTCGAAGCGATTGCCGATGGCGCGCGTTTTCGCCAGTTGGCCGAGCGTGCGCGCGCGGCGGGCAAACCTATCGTGGCATTGAAACTCGGGCGCTCGGTGGCGGGCGCTGGCGCAACGGTGGCGCATTCCACGCGATTGGCCGGTAGCGCGCGCGCCTACGATGCACTGTTTGAAGAATGCCGTGTGGCTTCGGTGCCGTCGGTCGAAGCCTTGGCAGGTGGATGCGCGGTGCTGTTGAGCCGTAAGGTGAGTGTGAGCAAAACGCAAAGCGACAATCAAGTCGGCGAAAAAAATGCCGACGCGGCGGTGCGCAACCGCGCCCTGGTTTGCATCGCCACCACTGGCGGCGGATCGTCACTGCTCGCCGATTACGCCGAGAGCCGCAATATGCCGCTGGCCGGTGAGCCGGGTGGTTCGTGGGGAGGCAAGGTAGCCGAATACATTGCTTCCATCGACACCGCTGGCCTGGTGCGCAATCCCCTGGATAGCAGCACCTTGGGCGGTCACGATCGGATGACGCCGTTTTTCCAGGCACAAGAAGCCGATGGCTTCGATGGCCCGGTGGCGGTGTACACGCACATGCTGCCCAATCCGAAAATGTCGGAGTTGATCGCCGCGCACATGGTGGCGCGCAAGCAACGCACCGGTGCGCCCATCGTGGTGGTGGTGCCAGGCGGTTTGTCGCCCGAGCTTGAAGCTATCTATAGAACCAACGGCATTCCGCTGTTTTACGACGCCTCGACTTGTTTCGATAGCCTCTCGTGTCACTACCAGACGTTGGATGAATTGGTGGTGGGTGGCGGCGCCAATCCCATGCCGTCTGTCGCGAAAGCTAAGGCGGCACTATCGAAAATTACGCCGTTGTTGGCATCCAAAGCCCCTGGCACGGTGCTCTCCGAATGGGATAGCGCAGAGGTGTTGCGCGAAGCGGGCGTGCCGATGGTTGAGAGTCGCGTGGTCGCCTCGCTCGATGCGGCGCTTGCCGCGGCCAAGGATGTGGCCTATCCGGTAGTGCTCAAAGCCTTGGCGCCGGGTGTGGCGCACAAGAACAAGATGGGATTCGTGATCGCCGGCGTTGCTGATGACAAGGCATTGTTGGCGGCGTACACCAAGCTCGAAGTCGCCGTGTCATCGCAAGGCTTCAAGCGGGACCTAGTGCCTTTCATTCTTCAGCCGATGAAGCCCTCCAAAGCGGAATTGATCGTCGGCGTGAGTTCGGAGCAGTCCCTGGGTCATTTTCTGGTGGTGGGGTTGGGTGGGATTTACACCGAGGCGTTAAACGAATCACGCCTTTTCCCGATTCCGGTGGCGCCCGCAGCGATGAAAAAGCGTCTTTCTGAGACGCGGCTTGGTCATTTGCTCAGCGCGATCGACGCGGGCCGTAGTGCTGGCGCTCCTTCGGCAATGGAAGGCGTGCTTCGCGCGCTGGATGCGTTGCAGCGTTTGATCCTTGCATATGGTGATCGCATCGAGTCGATCGACGTCAATCCTTTACTGGTGGGTGAGGCGGGCTGCGTGGCGGTGGATGCGCTGGTGGTGTTGAAGGGCGGCGCTTGAATCGACGGAGCTTGAATCGACGGTAGGTGAATAAAACTCACCACACGACAGAGATAATCTTAAACTTTATAAACACAAATACAATACTTGGTGTGCATCACCACATAGTTGTAATACCGAAAGTGGAATCATGCCAGTCATTCAATTAAGCGGCGTATCGCTTGCCTACGGCCATGTGCCGTTGATGGATCGTGTCGATCTGGTGGTGGAACCGGGCCGGCGTATGGGCTTGATCGGCAGGAATG
>JBJXEY010000136.1:0-7647 GCA_046153355.1 Burkholderiales bacterium
AAGCGCTACGCCATCTGGGGCCGGTTGATCGCTCAGCAACCGGATCAAATCGGCTACTGCATCATCGAGCGCAAACCCATCGG
This sequence comes from Burkholderiales bacterium, assembly GCA_046153355.1. Classification (GTDB taxonomy): domain Bacteria; phylum Pseudomonadota; class Gammaproteobacteria; order Burkholderiales; family SG8-39; genus 2-02-FULL-62-17. The sequence continues at coordinate 84 of JBJXEY010000136.1, forward strand.
CCGCTTCATGCCGCCGGTGTTTCCGGGATTCAAAGCCAACAGCATCGGCGAGCTGGCGCAGTTGATGAAGCTGCCGGTCGAAACCGTGGTGAAGACGCTCGCCGATTACAACGCTGCGGTGAAGCCCGGGAACTTCGATCACACCATTTTGGACAACTGCCACACCGAGGGGCTTGCTCCCGAAAAAACACACTGGGCCTTGCGCATTGATGAGCCGCCTTACTATGGATATCCACTGCGACCAGGCATTACCTTCACCTACCTAGGCGTAGATGTCACTAAAGAGGCGCGTATCAAAATGAAATCAGGCGACGTTGCGGAGAACCTTTTTGCAGCCGGCGAAATCATGGCCGGCAACATCCTCACCAAAGGCTACCTCGCCGGTATCGGCATGACCATCGGCACCGTATTCGGGCGCATTGCCGGAGAGGAGGCCGCGAACCATGTCCGTAACTGAAGAAAAGGGGCCAGGCTCGAATTTTCCAGATACGAGGCAACCAGCATTGACCACCTCAATAATCGAGCCTGGCCCCTTTTCAAAAATCGAGCCTGGCCCCTTTTTGGAATTTATATTGCCGCTGCCGGTCGATAACGATGCATTAATGGCCGAAGGCGCGCGCCAGATGGGCATTTGCAACTCCTGCCGCTATTGCGAAGGTTATTGCGCGGTGTTTCCGGCGATGGAACGAAGGCTTGAATTTGCCGCCACCGACCTTAACTACCTTGCCAATCTTTGCCACAACTGCGGCGAGTGTTATCACGCCTGCCAATATTCGCCGCCACATGAATTCGCGATCAATGTGCCGCAAATGTTGGGCGAGATACGCGCGAGATCCTATAAAACTTACGCATGGCCTGCAGCCTTTGCACGTCTGTTCGATAACAATGGCGTGTTTGTTGCATTCGCGCTGATGTTGGGCATTGCCGGAATTTTTCTTCTCGCAACCTTGGCAGCAGGAAATGGCGCTGCGCTTACGCAGGCACGTGCCGATGGCAATTTTTATGCCGTGCTCCCTCACGGCACGATGGCAGGCGTGTTCGGCGTGGTAAGTCTTTTTGTACTCGCTGCGCTCATCGCGGGGTTTGTCAATTTCTGGCGCGATGCGGGTGAACGCTTAGGCGAATTCACCCGGCCATTCGCTTTGTATGAGGCGTTAAAAGATATCGCCACATTGAAGAATCTCGATGGTGATAGCCAGGTGGGTTGCACCTACCCCAATGACCAACCTTCGCAGGCGCGTCGCTGGTTTCATCACCTCACCTTCTACGGGTTTCTCCTGTGTTTCGCCGCCACTTGCGTCGGCACGATCTACCATTACGCGCTTGGCTGGAAGGCACCGTATGGATATCTAAGCCTCCCGGTGATTCTCGGCACCGTGGGTGGCATTGGCCTGCTGATCGGTCCAGCGGGTCTATGGTGGTTAAAGCGCAAACAAGATGCGACCACGGCCACGCCATCGCAAGCCGGTATGGATGCCGCGTTCATCGCGCTGTTGTTCCTCACCAGCCTCACGGGTCTCGCGCTTCTCGCCTTTCGCGAAACCGCCTGGATGGGATCGCTGCTCATCGTTCACCTGGGCGCGGTGCTGGCCTTATTCGTCAGTCTGCCCTACGGAAAATTCGTCCACGGCATCTATCGCGGCGCGGCCTTGGTAAAGTTCGCGTTGGAGAAACGCCGTCCTGGCTTGAACCTTGGGAGCGATTGAATGAAAACCAAAAGTGGCTTGACGCTGGGCATTTCTCTGCCACAGAGTTTCCCCAATGAAACCCTGGATCACGCCTATCTGCGCGAATACGTATTGAAAGCCGAGAGCCTGGGATTCGAGGACGGCTGGCTCACCGATAGCATTCTCTCCACCAATTTCAATCTCGAACCGGTCACCTATATCGCGCATCTGGCGGCGCTCACCACGCGCCTGCGCTTTGGCATTGCAGTCATCATCCTCAATACGCGCAATCCGGTGCAACTGGCCAAAGCGCTGGCGACGGTCGACCAGTTAAGCAATGGTCGAGTGACCGTGGGCGTTGGCATTGGCGCCGGTACCGCCAACTACGCGGCCTTTGGCATACCAACCGAGCGGCGCGTGGCGCGTTATGAAGAAGCCATCCAGGTCATGAAGGCCTTGTGGACCGAGGAACGCCCATCTCACCAAGGCGATTTTTGGAATCTCGATGGCGCGCGCATGAAGCCCAAGCCGGTGCAAAAGCCGCACATGCCGTTGATCTTTGGTGGCCACTCGGAACCGGCATTGCGCCGCGCTGTAAGGATGGGCGATGGCTGGATGGCGGCGGGCTCCACCTCCACCGCCGAATCCCTGGTCAGTCTCAAACAGATACGTGGTTACCTCGCTGACGCCGGCCGCGAACAATCCGACTTCTGGCTATCCAAACGCCTCTACATCGCCGTCGATGACAATGAACAACAAGCATGCGAAAAACTCTCCGCGGCATTGAGCTATCAATATGGTGGCCGTGATCAAAGCGACGTGGGGCTCGCGGCCACGCCTGCTCGCGCAGTGGAGGTTCTGGGTACACTGCGCGAAGCAGGCGCGCAACATATTCTGCTCAATCCCGCTTACGATCATATGCGGCAGATGGACGTACTGATGGAAAAAGTCATTCCACAACTGTAGAAGGAGACCCCCGTGGCTCAATCGATAACACGCTCAAAGTCTTTGTACACCGCAGCGCTTGGCGCGGCGTGCATCGCTTTCCCCCTAACGAGTTTTGCCCAAGCGTATCCAACCAAACCCATCCGCGTGTTATTCCCCTACCCCGGCGGCTCGGTGCCCGATTCACTAGGCAGGCAAGTAAGCCAGGGCGTGAGCGAAATCCTCGGCCAACCGCTGGTGTTCGAGAACCGCGCCGGCGCCAATGGCGTAATCGGCACCGAGGCCAGCGCTAAGGCTATCCCCGATGGCTACACCATCTCCTGGACGACAACTTCGGCCTACGTTTTTAATTCTTTCCTCATCAAGAAGCTGCCCTACGATCCGCTAAAAGATCTGCAGCCGATCACCAACGTGGGCGATATCCCCATGGCGGTGATGGTGCATGCCTCAATCCCGGCTAACAACGTCCGCGAATACATCGAACACGCGAAGAAAAATCGCGGCAAACTTACCTTTGGCAGTTTTGGCACGGGTTCCCTGCCGCACCTCTACGGTGAGCTGATCAACAAATCGGCCGGCACCGATATCCTGCATGTGCCCTTCAAAGGCGCCGCTGCCGTGGTGACCGATTTTGTCGCCGGGCGCGTCGATGCCACCTATGTGAGCATTGGCAGCGTGTTGCAGCACTGGAAGGCGGGCAAGGTGAAAGTGCTTGCCATTGCCAGCCCCAAGCGTCACTCCGCTCTGCCCGACTTGCCGACGCTCAATGAAGACCTACCCAATGTGGAGTTGATCGCAAACTGGATGGGGTACGTCGCGCCCGCACAGGTGCCGCGACCGATCATCAATCAGTTGCACGCAGCGGCAATGAAGGTGATTCATACACCAGCGTTTCGAAAAACGCTGGAAGGGTATTACTACACCACGGTGGGCAATACACCGGAAGAATTCGGTGCGTCGTTGAAAAAAGAATTCGACGTCGCAGGCGCCGCCTTCAAGGCGGCGGGCATTCAACCCGAGTAGTACGGTACGGATACGTTTCGCGCTCGAGCGAAACCCACTCTCGGTGGGCAAGCCATGCCCTCGTCGCCCTGGATCGGGTGCGGGGCAAGCTAACGAAGCTCGGTCGCCAGACGTAAAACTGGATGGTAAAGGGCGGCAACCATTGCCGCTGCCTGCGCCGTTGTTGCATCGGCCGGAATACGGTGCGGCGCGGGTGTCACGACGCGTTGCGCCAATCCATTGACCGATTTTTGCAAATCGCGCAGCCATTGCTCATCGAATGCGCGCAGATCGGGCTCCGAAAAACCAGAGCGCACTTCACTGGTATCCATCCCTGCGGCGGACAGCAGCTCCAAGGCAATCCTGTCGGCTTCGTCCAATTGCCGTGGCCTGTAGGTGGCGATCAATACCTTCGAACTGGCGAAAGAAGCGGCGGTCACCGATGCAGAGGCGATGGCGGTAGTCGCCCCCTGATACACCGTTGCCAGGGCTTTCAAAACCGTCGTTACCGGCGCAAGCACGGTAGCCAGCACGGACACCAGGATACTGGTGCCGGTATTCTCCTCGTGATGACGTGCCACCACGTGACCGATCTCACGCGCCAATACGAACGACAAGGCTTCGTCGCTACGCGCCACCGCGCTCACCGGGCGCAACACCGCCACCATGCCGCCAGCCGTGGAAACCGTGCCCGGCTCCACTTTATCTACCACGATGAATTCGAAGGCCGAAACACGTTCGATCAGATCGGGATATTTCACATACGCAGCCGCGGCCAAACGCGCGCCGATGCGCGACACGCGCTCGTCGAACTGCGCGCTCTCCATGCAACCGGAAAAATTGCATTGCTCGTTTGACGCGACACTGGTGGCAAGCCGCAGGTGCATGTTTACCTGCGAATAGGCATCGCTAACCGCTGTCGGAGCAGTCAACATTTCGCGATCAACATGCGGGTTCACCGTGCAACCGGCGGCAAATAACACCCATGCCAAAAGCACTAGCGGCCTACCAAGATATCGATGAGATTTCAGACACATATCCCGAACTTTACGCCTTGCACCTATCAAAGGCTAACTTGATCATGGGAAACATTGCACCAAATAGGGGCAGAAAAAGTAGATTCCTCAATCTCTTTGAAACTTACGCAGAAATTGTGCCAACCATTCGATTTTGCGTTTGCCTACTTTTTTGCTTCGCCCGCGAACTCCTGCGCCTGATATTCCGCCAAGTGCTTGTAATCGTCGCGAATCGGCGCGAACACATCAAGATTGAGCGCGGTCTCCTCGCCAATCGGTTCGACATAGTGCATAACCCCTGGCGGCACGCGCAACATACATCCGGGTGTCATGACATGCACTTCGTCACCAACGTGGTAATTGAACCGCCCCTGTATACAAATGGCGAGTTGTTCGAACGTATGTTTGTGCGGATTAACCTTGATATGCGGGGCGATCCAGTTCATCACCAGGATCACGTCTTCTCCACGAAAACCGCAGCGCTCCACCCCCTCGCGCACCCATTCTCGCGGCAGCTTGTTCCAATCGACCATGGTTGTCATCGCACCTCTCCTTTATTTATCTGGCGGTAGCGTGGGCGCTTCGCCACCCATGAATAGCGGCCGCAGTTCATGCAAGGTGTAGAGCCACTTTCCACCCTGGTAGACACATTCGCTAAAGATATCGGCAATCATGATGGGTGGACGCGATTCGAGCACCGGTGCGCCATCCGCCGCGTATAGCGACATGATGCACTCAAGCGTCGCCTGCTCAGGGCCAGTGCTGCGCACGCGAATATTGGAGATAACGTGTCTGGCGGTTCGTTCACCGCGCCCCTCGCGCCAACCATAGAAACCGCGAACCTCCTCGCGGCCTGCCATGCGTTTGTCGCCAATGACAAACACACCGGCGGGGGTATAGAACTCATGTGCCTTCCGCCCCCAGTTATGATCGACGTCGTACCAGTAATCGACTTCGAGGGCGTAGAACGCCGAAGTAATGGAATTGATTGAGGACAAGTGACACTCGCGTTTCTAAATAACCGTTTGCACTCTAGCAGAATGGCGCGCGCCCTCAGATGGGCTCTTGTATAGTCTGCGGCGCAAATAGGATCAAAGAGGAGCAAAGAGGATATGAAAACCTTGTCTGGCACTTTGAAAAAAATTTCCTACGGTCTTGGCTGCTGTGCCATGACTTCTACCGCCATGATTAACACGGCGAACGCGGCTTACCCTGAAAAAACCATCACTATCCTGGTAGGTTCAGCTACCGGCGGTGGCATCGACCTCTTGGCGCGCAACGTCGGTAAATTGATATCAGCGAGCCTGGCCACGCCCATCGTTATCGAAAACCGCGCCGGTGCGGCAGGGCTCATCGCCGTGGAAGCCACGGTCAATGCCAAGCCCGATGGCTACACGCTGCTCATGGGCACTGGCGCGGTCACGGCGCTACCGCATCAACAAACGGTGAGTTTCGAGCCGACGCGGGATTTTTCTCCCATCACACAGTTCGGTTCCGCGGCGGTGTATCTATTGGTCAACAGCAGCTACGCCGCCTCGAACGCAATCAACTCGCTTGCCGATTTCATAAAGTTCGCCAAATCCAAACCAGGACAACTCAACTACGGCACCACCGGCCCATCGAGCACCACCTCCATGACCATGGCCCAGTTCGAGAGCCGCACCGCGGTGGATATCGTCCCGATTACCTACAAAGGCACGGTGCCGGTTGCCATGGCGCTTCTGGCCGGCGAGATCCACCTAATGATCGGCACACCGGAGCAGGTACAAAGCCAACTCTCGGCAGGAAAGCTGAAAGCTTTGGCGGTGACTTCCAGCAAACGCCTGCCGACCATGAAGGAGGTGCCCACTGTTGCCGAAGCCGCCAATCTGCCAGGCTTTAATTCGACGGTGTGGTATGGCCTGTTGGCACCGCCGAAAACCCCACAAGATATCGTCACCCGTCTGCATAAAGAAAGTGTTGCGGCCATCAGATCGCCGAGTCTGCGAGCGCAACTGGATGGCATCGGCTTCGAGATCGCCGGCAGCACGCCACAGGAATTCGCTGAATTTATCAAACAGGATTACGTAACCCAGGGGGCCATCGTGAAGATGATGAACGCCAACCCGAGAAAACAGTAGGCGCATCCGTGAACGCATCCACTACTACGGCGCACTCGCCCAAAACCCTATTCGACAAGATCTGGGAAGAACACCTGATTCGCGACTATGGAGATAGCTTCGGCCTGGTGTTTGTCGATCGCCAGGTGTTGCAGGAACTGGGCGCACCCTGGTTCGACCCGTTGAAAAAACGCGGCATCAAGGTGCCCTACCCACGGTACAACTTCGCGGTTTCAGATCACTCCCCGCAGACGCTATTCCCCGGCCGCCGCGCGCAAGAACTGCGCGTCACCAGTTGGACGCGCGCCATGCGCGAGCGCACCGCTGAACACGGCATCACCCATTTTGATATCGACAGCCCCTATCAGGGCATCAGCAGCGTGGTGGCGGGCGAGTTGGGGATTGCGCTGCCCGGTGCGACGGTCACGGTGTACGACAGCCATGGCTGCACGCTGGGCGCAACGGGTGCCGCGGCCTGGGCCTCGGGCGCGGGCGAGGTGACGCAGACGCTGGCCACGCAAACGGCGCTGATGCGCAAACCGCCGACGATGCGCATCAATATCGAGGGCCAGCCTGGCCCGGGTGTCAGCGCGAAAGACATCCTCTTGCATGTGGTGCGCAAGGTGGGCGCGGGCAATGCGGCCGGCCATGCGGTGGAGCTTGCCGGCTCGGCCATCCGCGCCATGAGCATGGAAGAACGCTTCACCGCCTGTAACCTGGGCGTGGAGCTTGGCTCGCGAACCGTGCAGGTGGCGCCAGATGAGACCACCTTCGAATACTTGAAAGGTCGCAAGTACACGCCGACTGGCGCGAACTGGGACCAGGCGTTGCAAGA
>JBJXEY010000141.1:0-4673 GCA_046153355.1 Burkholderiales bacterium
TGATCACCGTCCCGCCCTTGTGGCCGGCCAGAAATTTTTCCAGCCAGCGCACCGCGTCGATGTCCAGATGGTTCGTCGGTTCATCGAGCAGCAGGAAGGGTCGATCGGTGAGCAGCAATTTCGCCAGGGCCGCGCGGCAGCGCTGCCCGCCGGACAATGACTTCAGCGGCGTGGTGTAGTCCGCCTGGGAGAAACCCAAACCTCCGAGAATCTCATTAAGCCGCTGCTCAAACGTATGCCCGCCCGCCACCGCGAACTCGTTGTTCAACCGATCCAGCGTCTCGAGCAGTTCCGGGAGGTGTTCCTGATCGTGGTGATGTGATATCTCCTCGGCCACTGCATGGATGCGATGCTCAAGGGCGAGCAGCTCCGCGAAGGCCGCGCCCACTTCGTCGTGGAGCGTGCGGTCGAGCGACACGTCGGGCTCCTGCTCCAGGTAGCCGATCTCGAGCCCGCGCGAGCGCGTGATCGTTCCGTAATCCGGGTCCATTTCGCCGGTGATTAATCGAAACAGGGTGGTCTTGCCCGCCCCGTTCGGTCCGACCAGACCTATGGTCTCCCCGGTGGGAAGCTGCAGGTTGACGCCTTGCAGGACAATCCGCGTGCCGAACTGCTTGGTGATGTTTTGAAGCGTGATCGCCGCCATTTGGCCTATGATAATGGGCGGGACAGGTGGGAGCGAGAAAAGGAAGAAGCGGCGAATGCGTCGAGAAATCGCAGAGGTGCTGGAATTCTATCGATCATTGCTGTTTTTTCGTCAACGTGCACGCTTCGCTTGGACTTGGTGGACCTGCGTGCAATGGTAGCCTGCGCAGATCTTGCCCTGATCTCGAGCACGTCAAAACCGCATTTTTAGCTCTGCCGGTGATTCCAGCCGCGCGTATCAAACCACCGTTCGCCAGACGCTTGCCGAGCAATTTCCGCCCTTCTTGGCTTTTGGGTAGAATTCTGGAAAACCTAACACCTCTTACAGAATAATCGACATTTTTCTGTGGCTATACTTGCACTCGCAGAAATATGCGGTATAATCTGTAATCTTGCAGCGACTTGCAGAGTGTTGGCCATGGAAGTGAAACAGTTTACGGACGCCAAGGCCGGCAGGGTCGTGCCCATTGCGACCAGAGCAGGCGCAGATTACGCCTTTGTGCCAAACCCGCTGCCGGGATCTTGGCGAATGCACCCCGATCGATGGCCTCTGGTCGCCAAAGCGCAGCACCATGTCGGAAGGCTTGAGCAAATCAAAGGGATTCTCCCCAATCCGTCGTTGCTGCTGAGACCGCTGCAGCGACGAGAAGCGATTCATTCCAGCATTCTGGAAGGAACCTACACGACGCCCGAACAACTCTTGTTATACGAACAGGCATTGAGCGACGGCGCGGCCAAGCCCGAAACAGATTCCAGAAAGAGCGATGAGCCCGCCAATGAGGAAGTTTACAACTGCAACGAAGCACTTCGCGAGGGCCACAATTGGATTAGCGCGGGAAAACCGCTCAATGAGGAATTGATTCTCCTCCTGCATAGGATTTTGATGACCGGCGCTCGCGGGAAAGACAAACGCCCCGGCGAGTTCAGGACCAAACAGAACTTCGTGGGTGGTAGAAAATTCATTCCGCCGCCGATTGGCGAACTCCAGGGGTGTATCCATGATTTCATTGCGTACTTAGGCTCGAATGATGACACGTTCGACCCGTTGGTTCGTGCCTACGTCGTCCACTATCAGTTTGAAGCGATTCATCCCTTTGAAGACGGCAATGGTCGTGTAGGCAGATTGCTGCTGTCGCTCTGTGTTTCAAAGTGGTGTGATCTGACCATGCCCTGGTTGTACATGAGCGAATATTTTGAACGCAACAGGCACGAATACGTCACTGGACTTTTTCGGATCAGCACGCATGGCGAATGGGATGAATGGATTGATTTTTGTTTACGTGGGACCATCGAACAAGCGACGGACGCCATCGATCGGTGCAAGAAACTTCAAGATCTAAGAGATGGCTATCACGAAAAGCTAAGCGGGCTGGGACCGCGTATGCACGAAATCGTGGAACTACTGTTCAAGCACCCCGTCATAAGGACTGGCGATGTTCGAGACGCATGCGATGTTTCCTACGAAACCGCGCGTGTAGACACGGGCAAACTGGTGGAGGCTGGAATCATTCAAAAAATAGAAGGGCGCTATCCCCAGGCATTCGCAGCGCGTGAAATATTGGATGTTGCCTATGGAAGTTAGCGATTCTTCTTCGCCCGCGTGACAGGAGAACGACTGGTGACATGGAGGAGGCAGTGTCGCAATTAATCCCAACGTTTCGCTGTGCGACCAGTGATGATGCGGCGCAGATGGCCGAACTGGTGAACATTTCCGGCGACGGACTGCCGCTGTATCTGTGGGCAAAGTTCGCGCGGCCGGGGCAATCGGCGTGGGAGGTGGGGTTGGAACGCGCCCGTCTCGGACTCGGCGGATTTGCCTTTCAAAACCCCGTGGTTCTAGAAGTGAAAGGCGAGGTGGCCGCTTGTTTGATCGGTTATCCGTGTGGTGACGCGCCGCAGGCACCGGCCGGAGACGTTCCGGCGGCACTCGTGCCACTGAACGAGCTGGGAAACTTGGCGCGCAACACCTGGTCCATCAACATTCTGGCGACGTTTCCGCAGCATCGCGGGAAGGGCTTCGGCTCTGAACTATTGCGTGTGGCCGAGATGCGCGCCCGGGCTGCCCAAGTCGGACGCATGAGTCTCATCGTGTCTGATGCCAATGTCGTGGCAGGGCGATTGTATGCGAAAAACGGATTTGCGGAGTGCGCGACGCGACCGATCGTGAAGGAAGAGTGGGAGCACGAAGGGCAAAACTGGGTACTGCTGATCAAGAATCTATCTATGGTTCCTGCTTGAATTGCTGCGGAATATCGCGAGCGCCGTGGAGCACGCGGATCAATTCGATTCCGTCGGCGACGGGGCGGTAGAACAATAAGTGGTTGCCAACTCGAAAACTCCGTAGCTGCGATTCAAGTTCGTCTCTGGGGTTTCCGATGCCCGGCACGTCAGCGATCAATTCCAGCTTCTGATCGAACGAATCGAGTAGGCGATTGGCGGCGTCAACATTGTCTTGTGCAATGTAGTGCCAGATTTCGAGGTAGTCCTGCCGCGATTGGCGCGTGCGAAAGACTTGGGCAGCCATTATGGTTTCCGCTGGTTAGCCAAGAGCTTGAGGCCCTCGGCTTTGATTTCTGCGGCATCAAATTCAATGAAGTCGCCGCGATTGGCCTGCTCGATACCAATTGCAATTTGCCGTCGGAGTTCCGCGAGTTCTGCCGGGTCCGAAGGCATCATCTCTTCGTGATCGCGCAGCAAGAGCAGGCCGGCGTTGATCATGGCACTGGGATTCTGATAGTGGCCGGCACTGACCTGCGCGTCAATAAATGCCTGCAAATCAGGATGAAGCGAAACGTCCATTACAGATCTCGTTTTCCACGGGTTTCCAAGCCCATTGAAAGGTTAGCATGGCGGACGGTTGGGGGTCAAGAAAAATGCAGTGATTGGCGGCCAGTTATCACGACCGGCGTTCTTTTTCCTACTGGTTTGTTCGAGCGCCAGTGCGGTGGATTTTCGAGCGATTTGACGCATTCTCTCGGTCGGATACACTCTCGATTCGAGCAGCCCGGGGGGCGGAATTGGCAGACGCGCAAGCTTGAGGTGCTTGTGTCCTATTAACGGACGTGCTGGTTCAAATCCAGTCCCGGGCAGTCCGAACAGGGGTTTCGGTTTTCTCCGCAGTTGCAGTGGTCCGCAGGAAACGGCATGGGGCAAATGTCCTGGCTGCGAAAGTCTCAACCCGAAGCGCAACCAGACATCCAACTTCCCATTCCACCGGCCATCGTTCGACCTTTCGATACTCAGTCGGTCGTCGAGATTCTTTCGTGGGTGCGCGGCGATGCCGAACTCTGTCGCCTTGCGCCCGGCACGCCGCCGCCGCTGACCATCGAAAAAATTCAGGCGTGGCACAAGCCGGGCAGTGCGGTCTATGCTTTGCATGCCGATGCCGGCGCGGCGATGATCGGCTATGCCGAACTGAATCCGATGCGCGACGAGCCGCGCCATTTCTGGCTGGGGCACATTTTGATCAAGCCTGATCTGCGTGGGAAAGGGTGGGGCCGCGCGCTGGTGACGGAGATGGTGCGCATCGCCTTCGAGGAGCGCGACGCGCTGCGCGTTTCGCTGTTGGTTTTTCCGGACAACGAGCCCGCGCTGCGCTGCTACCGCGCGCTGGGATTTGTTGAGCGCGGCGCGGAAGTGCATCTTTTTCCCGCGACGCAAAAGACGCATCGCATGTTGCGTTTGGAGTTGGGGCGGTAGGGCGCGCCGGTGGGGTTGAGCAAGCCGTGTCGGCGCATTCGTGTAGTGACTGTTAACTGGCACTGCACCTATTTCCGGCCGGCGCTTTTTTGGCAAATCGGATCGCGGCGGTGCGATTTTCTTTAATTGCCGGGACCGCGTTTTGGGGTTTTGGTTGTTGATTTTTTTCGGTTTCGTTTTCACGGAACTCCTCCTCTCCACCATATAAACACCAAGGGTGATTGCGGGTGGCGCGCCACGCGTGCTAAGTGATTGTGGGATAAGGGGTTATGGTTTTGAGTGGGCGGGGAGCGGGTTAAGATGGGTAGTTTTGGAGGGGGTCGGGGGCG
>JBJXEY010000142.1:0-4598 GCA_046153355.1 Burkholderiales bacterium
GACTAGTACCACCCGAGCCCGCTGGGCTCTCCAGACTTTGCCCTTTATCCCAAACACAGTGCATTTCGCGCTTGGCCGAAATGCCAATGCCATGCGCGCCAAAGTTATCCGGGCTTTTATCGACAAACTGCACACCGTTTTCCAGGAGAAACTCGAAACTCAACGCCTCGTTATCCGCCAGCGCCCGCTGCACACCGCGGTCGTTGTAACGGTATTCGGGCATGCCGTTTATTTCCACCACCGACCAGTCGGTGAGATCGCGAAACAGAATCTCAGGTGAATCTTCGATGCCATATTTCTTCTGCATGCTGGTGCCGCCGCCTAGGGCGACATTGCCACCGCACACCAGGGCGTGCCCGCCAACCTCGTAATTGGCCTCGACCACGATCACTGAAGCGCCTGCGTCGCGCGCGCGAATGGCGGCGGGTAATCCGGTGGCGCCGGAACCGATGACCACAACATCCGCTTCGAGCGTCCACCGGCGCGGAATGCCAGAGGATGTGCGTTTCGTTTTTGCTTTTGCCTTCGCGGTAGTTGAAACTCTACCGTTGGCTCGAGGTTTCGCAGCGCCAACACGCCGCGCAGGCTTTTGGCTGGCGCCTCGCGTCTTTTTTCTTTTTACCATCGACTTATCCCCTCTACTCTAGCTTGGTCTGGTGGACGACAATGTATCAAGCAATACTTGAACGCGAACCGCTACCCATCAAATGAACAACTCAATTGGCGGGGTCAAGCCTAAACTTTTGGCCCGTTTAGCCAGTCGTTGGTCAAACGTAGCAAACCCAGATGCGCGCGAACTGCGCGAAATGTGCAGCCCATCGGCGAAATCGAGACCCTTATCGAATGCGTCAAGCGCCGCCAGAACCGCGTCTCGATCTTCAAGGGTGACATGCTCAATGCCCGCCAACGCCCGCAACACACGGGAAATCTCCTTTACTGGCAGTTCATAGAATCCGCGCATCACCCACTCAAACTCCAGCAACACCGTCACTGAGACAAAGGATCGTTCGGCAAGCGCCACGATTGCGGCCGGCCGCTGCCTGGCGGCTTCTTTATCGTCGGCATCGTCGATGAAAAACCTGGCTAAAACGTTGGTATCCAACGCCCTCATTTTTTTCCGCCGAGCGATCGCTTCAATATCGCTGCCGGATCGAAGTCCGCCAGCCGCCGCGGCATACCACGCGTTCGAGCCTTCACCATGCCAGCCATCGCGGACACGTCCGCGGTCGCCACCGGCCGGACCACACGCAGCTTCACACCGTCGGACTCTTCGATGACATCAAGCCTCGCGCCTGCTCCCATGCCAAGCCGCCGCCGCAACGCGGCGGGCAATACGATCTGGCCTTTCGAGGACACAAGAAGGGTGGACATGATGACTGCCTAGGTGAGGGGTGAATGGAGGTGAATGGAGGTGAATGGAGGTGAATGGTTTATATCGTAGTTTGGCTTACCTAGTAAGTCAATAAGCAGAAATCAACATTGAAATTTTGATTCTGCTTTGCTTCGCCAATATATGCTGTGCCCTGCGCATCCGCATGATGCACAAGTCCTGCCGAGTCGCCTTTGGCCAGCAGGTTCAGAATCCGCAGCATCGAAATCGGGTGACAAAGTAGAGCAGGATAAAATTGGCCGACAACATAACGCCGGAGAAAACATGCACAAGAAAATTTTCATTACAACCAATTTCGTGGCGCTGCTATCGTGGTTTTCGCTGGCTTTTGCACAAACCTACCCTTCCCGTCCGATTCGCGTCATCCTGCCGCAGGCGCCCGGTGCCGGTATCGATCTGGTGCTGCGCCGCATGTCGGACGATCTGCAGCAGCGCCTGGGCCAACCGTTGTTGGTCGAAAACCGCCCCGGCGGCAATTCGGTGCCGGGGGCCGATGCCTGCGCCAAGGCCGCTCCCGATGGCCACACGTTGTGCGCCCTGAATGTCGATGCGTTGGCGATCAACTCCGTCCTATTCGCGAAGCTACCCTACGACCCGATCAAGGATTTTCGCTCGGTGAGTAGTCTCTTCACCATTCTTGGCGGGGTGCTGGTGCGCGGGGCGCTGCCCGCGAACAACATCAAGGAGCTGCAGGCGATGGCGGTCGCCAAGCCTGGCGCGCTCAATGTCGGCACGCTCGGACCCAACACCATCAACGATCTTTCGCGGCAGTGGCTCGCCGATCATTGGAAGACCAATCTGGCAAGCATTCCGTATAAGGGTGGCCCGCCGATTCTCGCGGCGCTGGCCGCTGGCGAAATCGATATGACCTATCAGGGCGTCTATGTGGCCTTGGGACTTGCCAAGGCGGGAAAGGTGAGAGTGTTGGCGGTCAGCGGCACTCGGCGTCTGGCGCAGTTTCCCGATGCGCCGACTCTGATTGAGATTGGCGCCAACGATTTGCCCAGCGCGCGCGCCTGGTGGGGTATCTCCACCCAGTCAGGCGTGGCCGATGTGATCGTGCGCCGGGTCAATGCCGAAATCGTGCGCCTATACAAGGAACCGGGATTCGGCGAATTCCTCGCCTCGCAGGTCACCGAAGGAAACGCCGGCACACCCGAGCAGTTCGACACCATCATCGCCGATACCCGAGAGCGGGTTGCGGCGTTGTTCAAGCGTTACAACATCGAAAAGCAGTAGGCGGCGTGAATCTCGGTGTGAATCGCCATGTGTCTCGGCACATGGCAATATCCCTTGCAAATTCGAGGAGTCCATTATGGTGCAGTGCCATTTCCGGCTGTTCACGCTAACCCTGGCGTTATTCGCTTCGTGCCAAGTCGCCGCACAACAGGGTTACCCAAGCAAACCAATACGCATCATCGTTCCCTACGCCGCAGGCGGATTGGTCGACACCCTGGCGCGAACCCTGGGGGTTCCAGTGGGGGAATCGATGGGCCAACCGGTTATTGTTGAAAACCGCCCTGGCGGCAGCTCCATCATCGGCATGCTCGCCTGCGCCAAGGCACCGGCGGATGGCTATACGCTGTGTTTCACCATCGCGGATAGTCTGTCGTATAACCCGCACGTTTTCATCGACCTGCCTTACAACGCGGAAACTGATTTCGCCCCCGTCATCAATCTTGCGCGATCGAACAATCTCTTGGTGGCCAACGTCAATGCTCCGTTCAATAACTATAAGGAGATGATTGCCTACGCCAAAGCCAATCCGTCCGCGCTCAACTGGGCAACCTGGGGGGCGGCGAGCCTACCCGACATGTACCTCCAATGGATCAAACGCCAGGCGGGAGTCGAAATCACCGCGATTCCCTACAAAGGCGCCGCGCAGGGCAACCCGGCGGTGCTCTCGGGCGAAGCGCATATCACCTCGATGGGTTTCGGCGTTGCTGGACCATTCCTGAAAGCCGCGAAAATCAAACCGATCGTCGCCATTGGTGATCGCCGCTCGAGCTTCCTGCCGAATTTGCCCACGCTCGAGGAGGAAGGCGGCGATCCTGGCCTGCGCAATTATTTCGGCGCATTTACCGCCGGCAAAACACCGCGAGCGAATCTGGACCGCTTGAACAGCGAATTCACCAAGGCCATCCGCTCGCCCAAGCTGCAGGATTTATATCGCGCTTCGACGCTGGAATTCAGCGACAACTCGCCCGCCGAATTTGCCGAGTACGTAAAACGAGATCGCGAAAACGCCGGCAAGGTATTTCGCGTCATGGGGGTGCGTCCCAGCGCCGTGCCGCAGTGAGCCCACGTTCGCAACATCCGCGTCAACACAAGGTCGCATAAAGAAGAAAGGCAAACATGGCAAATATCAAAGAGATCTATTCGGACATTTTGTCGGGGCTGCACACCGAACCGCCCGATCTCACCATGAAGAAGAAACTGGTCATCAACGTGGCGCCGACCGGGTCGTTTACCAATCGCCAGCAAAATCCGAATCAACCCTACACGATGGAGGAGAACGTCAAGGCGGCAATCGAGGCTTGCCAGGCGGGGGCAGCCGTTTGGCACGTGCACACCCGCGAGGCCGATGGCATACCGAGTCGCGAGCCCGCCATCGTCAAGGAGACCATCGAACGCGTGTTCGAGAAATGTCCCGATATCGTCACTTCGGTGCTCACCTACACCGACTTCACCAAGCAGGGCGCCGATCATCTCAAACCCTGCGTCGAGTATCTGAAAGCGGCTGGCCCGCGATATATTCAAACCACGCCGCTCAACGTCCAGTCGATCGCCAAAAAAGGCATTTACACACGGGTGATTACCGAAAAAACTTTCTCGGACATGATTCGGTACTTAGAGAGCCGCAACGTGCGCCCGGAGTTTCAATGTGATGAATATGGCGGGCAGCGCAACGTCGAGGATTGGTTGATCAAGACCGGCATCGTGCGTGACCCGCCACTGCTCAATCTGATGGCAGGTTTTCATGGCACCACCTTTGCCTCTCCGGCGGCTGGCGATCCGTGGAAGTTCACCTATGTGGCGTCGATACTGCAATCCTTCCCCAAGAACGCGACCATGGGCGTATGCGCCGGCGGGCGCAATTGGTTTCCGTTCACGGTGTTCGCGATGATGCTGGGCGTGGACATGGTGCGCGTCGGCATGGAGGACTCGGTGTACGTCTATCCGCACCGCGACGAGAAGTTAACCAGAT
>JBJXEY010000143.1:0-4462 GCA_046153355.1 Burkholderiales bacterium
TTTTGAGCATTGGCACGCCATACCCGGTCATTTCCAAGATCATTTATCGGGTTCACCAGCGCGTAGCGCGAAAATTCCGCGTCGGCCGCGTGGTGTTGGCGGGCGATGCCGCGCACCTAAACAATCCACTGGGCGCGTTTGGACTCAATGGAGGTATTCAAGATTCGGCCAATTTGACCGAAAAGCTGGGGAAAATTTGTCGTGGCGAAGGCGACCCTTCCCTGCTCGATTTATACGAGCGGCAGCGCCGCACGGTGAATCTGGAGTTCGTACAGGAATATTCGATTCGCAATTTCAAGCGTCTTGCGGCCAAGACTCCCGAGGAGCGACAGGCCAATATCGACGATCTTCGTCGCATAGGCGAGAGCGCCGAGGCGCGTCGGCAGTTCATGCTGGTATCCACGATGATTGCCAGTATGCGGCGCGCCAGCACAATCCAGTAGATAACTGGGGTAATCCGCTGAGGCGGATCTGAGTTATCCACGTGCCGCTGCAAGCACGGCTCCGCGTCGCGAAATAGGTTTGCGTGGAGGCTTGCCTCGCCAAGCCAAACTCCGTAAGGTAGCCGGTGTAGACATGGCGACCTTGGAGGTTTCATGGAACGACTCTGGCTGAAAAACTACCCGGCGGGTGTCCCTGCGGAGATTGAGTGGAAAAAATACCGTTCCTTGGGCGAGCTTTTTGAGCGCTGCGCCAAGGAATTCTCGGCTAAGCCGGCCTATCACAGCATGGGCCGGACCTTGGATTATCGCGAATTGGACGTCATGGCCCGCGATGCCGGCGCGTGGCTGCAGGCTAAGGGGCTTGTCAAGGGCGCGCGCGTTGCGGTCATGCTTCCCAATTGCCTGCAATACCCAGTTTTTATGTTTGGCGCCTTGCGCGCCGGCTATACGGTTGTCAATGTCAACCCGCTCTATACGGCACGGGAGCTCGAGCATCAACTCAACGACTCGGGCGCGGAGGCGATTGTTGTTTTGGAAAATTTCGCCCACGTGCTGCAAGAGGTTATTTCGCGCACCGCCGTGAAACACGTGGTTGTTGCGGCATTGGGAGATTTGCTAGGGTTCAAGGGCGTAATCGTCAACTTTGTATTGCGCAACATCAAGAAAATGGTTCCGCCTTGGAAGATCTCAGGGTCGCTACGCTTTAACGCCATGCTTAGCGAAGGCTCTCGATTGCAATTAGCGCCCACCGATGTCGACCACGAAGATATTGCATTTTTGCAATACACCGGCGGTACCACGGGTATGGCGAAAGGCGCGATGCTCCTCAATCGAAATATTTTGGCGAACCTTGAGCAGGCGTCGGCGTGGGTCAAACCGTTCATTAATGAAAACGAAGATCAAATCATCATTACGGCGCTGCCGCTTTATCACGTGCTGTCGTTGACCGCCAATTGTCTGTTGATGATGAGAATCGGCGGGCAAAATATTCTCATTACCAATCCACGCGACATTCCAGCCTTCATTGGGGAGCTGCGCAAACACCGCTTTTCCATGATTACTGGCGTGAATACATTGTTTAATGCTTTGATGAATCACGCCGATTTCACCAAGATCGATTTTTCCGCTCTGCGTATATCGATGGGTGGAGGAATGGCCGTTCAAAAGGCGGTGGCGGACCGATGGAAACAACTCACTGGTTGCACGCTGGTGGAGGCTTATGGTTTATCGGAAACTTCGCCTGCGGTAACTATCAACCCATTTGATCTGAAGGAATATAACGGGGCTATCGGCTTGCCGGTGCCTTCTACCGATATTGAAATTCGCGACGAGGCGGGAATCGAAGTGCCCTTGGGGGACAGTGGCGAGCTATGCGTACGTGGCCCGCAGGTAATGAAGGGTTATTGGAATCAACCTGCGGAGACCGCCAAGGCGATCGATGCCAAGGGTTTTTTTTCTACCGGTGATGTGGCGGCGGTGGATGCCAATGGGTTTGTTCGCATTGTGGATCGCAAGAAGGACATGATTTCGGTGTCAGGATTGAAGGTTTTTCCCAACGAGGTAGAGGGCGTCGTTGCGATGCATACGGGGGTGCTGGAATGCGCGGTCATCGGCGTTCCCGATGAACACTCCGGCGAAGCAGTGAAGCTATTCGTGGTAAAAAAAGACCCTGCCCTGACCGAAGATTCTTTACGTGCGCATTGCCACGCCAACCTGACCGGTTATAAGCGACCTAAGTACATTGAGTTTCGCGCCGACCTACCCAAAACCAATGTTGGCAAGATCTTGCGAAGAGCCCTGCGCGAGACCAAGGCTTAGACAATTCGCTGATGCAGTGCAACGACTTGTTCAACGGATTGGGAACGACCCTACGAATCGTGTCAATCCTTAAGGGTTAAATTTTATTTGGGTGCTATTCGATTGGGCCCGAATTGACTTTTTACGTCTATTCGGTTTTCTTGTGTGCTGTGCGCAGCGCTCCGCTGATAGCCTTTAACAGTTCGTCGCGTAACACCGGTTTGGTGAGATAAGCCGTCGCACCCAGCCGAATACCCTTGACATAGTTGTCGTCATCAACCAGACCGGTGAGCAGAATAACCGGGGTCGAGCGCGTGGATTCGTCGCGACGGAGCACGTCCAGAAGTTCGAATCCGTCCATATAAGGAAGCGTGATGTCCGAGAGAATCAGGTCTGGTACGCCGCTTAAGATCGCGCGGATGGCTTCGGTCGCATCCGCAGCAACGCGCACGGCATACCCGGCGGAAGTTAAATGAATCCGCAGCGTATCCCGAAGGGATGAGTCGTCTTCTATGACAAGGATCGAGGCCATTTTTGCCATTATGCAACGAGGCAATTGGCCATCGCGCGTGCTCGAATATTAAATTTTGTGTAAACGCACTTGGTTGGCGGGTCGAGTGGCGATGGATCGATTTCAAGAGACAAGTTAAATCTTTTTCGCTATCCCAGGACTCGCCTTTGGGACAGACTGTTTTATCCAAGTAACCAAGTGCGTAGTGCTACGCTGACCTCTTCGGGTTGTTCTAGGGTCGATAAGTGGCCACAGTCATCGATAACTGCCAAGTTAGAGCCAATGATCTCATTGGCCATTTCTTCATGAAGTGCGATCGGTGTTAGCGCGTCCTGGCGTCCACAAAGTAGAAGTGTCTTGCACCGTATCGCGCCAAGATGGGCACGGCTATCGATGCGTCCGATGATTGCAGACTCTTGTCGATAGAAAGCCTGTTCGCCGACATTGCGCGCCATGGTTCTTATTGTTCCAACTACTTCGTGATTGTAGGATCTTGCCCGATTGACCAATGCCGGAAGCAAAGATTCGATAACTTGCGGGAATTGCCCGCTTCTAGATAACTGTTGTAGAGCGGCTCGACTTTCAATTTGTGTGGCAGTATCTGCCAGGGCATTGGTATTGAGAAGCGCCAATTTCTGGACTCGGTTGGCAGCTTGACGCATTACCTCTAATGCAACGTATCCGCCCATCGAAAGTCCAGCCAGGGCAAATTCTTTAAACGGTGCTTGGGCTAACAATTGCTCTGCTAGATCTTTAATCGTGTCCGAATCGGTTGGACGATAGACCCAACAATCTGCAATATCCGACAGCGCCCCAATTTGGGGCGCCCATAAAAGGGCGTCGCAAAGCAGCCCTGGAACGAGGACTAGCGGTATTTTTGTTGGTCTTGGGTTAGGCATGGTTAATAATATCAATCGGTTAAAGCATTATTCGCGGACCGGTGGGCCGCACGGTTATTCAATTGGGGCAACAAATGTTTGGTGTTACCTAGCCAGATTACGGTAATTGATTGTTTTTTCAGGAAAAGGTATTAGATTCGCCTACACATTCTACCTTGACAGTGGTTAAAAAACTACGCATAATCAGCGGTTTCGTTCGGAGGGGTTCCCGAGCGGTCAAAGGGATCAGACTGTAAATCTGACGGCTCTGCCTTCGAAGGTTCGAATCCTTCCCCCTCCACCAATTGTTGCACGTCCGGTGCCGGGCATGAAGGAGCTAAGAACTGCCGCGGGTGTAGCTCAATGGTAGAGCAGAAGCCTTCCAAGCTTATGACGAGGGTTCGATTCCCTTCACCCGCTCCAGAGAATCTGGGGCGCCAGGGAGTGAAAGGTAGTACACGATAAAGATTTTTTAGCCGATGTAGCTCAGTGGTAGAGCACTCCCTTGGTAAGGGAGAGGTCAAGCGTTCAATCCGCTTCATCGGCACCAGCGGATTAAGGCGGCGGGTACGCCAAGTACATAGCTAGAAACCTAGCAAAGTAATTTAGTACGTATTTAGAACTAGTCAACGTTACAGGTAAGAGGAAACAGCGATCATGGCAAAAGGCAAATTTGAGCGTACCAAGCCGCACTTGAACGTGGGGACGATTGGGCACGTGGATCACGGCAAGACGACCTTGACGGCGGCGATGACGCACGTGCTGTCGAAGAAGTTTGGTGGCGAGGCGAAGAACTACGATCAGATCGACGCGGCGCCGGAGGAGAAGGCGCG
>JBJXEY010000071.1:0-6583 GCA_046153355.1 Burkholderiales bacterium
GGGCGTCTTGGGTCAATTCGAGTCAATTTTCGTGGTCAAAAGAGGTTAAACCAAAATCGCCGCTGATCCGAACTGCAAATAGTTTTTCTCGATGGGAATTTTCAAATCGCCGCAGAGAACGATGCAGGTAAAATATATCGGTGGAATTCCTGCTTTCCCTTGTCGATCTGGTCCTGCATCTGGACAAACATCTTGCCGCTTTGTTGCAGCAGTACGGCACCATGATTTATGTCTTGTTGTTCATCATTGTCTTTTGCGAAACCGGCTTGGTGGTGACGCCGTTTTTGCCGGGAGACTCCCTCCTATTTGTTTCTGGCGCGTTGTGGGCAGCGGGAGGCCTTGATGTGCACGCACTGATGGCAACGCTGATTGGCGCCGCGCTACTAGGCGATAACTGCAACTATTGGATCGGACGTTTTATAGGGCCCAGAGTGTTTCGCTGGGAGAATTCGCGGTTTTTCAATCGCAAGGCGCTCGACTATACCCATGCGTTTTACGAACGTCACGGCGGCAAGACCCTCATCATTGCGCGCTTTTTACCTTTGGTGCGTACCTTTGCGCCATTTGTGGCCGGGGTAGGCCATATGCGCTATTCACGCTTCATCGCATTTTCTGTGGTTGGTGCCTTGGTTTGGGTTGTGTCCTTGGTGTATGCGGGATATTTTTTGGGGAATATTCCAGTGGTTAAGCAGAATTTGAGTGTGGTCATTCTGTCGATTATTGCCATTTCGTTGTTGCCACTGTTGATCCAATATTTGCGCTCGCGTACGCGGCGCGCGTGACCCTGTTTGCGTTCACGCTATGCCCAGGCAGTAACGCCAACCCGCGTTTTATTTGGTTGTCGACGCAAGCAACGGTCGCGCGAGTGGAGGGTTCTTGGCGAAATATTGCTGGATTCCGCGCAGAATTGCAGTTGCCATGGTTAGCTGGTAGCGCTCGTCGGTAAGTTTTTTCTCCTCCTCCGGGTTACTGATAAACGCTGTCTCCACCAAGATTGAAGGTATGTCCGGTGACTTAAGAACCGCGAATCCGGCTTGCTCGACATGCGCTTTGTGCAAGGTATTTATTCCGCCCAATTCCTTGAGCACGGAGCGTGCCAATTTCAAACTATCTTGAATGGTCGCTGTTTGCGATAGATCCAATAGTGTTTGCGCCAAGTGCCGGTCTTTGATATCGAGATTTACTCCGCCAATAAGGTCAGCCTCGTTTTCGCGCTTGGCTAACCAACGCGCCGCCGCGCTTGTTGCGCCACTTTCGGAGAGGGCGAATACCGAGGATCCACGTGCGTGCGGGCGCACGAACGCGTCGGCGTGAATCGAAACGAAAAGATCGGCGCGTATGCGGCGCGCCTTCTCCACACGGGCTTGAAGCGGAACGAAGTAATCACCATCGCGAGTAAGCACCGCTCGCATGTTTGGTTCGGCATCGATCAGGGTTTTTAGTCGTTGCGCAATCATCAAGGTGACTACTTTTTCCTGGCTGCCGCGTCGTCCCTTGGCGCCAGGGTCCTCACCACCGTGACCCGCATCAATCACGACGGTGATTAGGCGGTCCACCTTCGGCGTCGTGTTAGGGATCTCCGCTGGCTTTTTTGTTTCAGATTTGACGGGCTCGGCAACAGTAGGTCCGGGGCGAGTCGAAATATCAGGCGCGATTTTCGGTTTTGCTTCCATCTTGGATTCAGCCGCCGTAGTTGCCGCTCGTGCGTCGATGCGACTCTCGGTGCCACCGAGAGGCGAAGGCGGTTTTCCATCCACCTGCGCACGCGTCGCCAATGCCATCAGAGGATCGATAACAATCGCTGGGTACAAGTCCAGAACCAATCGATGGCCGTATTCCCCGATCGGTTTTAAGGTGAATATTTGTGGCTTGATCTCGGTTTTTAAATCCAGGACCAAACGAACCACGCCCGGTTTATTCCGCGCAGCGCGGAATGCCGCAACATAGGGATCGGATTCCACGATCTTTCCCGCGATTTCTTTTTGCACGCTGCTAAGCTCGATATCATCGAGATCGAGCACCAATCTTGCTGGGTCTTTTACCAGCATCAGCATATGGCGAATTGGTCCGCGCGACTCAAATGTTATCCGCGTGTATTCCTGTGCAGGCCATATTCGAATCGCGGTTACGGATTCTGCTGCACGCACTGCGGCCATCACGAATTGCGAGAGCAGTACCGCGCCAAGGACTAGGAAAACGATACGCGGCAATATCTGCGCGCTTAGGAAAACTTTTCTGGCAATCTCAGGGCCGAAACGCATGGTTTGCCCGATTCGCTTTGCGCGACGATGGTTGCGATTCGACCTTGGTCAATAACTGAGAGACTGATTTCGATATCCGGCGGCGGCAACAAACCCTCGGCCTTCTCCGGCCATTCAACCAAGCATATTGCCTGGCTTGCAAACAGTTCCCTAAAGCCTGAATCGACCCACTCATTCGGATCTTGAAACCTATAAAAATCAAAGTGGTATAAGTATAATCTAGAAATAGTATAAGGTTCAACCAATGTATAGCTTGGGCTTTTTACCCGGCCTACATGCCCCATTGCCAAGAGAATTGCGCGTACCAAAGTAGTTTTGCCGGCGCCAAGTTGTCCGCGCAAATACACTCGCATGGCGGGGTACAAAAGTTTGGCAAGCTTTGTGCCCAGAGCTTGCGTGGCTGCTTCGTTTGGCAACGGCAATTCGACACAGTGCTGGTTATGATGCATGGGATGAATCAATCGCCAACTATCGATTTGCCGGCTCTAGCCCTGACCATCAAGGCTTGGGGACGCGAGCTGGGTTTTGCAGCATTGGGCATTGCCGATATCGACCTTTCGGTGGCGCGAGAGCGCCTGCGGGACTGGCTCGCCAATGGACGCCATGGCGAAATGGATTATATGGAAAAGCATGCCGTTCTACGTTCACATCCCGATGCATTACATCCGGGCACTTTGCGGGTGATTTCCGCGAGAATGAACTACTGGCCCAATGCGACCGATGCAAAGTCGACACTTGATAATCCGGCGAAAGGCTACGTTTCCCGCTACGCGCTGGGTCGCGACTACCACAAGGTAATTCGCGCTCGATTGCAAAAACTTGCCGACAGAATAGAAAAAGAAATAGGCGTGTTTGGCTATCGCGTATTCACCGATTCGGCGCCAGTGATGGAGGTGGAGTTGGCACGCAAGGCAGGTCTGGGCTGGCGAGGCAAACATACCCTGATGTTGGCGCGCGAGACCGGTTCTTATTTTTTTCTTGGTGAAATTTTTACCGATCTTGCCCTACCCGTGGATGCGCCCGCGACAGAGCATTGCGGCAGTTGCACTCGATGTATCGCTAGCTGTCCGACCGAGGCAATTGTCGCGCCCTATGAGCTGGATGCACGGCGTTGCATTTCCTATCTCACCATCGAATTGAAAGGGAGTATTCCGCTGGAATTGCGTCCACTGATTGGCAATCGGGTCTATGGTTGCGACGACTGCCAATTGTCCTGTCCGTGGAATGGCTATGCTAAGCATTCCGAGGAGGAGGATTTCCGCGTCAGGAACGGCTTGGATGATGCGACTCTGTGCGATCTATTCGGTTGGAATGAGGAACAATTCAAACAGCGCCTGGCCGGAAGCGCCATCGTGCGCATAGGCTATTTGCGTTGGTTGAGAAATATTGCCGTCGGGTTGGGCAACGCGCCCAAAAGCGTCGCGGTGACCACGGCGCTGCGCGCGCGCGCCAACCATTCCTCGGATCTCGTGCGCGAACATGTGCAGTGGGCGTTGCAACGCCACGCCGGTTAAACTTGCCCGGCGCACCAATTTTGGCCGCATTACCGTTTGGCGAATCAGCATGCGTTTGCATCAACTAAAACTCGAATTCAACGCCGAGCATGATCGCTTGGTGTTGCACGTATTGACTGACGATGGCGCAGAAATATTACTTTGGTTGACACGCCGTTGCGTCAAGCTTCTGTGGATGGCCTTGGTAAAAATGCTACAGGCAAGCCCCAATGTGCAATTGCAGGGCGCCACGCCCGAAGCGCGCGATGCATTGGTGGGCATGCAGCATGAGAAGGCATTGCAGGGCGCGAATTTTTCCAAACCCTATGAAGAGGCACGCGCGCGGCCATTGGGAGCGGACCCCATATTGATCGGAAAAATACAGACTGGGCTTGACGCCAATGGAAACAATGTTCTCACCCTTCTGCCGATGAAAGGCCAGGGCGTCAATATTGCATTGGATGAAACCTTGCTGCATTCGTTTTGCAAACTGATGCAAAACGCGGTGCAACGAGCGGAATGGGATATGAAATTGGATTTGCCGCTTTCCCCTCTAGCTGCGGTGCCCATCGAAGGGGCGCGTACCCTCAATTGAGCCAAAACGGTTCGGATTTAATGGGTTTAGCGCTTTTGCGGCGAGTGCCTTTGTCGCTCTGGTACAATGCCCCACCGCCTTAAAAAATTCCGGTGCCACCTGCGGCCTTCCACGCGATTCCTGCAGCGACGATTCCAGCCCGGACTGGCCAAATGGAGATCGTTGTTTGTCAGGTTTCTCTGAGCTAAATTTACGTCCCGAGCTTCTCAAGGCAATCGAGGAGCAGGGCTATAGCGAACCCACCCCGATACAAGTCCAAGCCATTCCCCTCGTGTTGGCTGGCCGAGATGTATTGGGCGGCGCGCAGACTGGCACCGGCAAAACCGCCGGTTTTGGGTTGCCGTTATTGCAGCGCTTGATGCCGCATGCCAATAGCAGTGCTTCGCCGGCGCGTCACCCGGTGCGCGCTTTGATTCTGGCGCCGACCCGAGAGTTGGCGGCGCAGGTGGAAGAAAGCCTGCGTGGTTACGCCAAATACACCAACCTACGAACCACGGTGATCTTCGGCGGTATGAACATGGAACCGCAGACCGAAGCGTTGCGCCGCGGTGTCGAAGTGTTGGTCGCCACCCCTGGACGTCTACTCGATCACGTGCAACAGAAAACCTTGAATCTGTCCCAGGTGGAAGTTTTGGTTTTGGATGAGGCTGATCGCATGCTGGATATGGGCTTTATTCCGGATGTGACACGCATCATCAAATTGCTCCCGGCCAAACGCCAGGGCCTATTGTTTTCGGCGACGTTTTCCGATGAAATCCGCAAACTCTCGGATACCTTTTTGCAAAATCCGGTGATGGTTCAGGTGGCGCGCCGCAATGCGACAGCCGAATCGGTGAAGCACGTCGCCATTCCGGTGGCGCGCGAGAAAAAGCGCGAGTTGCTAAGTTTTCTCGTGCAAACCAGGGAATTAAAGCAAGTTTTGGTGTTCACGGCTACACGTCTTGGCGCCAATCGTTTGGCCTATCAACTCAATCACGACGGCGTTCATGCCACGGCGATTCATGGCGATAAGAGCCAGCCCGAGCGATTGATCGCGCTCAATGAATTCAAGGAAGGCAAGGTTCGCGTGCTGGTTGCGACCGATGTCGCGGCGCGTGGGCTCGATATCGAGGATTTGCCCCACGTTATTAATTTCGATTTGCCCAATTCCCCCGAGGACTACGTGCATCGAATCGGACGGACCGGGCGCGCCGGTGCGACCGGCGAAGCAATTTCCTTGGTAAGTCCGGATGAACATGAACGTCTGGAGGCCATCGAGAAAACCATCCGCTTGACTATTCCTCGCGAAATCGTCACCGGTTACGGCAAGGATTCGCGTGTTGTCAGTTCGGTGTTGCCCAGTATCGATGGCGCCGGTGGGCGGCGCGAGGCCAGTCGCGCCGATACGCGTCCTGAGCGAGGTGGGGACGCAACATCGGGTTCGCGAAGCGAGCGACCACGAGCAAGAGAGCGAGGTCATGACCGCGCGCGTGCAGCGCCGGGACAAACTTCACAACGAACCACGTCATCCGACCCGATATTCCTTGAGCCGTACCGCCCCAACGCCGCGCCACAGTCAGCTGCGGCGGCAACTTCGAATACGGTTTCAAGACCGGCTGCCGCTAGACCCGCCGTACAAGTCGCTGCGTTGCTTGGCGGTATGAGATTCAAGACGAAATAATTTTTATAGCTGGTAAACAGGCTGCGCCACGGGTTCCGTTTTCAGCTTGGTGCGAATGATCGAAACCTTCCGTTCAGGTTGGCATTTGCCCTAAGTTGCTATTGATCTTTTTTCTTGAACGGCGCGCGCTCGTTCAATTCATCGACATATTGCTCCACACCCGCTGTTTCGCGTTCCAGGAATTTTTCTATGGCGTCGGCGAACGCGGGGTGTTTCAACCAATGCGCCGAGCAGGTTTGTACTGGCGAGAAGCCGCGAGCGAGTTTGTGTTCCCCTTGGGCGCCGCCTTCGAACAATGGAATCTTGCGTTCAATGCAAAATTCGATCGCCTGGTAGTAGCACGCCTCAAAATGCAGATTCGGGAGGTAGCCAATTGCTCCCCAATAACGACCATATAACGCGCTCGGACTAAAAATATTGAGCGCGCTGGCGACATATTTTCCATCCAACGAGGCCAGTACCAACAGCATATTTTCCGGCATGGTGTCGCCGAGCCGCTGAAAAAACGACTGTTTCAAGTAAGGCGTCGCGTGGTGGGCGCGATACGTATTGTTGTAGCAGCGCGCGAAAAACT
>JBJXEY010000164.1:0-2921 GCA_046153355.1 Burkholderiales bacterium
TGGCGGCAAGGTCACCACCACGCCGGAACCGCCCAAGGTGCCCGAGGGCGCGCCGGACAAAGTGTGCGATCTACCCACCGCAACGAATATTGCCTTGGTGTATCGCTTAAACGGTGATATGAACCCCTTACATGCAGACCCCGAGCATGCTAAGCGCGTCGGTTTCCCTGGGCCCATCCTGCATGGTTTGGCCAATTACGGCATCGCCGCGCATGCCATTGTGAAGAGCGTCGCCCATTACGATGCCGCCCGTTTCCAAAGCATGGAAGCGCGTTTCGTTAAACCGTTTTTCCCCGGCGAGACGCTGCGTACCGAGATGTGGATTCGCGGAAACGATGTGTATTTCCGTTGCCGCGTAGTGGGGCGCGACGAAATTGTGTTGAACAATGGCCTGGCGCGCATCGGTTCGTGATTCGACCATCCGCCAATTGAGGTTTGATCATGCTTTGGGATAACACCACCTTATTTTCCGACGACCACCCTGCGGATGCGGTGTTTCGCCGCGAAGTGCGTGAGTGGGTAGACAAGAATTGCCCTGATAACCTTCGCGACCGGCCATCGCGTGTGACCCCGCCGGAGATGAAGCCCTGGCATAGGAAGCTTTTTGAGCGCGGTTGGATCGCGCCGCACTGGCCCAAGGAGGCCGGCGGTATGGGAGCGACGCTCGAACAGCAGCTCATTTTGTTCGAGGAAATTTCCCGTATCGGTGCGCCCACGCCTTTTCCGCATGGTTTGAATTTTTTCGGGCCGATCCTGATTCATGCGGGCACGCCCGAGCAGAAGGCCAAACATTGCCCCGGTATCTTGAGTGGCGAGGTCACCTGGTGCCAGGGTTATTCCGAGACCGGCGCCGGCTCGGATCTGGCAAGTTTAAAGACGCGCGCGGTGCTGGATGGCGACCACTTCATCGTCAACGGCCATAAGCTGTGGACCACCAATGGTCACTACGCTGATTGGATGTTCGCGCTGGTGCGCACCGATGCCGAAGCGAAGCCGCGCCATGCAGGCATTAGCTTGTTATTAATTGATCTAAAAAGCCCCGGCGTAACGGTAAAGCCGATTAAGACCATTCGCGGGGACGCCGAATTTGCCGAGGAATTTTTCGATAACGTGCGCGTGCCTAAAGAAAATTTGTTGGGGCCGCTAAATGGTGGATGGAAACTCGCGACCATGCTTCTGGGCGGTGAGCGTTTCGCCACCGGGCATCCACGCAATGCGGCGATCCTGCTCAATCGCGCGCGGCAGCTTGCGCGTGTGACCGGCGCGGAAGCTGATCCAGCTTTCCGGCAGCAATTGGCATCGCTTGAAATTGATCTGTTGGCGTTCACCGCGTATTACCGTCATGGCGCGGCATTACATGGATTGGGGCGCGTGCCTGATTCCATGACACCGGTGATGAAGCTGGCCGCAGGGCCCTTAGCGCAACTGGCTTCGGAGTTCCTGGTTCAAGTGGCCGGGCCGTCGGGGGCGAGCCTCGCCGATGTCGATGCACAGGGCGAAGCCATCAATCCCGTGGAAGATCTGTTCGAGATGCGGCGCGTCACCGTGGGTGGCGGCGCCAATGAAATTCAGAGAAATATTCTAGCCAAACGAGCGCTAGACTTGCCCAGTTAATCAATAGTCATTTCACTACGAAATAATTGAGAGTCAAATTTCAAACCGCTTTCCTTCGACCATGAAATAGTGTGGCCGTTCTAACAATAGAAACCGATCTATGGAACCGATTCTTAGCGAACCCCAAAGCCTGATGCGCGAAACCGCCGTGCGCTTGTGTAAAGATCATGGCGGCCCGAAGCGCGCGCGGGAACTACGCAATGCGGGCACGGAAATGGATATTCCTGCTTGGATGGAAATCCTGCGCTCCGGATGGCTATTGGCTGCGGTGAAAGAAGAGGCGGGTGGTCTGGGCATGGGCATGTTCGATATCTGCCTGGCGATGGAAGAGGCCGGTAAGCAACTCTTAATGGTGCCGTTTGCCGAAGTCGCCTGTGTGGCGCACATTTTGGGAAAGATTGGCCCACGTGCCGAAATTCAGTTTCGCGCCATTCAAGATGGGCTACAGATTCTGGTGCCGGCTTTGCCGCAAGAAGGCTGGGGAAATGTCGGTTCGGCGTATCCAACGGCTAAGTTCGAAGGTGGCTCCTGGTATTTGAATGGCAGGTTGCGGCATGTGGGTTTCGCCAAGACGGCGCAAGCGTATTTTGTCGCCGCGAGCGTTGGTGACGAAATCATGCTGTGCATGGTGCTCAAACACCTGGTGGAATTGAAGACCGTATTTAACGTCGATGGCTCGACCTCCAGTGAATTGGTAATGAAGGATGCGCTGGTGGAGCAGTCGCAGGTCATGGCGCGCGGCGAGGAGGCACGCGTATTGCTCGAAAATCTTGAGGATTTGCTTGCGATTACCACTGGCGCAGCGCTGGTGGGGGTGTCCTCCCAAGCGTTGGATATGACCTTGGAGTACATCAAGTTTCGCCAGCAATTCGGCAAGGCGTTGGGCAGTTTTCAGGCGCTGCAGCATCGCGCCGCCGATTGCTTCGTTGATATCGAATTAAATCGGTCGCTGGTGTATCGCGTTGCCGCCTCCTACGACGCCCATGCAGCGCATCGCGCCATGGCCGCCGCGGTCAAGGCACGCACCTCGCGCGTGGCGCTGGCTGTCACCCGCAACGCGCTGCAACTGCATGGCGCCATCGGCTATACCGACGAGCACGACATCGGCTTGTATTACAAACGCGCCATAACCCTGGCGGCGTTGTATGGCAACGATATCAACCAAACCGCGCGCTTCTCCGCGCTCACCCTATAAACCGGGGACGTACCCCAATTAAATTCGGGGTACGTCCCCGGTTTTGACTATGAAGCCAAGCATCCGATGAATGTAGCCAACGAGTTGAACCCCAGAATCGCGACGATCAAGG
>JBJXEY010000072.1:0-11663 GCA_046153355.1 Burkholderiales bacterium
TTGGCGAAGCATCTGCCCAATCTGCAGCCTTGACTGCCCAATGGCACACAGTGTTTCCTCACGGCAGGAGCGTCTAGGGGCTGGTCAGCGCATACACCATATCGCTGACCTCGCGCCGTAACGCCTCGTTCTCGAAGTACTGCTTGTACAACTGCGTGTCCTCTTTGAGGAAAAGCTGCATCACCTTGCCGAGCGCCTGGTCGTGGGCCATGCGCGCGGTGTGTGGGGTGTTCTCCTTGGCGTTCATATAAGCAGTGTCGGCGGCGACCTGCGGCGCGATGTCGTCACGGATTTTCTTTGCCACACCGGCCTGACCGCGCGCCAATCCAGTCCGCCAAGTCCGCTTCCGAGCGGCGGAATAGCTATTGAACGAATACCCCGTGCACGCACTTCTTTAATCAATGACTCCAGGCCTGAGCGAATATCCTCAATGCGGCTTTTGCTACGCCAGTCGCGCTTGGTGGGAAAGTTAATGATGTATCGCGGCAGCGTTGGCTCTTCGCTATCGAACACAAACATCTGTCCGGGTTGCACTTCACCACATTGCTTCCGCGCCACTGATGGCCTGTTCTACTTGATGGCGGCAGTAGCGGCAATTCATCGCGAGCACCATGAAGTCCACATCTACGCGATCACGAAAATTAGCGCGAAATGTTTTGTCTGAAAGGATAAGTTGATAGCGAAGCGACCTCCGCCTACAAGAATTCGGCCCCCGTTAGGGGCTTTATCAACCAGCAGCGAACCGAGCCGGCAAGCGGTCGTGCTGGAATTGAGCTAACCGGGGCGCCGATCGCGGCGCGCCGGTGTTGCACGGGATGGGCGGGCGACAGTCTTGCTTTGACGAAGCAACCCCAGCAAAGCGGAATTCACTGCTTCGTCGTTTGGGAATGCACGGGCAACTTTTGGTTCAAGAACGACAACGTTGGTCGATCGAGAGAGCCGTTCGGCATATTTCCCCCGGACGAGCGCGCCAAAATCTGAACGCTTGTATTCAGGACGAAGCTCATCGGTCGCGTTGCGCTTACCCTTCTTCATAGATCATACCTTCCGCGGGTCTCACCGGGCGTGCACTGATAATCCGAATTGTATCGCCGCGCTCGGTATGAGAGACAACTATAAGGCGGCCACTGGTAGATATGCCGAAGATGACGAAGCGCTCTTCGCCCACCGAGTGATCAGGATCTACGCCAGTCATTGAAAGAGTATCGCGAAAGACCGTCGCGGCTTCCTCGAACGAAACACCGTGCTTTGCCAAGTTTTCTTCGGCCTTGCTGGGGGCCCATTCGATCTTCAATCACGGCTCCTCGGTCAATTCGACGCTCGATGATTGCGTATGGCTATCGGTCATACTTTGCGACCAATGTTTGAACCTGGCAGCCAACACCTCCTGTTCAAGCGCCATCGGCGACAGCCGCGGACTCACGATCACCGTCTTGGCTCGCACCATCGTTTAACTCCATCGGGTAATGATGAAGTAACGCGCAAGGGGTGGTCCAGGTTTACCGAAAACGAATTTTTTGCAGCCGCAATGTTCGCGCTTACCAGTTGGCCAGGCGCGATGGTTGGATACCATCAATTGCGCATCAATTAGAAACCCGATTGCAACTGCTTGGTTTTGTTTGATATCCGTGTCGGATGTGTCCGGCAAACGAGCCTTCTATCAATTACCCGTCAATTGAAACGCAAACCTAGAAGGGGACATATTTCATCAGCTTCCGGCCCGCATCCCAATACTCGATGCGGCACATTTCGGCATAGAAATCGCGGACCAACGGAACCTCGATGGGGAGCAGCTCTATCAGATAGCTCCAGCTCGATTGTGTCGACAACGTCGACACAATCGACGAATCGGGAAAGAATTGGGCGAACTGAATTGGACGGTTCAGGGTGGCGTTGCCAAAGCCCCCTCCAAACCCAGCCGTCAATTCTCGCGACACGGTCACGAGAATTCGTTTCCCATACGCCGCGCGGCTATCCTGGAGGTTTCCCGTATGTAACCGACGACCCGAATGCCGGTACAGCAGCGTCGTAGTCGAGTTCGCCGTCACGGCAATTCGCTTCCGGGCGGACTGGATCGGATCTCTCAAATCCGTGAGGAGCGCCACCTCATCGACGATGGCAGGCACTTTTTTCCGGCGGAGCGGACAGAAAGTTTTCGTCTCCCGGGCGGTAGCGCGGTGGCCTCGAGTACTTGGGAGGAAGGGCAGGCTTTCTACTTCATCGCTGACCAATAGTGTCCGGTTAACTGGGGATCGAAACTCTGCAAAGCCAATACTGGCGCGGCTTTTGAGCCGATTTTGTTTGGTGCCGATTTGAACGCCGAAGCCGCGTTTTTGTGTAGTTTCCCCCTGGGCTTATTCCCGCGGCCAAAGCATGAACGTTGGAAAACGCTGTTTGCACAGTTGATGGAGTTAATTCCGTGGACAAGTTCTTCGCGCATGGTGATTCGTTACTCGGGCAACGCCGGGGCGGCGCCTGAGTTGTTCGGAAAAGTTTCGCGTCTTGACGTTTACGCAATTAACTTGGCGCGAAAGTCTTCGCGACATCGAAGCCATGGTTGGCGTGACGGCGAGACCTTCCGTGCCGGTCATGCGCCGCACGAATCAGCGATTCGAAGCCCTTCTCGCTGATGTCGGTGGACACGCAGTCCCTCTTATCAATTACCCATCAACCACCCATCAACCAAAAAATATTTTGCAACTAATTGATTTTATTCATTACCCATGTCCGTTGCGTCCGCAAAACGAGCCTTCTATCAACCACCCATCAACCAAATTCAAGCCCAAAAGGGCACATAGGCGCGGAGCTTGTCACCTACATCTTTGTTAAACAATCGAATCACCCCAGCGTCCAGTGCGTCTCGGATCAACCGTGACGCCGCAGCCTTGTTCGCTGGCTCGATACCAAAGCGCGCCCGTACCGAAGCGTTCGTCAGTTGTTCCCGACTGACGTAGCGTAAGCAGGCATGCTGATATAGGGCGCGAACACGGTCGGTCTTATCCATCCTGTTCAGTGGCCGATAGGCGCAGGTAGAACTCGCGTTCTTCAGGCCGGTTTGAGCGGCTGATGAAGTCCAGATGCGAGGACCAACGTAATACTCTCACCAGTGGTGAGAGTATTGGAAAGTCGCGACGGATGACGAAAAACTGCCACATGCGCCAGAGATTCTGTGGCGGGAAGCCACGCCGGCCGGGCTCGCGCTGCGCGATACACGCTGCCAGGCCTTGCCCGAGCCACGGCAGCCCCGATTCCTTGTATTCCGATACGGCTTGAGGTCGGCGATCACGCCTGGCCTTCCGGTTCATCGCTATCCCAGTGTTCGCGGTAAATGTTGACGTAGTCGGCGGTCGCAGCAGGGTCGATGACCAAGTAGTAGTGGCGACACAGCTTTTTGATCAGCTGCAACACCGGCTCATGGCCGCAGAAGTCGAGCAGGCCATAGAGCGTTCGCTGAATGTGACGGGTGTCGCGGGAGCGGGTACGCAAGATGTGATCAACAACCGGTAGGTATTGCAGCGCTGCCACCTGCTCAAGATCCCGAACGGTGCTCGCGAGGGCGCGAATCGCTTGCATGGTGTCGTAGCCCACCCCTGTTCCGGCGGAGCGGCCAGAAAGCTTTCGCCTCCCGGATTTTAGCGCGGTGGCCTTGAGTACTTGGGAGGTAGAAGCAGCCTTCTTCGTCATCGCCGACCTGCTTTCAGTAATCCATCCAGCAGCCCCTCAGCCACGTTTTCAATGGCGAGGATTCCCCAGATGAAGGAGACGATCTTGTTGTGCGTCGTTTGGTCCACTAATTAGTTGTCTCCATTCTCATCATGAGCGCGCGCATGGGTGCAGGTGGGCAACTTTTACGTTCAGGGGCGCACGCGCACGACAATGAAAATCATGACAGTCGCTGATGTGCGTCCCCTGCGACGCGTCGCCATTAACCTTCAATAAAGTAATCACTGTCGATTTTTTTCGTTTCGTATGAAGAGACTGGAGTAACCCCGACATTATGGTCAATCATGAGTTGCGCTAACTGCTCGCCGTCTATGAGCACGATTTTTGAATCTATTTTCGCTACATATTCCCCGGCTTCGCGGCTGAAGTCAGACGTGGTAATGAATACTCCCTTTTTCGCGCGGTGGCCTTGTAGCGCACCCGCAAATTTCTGAATTTCAGGGCGACCGACCGTAGACTGCCACCGTTTGGCTTGAATGTAGATGACATCAAGGCCAAGCCGATCTTCGTTAATGATGCCGTCAATGCCTTCATCGCCGCTACGGCCAATGGCCTTACCTGCCTCTTTTCGGGAACCGCCATAGCCCATTTTTACGAGGACGTCGATAACAAGGCGCTCAAAAAACGAAGGTGAACATTCCCTTACGAATTTTAGAAGTTCGGCGGAGAGATCTTCGCGCAGTTGCTGATACGCGGTTTCCAGAAGCTCGCCGGGTGTTTGAAGGGTTTCAGTTTCAGCGTTATCGGTGGTTTCTTTCCGCTCTCGGTGTTTCGCTCTGAACTCTACAAATTCAGAATATTGCTCCAAGAATTTCACATTGATTGCGGGCAGATTCTTGGCCAACACATCTTGGCCACGTTGTGTTATTCGGAAGTGGCCGCGGCGCGGAGTCTCTAACAACGCCGCCTTGCTCATATAGGACCTCGACCACGCTACACGATTGTCGAATCTTGGTTGCTGCCCGCTGGGTAGAAGCTCCTTGCGCTCGTCTTCCGTAAGCCGAAATTCTTCAGCCAAACCTTCGATGGCTTGCCTTAGCGAATGTTCATTTCCGTCCGCCGCAAAACGTAGCAAGGGGAGCATGATTGACTGGTAATCAGGTATCGCCATTTGCGGACCTTCTGCTGTTTACGGGAAGTCGGCCACCGCGAGGGGCGTTATAAACCCTCGATTTCTCCAGGGCGACTCCGGCCACGTTACTCCCAGGGTATTGAATTTTCAATGGCTATCATCTGCGATTGCCGGCATAGGAATCTTGCAATCTATCGTGTTTCTCCGCCAATCACCACTTTGCG
The DNA here is from genome assembly GCA_046153355.1 of Burkholderiales bacterium. Classification (GTDB taxonomy): domain Bacteria; phylum Pseudomonadota; class Gammaproteobacteria; order Burkholderiales; family SG8-39; genus 2-02-FULL-62-17. The sequence continues at coordinate 5,020 of JBJXEY010000072.1, forward strand.
ATTCCCGCATCGAAATCTAGAATAGCCGCCTTCCGGGCAATCGCCCGCCTCACGCCCCTTCCCATTTTCTAAAAAGCAGATTCCCATGTCCGGTCCCCTATCCCACATCCGCGTTCTCGATCTCTCCCGCGTCCTCGCCGGCCCCTGGTGCGGTCAAAACTTGGCTGACCTCGGTGCTGAGGTCATTAAGGTCGAGCGCCCCAAGACGGGCGATGATTCGCGTGCTTACGGGCCGCCGTGGATGAAGGATGCCTCGGGCAAGGAGACGAGCGAAGCGGCGTATTTCATGGCGGCGAATCGCGGCAAGAAGTCGATCACGGTGAATTTGAATCACCCCGATGGCCAGAAGTTGGTGCGCGATTTGGCGGCCAAGTGCGACGTGCTGATCGAGAATTACAAGTTTGGCGATTTGGATCGTTATGGTCTGGGTTACAAGGATTTGTCCAAGACCAATCCTGGGCTGGTGTATTGCTCGGTGACGGGTTTCGGTCAAACGGGGCCGTATCGCGAGAAGCCCGGTTACGATTTCATGGCGCAGGGGATGGCGGGGTTGATGAGCATTACCGGTGATCCCGAGGGCATGCCCGGTGGCGGGCCGATGCGGGTGGGGGTACCGGTGATTGATATTTTCACCGGCATGTACGCGACCATTGCGATTAACGCGGCGCTGGCGCATCGCGCGGTAACGGGCAAGGGCCAGCATTTGGATGTGGCGCTGTTGGATTCTTGTATGGCTTTGCTTGCCAATCAGGGGATGACTTACCTTGCCACGGGCGAGTCGCCCAAACGCATCGGCAATACGCATCCGACGATTGTTCCATATCAGGTGTTTCCGACCAAGGATGGCGCGATCATTCTTGCTTGCGGCAACGACAATTTATTTACCAAGTTCTGCGCGGTGGCCAAGCGCGAGGATTTGGTGGCCGATGAGCGTTTCGCGAAGAACGCGGTGCGGGTGAAGCATCGCACCACGTTGGTCCCGAGTTTGGGAGAGGTGTTCAAGCAACGTAGCACCGACGAATGGGTCGAGGCGCTGGAGGGTGCTGGTGTGCCATGTGGGCCGATCAACACGGTGGCGCAGGCCTTTGCCGATCCGCAGGTACAGGCGCGCGGCATGCAAATCAAGCTGCCGCACCCGCTGGCGGGCGAGGTGCCGCTGATGGGCAGCCCGATGAAGTTCTCCGCGACGCCCATCACGCATGAATTGCCGCCGCCGGTGTTGGGTCAGCATGAGGAAGAGATTCTGGAAAAGATGCTGGGTCTGGGCGCCGAGGCCCGCGCCAAATTGCGCGCGGCGGGAGCGATTTAAGATATTCATCTCCATGGCCGCGATATATAGAAGTATCACTGCGGCGTTTGTCTTGTGTGCCGTTGCGCTCGCGACGGGCTGCGCGACACATCTCGCGACGATCAGTCCCGACTACGCCCGTGAGCAACGCTGGGCGGAAGAAATTGTTCCAGGGCTGGTGGTGGGCGATGCGGTTCAGATTGAAGGAGCATCGAAGCGCCGGTTCCTCGGTATCCTCGCCAAGTCCTCGAAGAATCGGGGCGCCATCATTCTGATGCATGGCTCTGGGGTGCATCCTGATTTCGCCATCGTGGGCCAATTGCGAAGCTTGTTGAACGACGCAGGCTTCACCACGCTTTCCATCCAAATGCCGGTGCTCGCAGCCGATGCCGCAGCCGATGACTATCCGGCGGTGTTCGCCGAGGCGAGTGAGCGTATCGCTGCGGCCATCGAGTACTTGCGCTCGAAAAAACAAACGCGCATTGCCGTGGTCTCGCACAGCATGGGGGCGCGGATGGTGCTGGATTACCTCAAACGGAGCCCGGCGGCGGCATTGCGCGCCTGGGTGCCGTTGGCGATTGCCGATGGTGATTTGTCGGGATTGCCACGCGTGGCGTTTCCGGTGTTCGACGTCTACGCGGAAAAAGATTTCGCGGTGGTATTGGCGAAGAGAAATGATCGGGCTGTGGCAATACGTGCGGTGCCGGGTTCCAAACAGGTTATGGTGTTCGGCGCGGATCATTTTTTCGCCGGCAAAGAGAATGAAGTGGCGATGCTCCTGGCGGATTTGCTCACCCCGACAATGAAGTAACAAGGGAGGTTTTATGGGACAGCTTGTCGAAGGCAAATGGAGCAACGAGGATCTGCGCCGCATTGATGCCAAGGGCGCCTTCGTGCGCCCGGACTCGGTGTTTCGCGACTGGGTGAAGGATTCATCTTCCGCGCAATTTCCCGCTGCGAGGGGCCGCTATCACCTATTCGTGGCGAAGAACTGCCCCTGGGCGCATCGCACCGAGATTGTGCGAAAGATGAAAAATCTCGAGGATGTGATCTCGGTGACTTATGCCGACATGCCGCGCACCGAGGGCTGGGCGTACTCCGTGGGTATCGACGAGTTGCAACCGAAAAACGGCGTGTTGCGCCTGCATGAGGTTTATACCGCAGCGAAGGCCGACTACACGGGCCGCGTGACGGTGCCTACCTTATGGGATCGCGAGCGGCATACCGTGGTCAACAACGAATCCTCCGAGATCATTCGTATGCTGAATGCGGAGTTTGGCCAATGGGGCGATAACGCGGTGGATCTTTACCCTGAAGCGTTGAGGAAGGATATCGACGAGATCAACGCCTACGTCTATGAGCGTATCAACAATGGCGCCTATCGCTGCGGTTTCGCCAAATCGCAAGAAGCGTATGAGCAGGCCTTCCATCGTTTGTTCGAGGCACTCGATACCTTGGAGAAGCGCTTAGCGACGCAGCGTTTTCTGGTGGGCGCTCGCCTGACCGAAGCCGATGTGCGCCTGTACACCACGCTGGTGCGCTTCGACGCCGCTTATCACGGCCTGTTTAAATGTAACCTGCGTCGCATTGAGGATTACCCGAACCTGTCGAACTATCTGCGCGATCTGTATCAACGGCCGGGGTTTGGCGACACCACCGATATCGCCGCGATCAAGGCGGGGTATTACTCAAACCGTGACATCAATCCCACCGGCATCGTGCCGGTGGGGCCTTCTCAGGACTTTTCTCGGGCACATGATCGCGGACGGTTTGCATAGGGCAGCGCCATAGTTATTCTATTGTTGCAATGGATATGCTATGAAACGGTACGTCATATCTATGATGTGTCTACAAAAAGTTATGAATTGTTCTATTTTTTCAAAAATTAAAACGTCGCGGATGATGACGCTTGCCCAATAAAGCAAAAGTAGAGGCGGTGGTGTTTGATCTGGGCGGCGTGCTGCTCGAAGTTGACTTCGACAGGGTGTTTGCCTCCTGGGCGGCAAGCGCCGGTGTCCCCGCCGAGTCGATTCGAGCGAGATTTAGCTTCGACGCAGCCTACGAACGACACGAACGTGGCGAGATCAGCGCCGCGCAATACTTCGCCAGTTTGCGCGATTCGCTTGGTCTTCCACTCGCAGACGCCCAATTCGAGCAAGGCTGGAACCAGTGCGTTCACGGGGAGATTCCGGGCGTGGCTTCTTTAGTCGAGCAAGCGGCGCGGCGACTACCTTTGTACGTATTTAGCAATACCAATGCCATGCATTACCAACATTGGGGGCCATCGCATGCGGCGCTCTTAAAGACTTTTCGCCGCCTTTTTATGTCGTTTCAAATGGGCCGGCGTAAGCCCGAGGCGGCGGCATTCAAATTTATCGCCGCCGAAATTGGCGTGAATTTGGAAAACATTCTGTTTTTCGACGACACCTTGGAGAATGTTCTCGCGGCGCGGGCGCTGGGAATGCAGGTGGTAGAGGTGCGGGGGATTGGGGATCTGGAGGCAGGACTGCGCTTGATTGACGCCAACGTGGATCGAGCTTGAGAGGTTGTGGGTTGATTATTGGCGGCAAAACCCTCAAGGCTTTTCGCGCCGGTTGCTGCCTTCGATAATTATGTATTCGAACAATCGGCATTCGATGGCGCCATTAAATAAGGGCGTACGTTTGCTCGCTTTGAGGCGAATTCCCTTGGGCAGATCCGGGTCGCCGGTGAAGTAATAACAGCGCCAGTCGGCGAAATGCTGTTTCATCCAGTCGCCTAGTTTGGGATACAGGGCAACCAGGTCTTCTTTTTCGCCAATGCGTTCGCCATAGGGGGGATTGGTCACTAAGACTCCAGCGTTTGCCGGTGCACGCAAATCAGTGGCGCTGGCTTGTTTGATCTGCACGACTTTGTCTAAGCCCGCAAGACGCAAATTCTCCTTCGCGTATTCGACTTCGCGGTAATGCAGGTCGCTGCCATGAATCGATAGCTTTCGATCCAGGGTGCGGGCCGCCAGCGCGGCCTCGCGAACCGAGGCCCAAACATTGGCATCGAAATCGGCCAGGCGCTCGAAACCAAAACTTCGTCCCAGACCCGGCGCGATGTTAAGCCCCAGCATCGCGGCTTCGGCGAGCAGGGTGCCGCCGCCGCACATGGGGTCGAGCAGTGCCTCCTCAGGCTGCCATCCGGTGAGCGCGATGATGCCGGCGGCAAGGTTCTCCTTGAGTGGCGCCTCTACAGACTGGGCGCGATAGCCGCGTTTATATAGCGGCTCGCCCGAGGTATCCAGATACAGGGTCATATCACTTTGCGTAAGAAACGCTTGTATCCGCGCACCCGGCGAGCGGGTGTCGACGTTGGGCCGTTCACCTACCTCGTCGCGGAAGCGGTCGCAGATGGCGTCCTTGATGCGCAGCGTGGCGAAATCTAAGCTTTTCAGCGGCGAGCGCACCGCAGTGATATCCACACGTATCGATTGCGCTACGCCAAACCAGCGTGGCCAGGGTTGGGCGCGAGTAATGTCGTAGACGTCTTTCTCGTTGCGGTAGTTTTTCGATTCCAGCTTTCGCAGGATACGCGTTGCCAGGCGCGATTCGAGGTTAGCTCGATACTCGACGCGCGGATCAGCATTGAACGCTACGCCGCCGGAAGCAGGTGAAACGTTGCCAGCGCCCAAGTGAGCAAGCTCATCGGCTAACAAGGCCTCCAAACCGCGTGGGCAAGTGGCGAAATGGTCAGGAACATCGATGGGAGGCATGCGCAAACACTATTTTTAGAACCGCACCAAGGCTAGCATGGTGGCGCTGCGATTCCGGCAGATGGCGGGATAATTCTTCTTGGCGTCGCCTAATGGCGCTGTCCCCGACAATCTCGCTGGCGGCGCAATGCAAGGATCGCTACCATAGCGACGCGGCAATCTGGGAGGCGAAAAATAATGAATAGACTTCAATGGATTACGCTGGTTGTGGCGGCGTTCAATTTAATGCTGGTTTGGCTTTTTCCGCCCTTCGACTACGTGTCGCAAGCTCGTTCCGGCGTCGCCACCTTCGATGGCTTCGCCTGGGCTTTCGATGAACGCCCCAATTACGTGGTCAACAAGAGCTTTTTGCAGTTGGAATTTTTCGTGGTGTTGCTCAACGCCGCTATCGCCTGGCTATTATTTCGCGACCGAGCCGCGAAAAAGCTCACGGGTAAAAAATCCATCGATTGGCAACGCGTGGTGATGTTCGGCGTAGGCATCAACCTGTTGTTGGTGCTGCTGTTTCCCCCGATGGAGAACTACTACGCGGTGACACGTGCCGCGCTGCCCTCCTTCGACGGGTTTTATTTCCTGTTTGGCGACCATGGCGCGCGCGCCATCGTGCCGCAAATGCTCTATATCGAGGTGATCTTCATCCTCATCAACGGCGCCCTGTTGTATTTGCTGCTGCGCAAAGGCGGTGGCGCGGAACTCACCCCCGCGCAGCGCGCCGCCCTTGCCGCGGAAGTTCGCCGCGCGCAGAGGTGATTACTTAGCGCCAAATTTTTCTCTTACGCGGACCGTTTTTTCCAGCGTGTCCAGTGCCTCCAATACCTTTAGGCGAAGGTCGGCATCAAGTTTGTTCTCCACGAGAAACCGCTCCACCACTTGAAGTGAGGCGCGCGACGACTGTCCGCCAATAAACCCGCCTAGCCACTGGTTAACGAAAAAGATCTTGCGCTGGCGCTTGATACGCGGCAGTGCCGCCAGCGCGGGGCCTAGCAGCGGCGCGGTGAGCGACGCATGCTCCAACATGTTGAGCGGCCCAAGTGCTTCCTCTATCCAGGATTCAGCCAGGCGTGGATCATCGATAAAGCGCGTATAGAGCGCCAATTTAATCTCGGCATCGGGGACAGCCGCTGAAACGCCAAAGGCGTAGCGCCGACCCTCGCCACTGGCATCGGCGGCGGCCAGCTCATTTTGCAGGCGCGGTGCATCGGTATCGTTAGCGGCAAGCAACGATTGCAGCATGCGGTATCGGTCACGCGATCGCAGTGTCAGACCTGGAATCTGCAATTGGCCGGATATCAGGTTCTTGAGCCTTGCGCGCGCTGCTTCGCTGCGTGCGAGATCCGCGTAGGCGCGGAAGTATTCAATGCGGCGGCTTGGGTTGGACGAGGCGCTAAGCTCTTTGAATAAAAATTCTTCGATACGCGCGGTTAGAGCGTTGCGGCGCGTATCGCTTAAGTAGCGCAGGTAGGCGGCGCGTAGTCGAGCGAGCATGCTCGCGGCGATGATTTCATTCTGTTCCGTGGGAAGGCGAGCCAAGACGAATTCGATATATCGCACCGGATCAAGTTCGGCCTCGCGCACCGATTCCCATAGTGATTCCTGGATCAAAGCCTTGTTTAAGTC
>JBJXEY010000168.1:0-5016 GCA_046153355.1 Burkholderiales bacterium
TATTCGGGTAGGTGGGGCAGAACTTTCCACAAACAGCAATAACGGAGATTAAATGGATATTTCGAGTCCGCAGTTCTGGATAGCCGTTGGGCAGATCATCATCATCGATATCTTGCTCGGCGGCGACAATGCCGTGGTAATCGCACTGGCTTGCCGCAAATTGCCCGAACACCAGCGCAACAAAGGCATTTTCTGGGGCGTATTCGGCGCCATCGCATTGCGCGCGATATTCCTATTTTTCGCCGTCAGTCTGTTGACGCTTCCTTACCTGAAAATCATTGGCGGACTGCTGCTTTTCTGGATCGCGATCAAGATGGTGGTGCCCGAGGACGAGGGCGATGGCGAGGACGCCATCGATGGCGGCACCACGTTGCTGAGCGCGATTAAGACGGTGGTCATCGCCGACGCCGTGATGAGCCTGGATAACGTGGTGGCGGTGGCGGCTGCGGCCAAGGACAGCTGGACCCTGGCGGTGTTGGGCGTCTTGGTCAGCATTCCCATCGTGGTGTGGGGCAGCAAGATCGTCCTTAAATTAATGGATCGCTTTCCAGTGGTCATTCTGCTGGGCGCAGCACTGCTGGGCTGGATTGCCGGCGGACTTTTGGTCGGCGACGTGGCGGTCAAACCCTGGGTGGAGGATGTCATTTCCTGGCTTCACTATGTCGCCGCCGGCGTGGGTGCGGCGATCGTGGTTGCCGCCGGCAAGTATCTGGAGAGCAAGGCGGCAGCGGCCAAAACTGCCGACAAGGCGGCCGCCGAAACCTGAGGCAATGTCGCATATCGCGATGCGATCTGTTGCCAGCGCATAGACCAACCGGCACGGGGAAATCCAACTCGGGTCGGAGAATCGGGTATGACCTCATTCGAGTTGGTGACCGGGGATCGCCTTATTCGTCCCCGAGGCGCCGCGCGCCGTTGTAGCGGCGCGACCAATACGGCTCGCGCATATTCTCCACCCGCACAGCCCGGCCTGGCCGGGGCGAGTGGACGAAACGACCGTCTCCAAGATAGATGCCAACATGCGAGAAGGCATTGCGCATGGTGTTGAAGAAAACCAGATCCCCGGGCCGTAGATCTGGCGCCGCGATTTTCGATCCGAGACGCGCAATTTCATAGGTGGTGCGTGGCAGGTCGAGCCCCAAATGCTCGCGAAACACATGCGCCACGAATCCGGAGCAGTCGAAACCGGTTTCCACGCTGACGCCGCCACGCCGGTAACGAATACCGACCAGATCTAGCGCGCCCGACAGCAATGGTTCGATTTGGGCGGCGCCCTGCGCGACCGTGCCGGTCAATGCCGCCGGCACCCGCGACTCGTCGGCGCGGCTTGGGCCCGCGTGCAACGCAAGCGCAATCGATATCAGGGTGGCGGGAATTTTCATGGCGGCGAAATATAGCCTGACAGGCCTGCCGCGACAATCCCCGCGTCGTTGGCACCGGGCGAACCGATAGAATGCGCAGTGTTGACACAGCGAATTCGCGCCATGACCACCACCGAAGCCATACGCCTGTCCAAACGCATGAGCGAATTGGGCCTGGCCTCGCGCCGCGAGGCCGACGAGTGGATCGAGCGCGGCTGGGTGCGCGTGGATGGCGCGGTGGCGATACTGGGCTTGAAAGTCACGCCAGATCAAAAAATCAGCATCGATGGGCGTGCACGCACCGAACAGGCCAAGAGGGTCACCCTGCTTTTGCATAAACCCATCGGCTACGTCAGCGGGCAGGCCGAGGACGGGCATACGCCGGCCTCTGCTCTGGCGATCCCGGAAAGTCAGTGGCGCGATCCGGACGCGCGTCGCGATGCCACGCCCCCTGTGCGGCGCCAGGACCTATTTGGCCTCGCGCCGGCCGGCCGCCTGGATATCGATTCCACTGGCCTTCTGGTGCTCACCCAGGATGGGCGCATCGCCAAAAAACTCATTGGCGAGGATTCGGAAATTGAAAAAGAGTACCTGGTTCGGGTGCGTTACACCAACCATGGCGGCAAGTTGCCCGAATCGGATTTAGCGCTTCTCAATCACGGCTTATCCCTCGATGGTGAAGCGCTGCGCCCGGCCAAGGTGTGGTGGCAGAACGACGATCAGTTAAGGTTCGTTTTGCGCGAGGGCAAAAAGCGTCAGATCCGGCGCATGTGCGAAGCGGTGGGTTTGCAAGTAGCCGGCCTGAAACGCGTGCGCATTGGTAGGGTGATGTTGGGCCGGCTGCCACCGGCCAAGTGGCGCTTTCTGGCACCCGATGAAAGTTTTTGAACCTTAAGTTCTAATTGAAAAATACCCATTGAATATTTATCCGACAGTAATGTGGAGTGAAGACGGCGCGGACCACCAAGCACTCTGGCGCTCGGAAAACGGCTTGCCGCCGCCAAAACGCGTGGTGATCGCCGATGACAAAATGAACGCGGACACCGCTTACCGTCATGCCTGCGAAGGCACGGCGCTCTTGTGGCGCGGCGATTTTCAAAACGCCAAACAGATGTTGCAGGCGCTCTCGCGCCGCGCCGAACCCGGCCATTCTCGCGCCAATAGCAAGCGCGAACGTACCAAGACCGCGACTTCGCCGAAACTCGCCACCAAAGCGCCCGTCGAATTTCCCCAGGCATTCCATCAATATCGCATGGCGCAAGCGCAACGCGCGCGGATTCTGGGCATGCTGTTATTGCCTTTCGGCGCGGATAACGTCATCCCGCTGTCTCGATCCCCAAAAGTGAATGAGGCCTGCGCCGAGGCGCATGGGCTGGCAGAGGGCCCATATGTAAGCTCGCTGCGCGAACTGCTCGGCCTGATTGGCGCTCACGAATGGCGCAAAAAAGGCATTGAGTTGCCGCAATGGGAAATTCGCATTCATCCGCATTACGGCGTGTTCGCGCCGGTGCGCGGTGAGTATCTGGATCTGGTCGCCGCGGAACCTCTACCAGAAGCGCTGGGCCAAACACCCATCGCCATGGATATTGGCGCCGGCACCGGGGTACTCGCGGCGATACTGGCCAAGCGTGGTGTGGCTCGCGTCATTGCCACCGAGAACGATGCGCGCGCCTTGGCTTGTGCGCGGGAAAACATCGTTCGCCTGGCGTTGACCAATCAAGTGGAAGTTATCGAATCCGACCTGTACCCCTCGGTTATTTTCCCCAATACACGCGCCGCGTTGATCGTATGCAACCCGCCGTGGTTGCCAGGCAAACCCGGCTCGGCCATTGAGCATGCCATCTACGACAAAGACAGCCGCATGCTGCGCGGTTTCCTCGAAGGCTTGGCCATACATCTTGTGCCCGGGGGCGAAGGTTGGTTGATACTTTCCGATCTCGCCGAACACCTGTGCCTGCGTACACGCGAAACCCTGCTCGGATGGATTGAAGCGGCGGGCTTGAAGGTATTGGGCAGGCGCGATATCCGGCCAAACCATGCACGCAGCAACGATGGCAATGATCCGTTGTATGTCGCACGCGCCGCTGAAGTCACCTCGCTGTGGCGACTGGGCGCCGCTTGAGGTGAGCATCGCCTGGCTTTAATAGACCGAATTTAATCGACCAACATTAATCGACAGGCTTGAATCAATCGCCATGGCGCGCCGCTGGATCGCCCATCTGGACATGGATGCGTTCTACGCGTCGGTGGAACTGTTGCGTTATCCGGAACTGCGTGGCAAACCCGTGGTGGTCGGCGGTCGGCGCGCGCATCAACCCGAAGTACTGCCCGATGGATCGCGAAAATTTTCCATACTTCGCGACTACGCCGGGCGCGGCGTGGTCACCACCGCCACCTATGAAGCGCGCAAGTTCGGCATACATTCCGCGCTGGGGCTGATGAAAGCGGCGGCACTCGCGCCGCAGGCGGTATTACTACCCGCCGATTTCGATGAATATCGAAAGTACTCTCGCCTATTCAAGAGCGCCGTAGGCGATATAGCATCCCAAATTGAGGATCGTGGCATCGATGAGATTTATATCGACCTCACCGATGTACCCGGCGCGCAGGATGCCACCGCGCAAGATCCACATGCCGGCGTGCGCGCCCTGGCGCGCGAGATCAAGGAAAATGTAAAAAAAACCACCGGCCTCACCTGCTCGATCGGTGTCACTCCCAATAAGCTCTTGTCTAAGCTTTGCTCGGAACTAGAAAAGCCCGATGGCCTGACAGTACTCACGCATGGCGATATCCCGGCGCGCATCTGGCCGCTAGCCGCACGCAGCATCAATGGCATCGGACCCAAAGCGGCAGCAAGGCTCACGGCCATGGGCATTCGCACCATCGGCGATATTGCAGCAACCGATGTGCTGCGCCTCACCGACGAATTCGGCGCCAACTATGCGTTATGGTTAAACGACGCCGCGCACGGCCGCGACGAGCGGCCATTGGTTGCGCATCGCGAAGCCAAATCATTGAGTCACGAAACCACCTTCGAGCGCGACCTGCATGCGCGCGAGGACCGGGAAACCTTGAGCGGCATTTTCACGCGGCTTTGCGAGCAAGTGGCCGCCGACCTCGTGCGCAAAGGCTATGTGGCCAAGACTATCGGGGTGAAACTGCGATTCGATGACTTCAGTATTAGCATGCGGGAGTTGACGCTGCCCGCGCATACCCAGGATGCGAAAACCATTCGCCTGTGGGCCGGGCGCTGCCTGAAAAAACAGCCGTTGCAGCGTCGTATCCGCCTGCTGGGGGTGCGTACTGGCAACCTGCGCCGCGCGGATCTGTTGCCGCCAACTAGCCCCGTTCAAGACGAATCCGCGCTGCAACTTGATTTACCGCTTGCCGATTCTTGAGCAGGTTTTTGCCGCGCCATTCATCTAAAACGCGGTTGCGCCATGAATGCCGTCGCCGTGTAGACTTGCGCCCCAATTAGGGCCGGTAACATCATTTCAAGCATTGCTGGCGCGCAACATTAGGAGGTTCCCGATGCTATTTTCCAAGCTGCTGCCGCAAGACGGCAATTTCTTCAGCATGTTCAATCAGCATGCGGCTCAAGTGGAAATCGCCGCGAAGGCATTGGTCAACCTGGTTACCAATTACAGCGACGCCA
>JBJXEY010000175.1:0-10079 GCA_046153355.1 Burkholderiales bacterium
CCTAAAAACACCTTGTTCATCATTGCCAGCAAAACATTCACCACCCTGGAAACCATGCACAACGCGCGCCGTGCAAAAGCCTGGTTGGGCGGCGAATCGGCCTGTGTTGGACAATTCGCCGCGATCACCGCCAATGTCTCCGCAGCGCGAGAATTCGGCATCGTCGAGGAAAATATATTTCCCATCTGGGATTGGGTCGGCGGCCGTTTTTCACTCTGGTCGGCAATGGGATTGAGCGCGGCAATCGCGATGGGTGAGGAAGCCTTTGACGCAATGCTCGCTGGCGCGCACCGCATGGATGAGCATTTCCAGTCAGCGCCGCCAGCGGCCAATATGCCGGTGCTACTAGCGCTCTTATCGATCTGGAATATCAACTTTCGCGGCGCGCTCTCGCACGCCATCCTCCCCTACAGCCACGCACTGCGGCGGCTACCCGCGTATTTGCAACAATTGGAGATGGAATCCAATGGCAAACGGGTTGATCGAACGGGTCAAGTGCTTGACTACCACACCGCACCGGTGATCTGGGGTTCAGAAGGCAGCGTGAGCCAACATTCGTTTCACCAGTTGTTGCATCAGGGCACGCAGGAAATACCGGTGGACTTCATTATTCCGCTGGATGCGCCCGGCGAACGCGCCTCGCGCGAGCTGTTGATCGGCAATGCAGTGGCGCAGGGCGCGGCGCTGCTCTCAGGCACGCCCGCGGGAACCACTGCGCATTCGGTATCGCCGGGCAACCGACCCTCCACCACACTGCTGCTTGATCGGCTCTCACCCGAGCGGCTCGGGCAATTGTTGGCTCTGTACGAACACAAGGTATTTGTCCAGGGCATCATCTGGAATATAAATAGTTTTGATCAATGGGGCGTGGAGTTGGGAAAGACGCTGGCCAACAATATCGCCAGCGGAAAATCCGCCACGATGCTCGACCCCTCGACAAGAGAACTGCTGCAACGTATCCGCCATGAATAATCCCTTGGAATCTGGCGCCAAGCTAGTTGAAGAATTGAAAGCCTAGCCCGCGCAGGGACTTCATGTTGCGACGATTTTTCGCGCGTTTTCTCGGACCCGACGCCAACGCGAAGCTTGAGGTCCTCGCAACGCGAGCAGAGCAGGCGCAAGCGACGGGTGATCTCGATACCGCCGCTGGTTGCTACGAAGCGGCATTGCGCATCGCACCAGAATCGGCGCCGTGTCATAGCAATCTGGGCACCCTGCGCAAAAGCCAAGGCAAGCTCCAGGAGGCCGAACGCCATTACCGCCGCGCCGTGCAGATAGCCCCCGATCTTGCCCAGGCCTGGTACAACCTGGGCGTGCTGCTCCACGACACCTGGCGTCTGGATGAAGCCGAAGAAGCGTTGTGGCGCGCGCTGTCCCTGGTTGGCAAGAGCGAAGACAACGCGTTTCTTGACGCGCTCCTCCGCACGCAAGCCGTGACGCTGCAAAGCTTGGGTAGGCATGCCAAGGCGCGCGAGTTCCTGCGCGAAGCGGCGGGACATTTCCCCGATCACGGCGCTACCTGCGCCGCCATTGCGCTGTTTTCGCTGAGCGCCGACCCGCAAGTTGAGGCTAGCGAATTGTTGCGTGGGCACCGCGAGTGGGCAGAACGCTACGCGGACCCGATTACCGCTGCCGCCGTCCCGCATGCGATCGATGCAAATCCGCGCCGGTTGCGCCTGGGTTACGTGTCGGGCGACTTTCGCGACCACGCCGTGGGTCGATTTATCGAGCCGGTACTCGCCAACCATGATCGCGACCGATTCGAGATTTTCTGCTACGACAATTCACCCTTCGAAGATGGGATCACGGCAAACCTGCGATCCCACGCCGATGTCTGGCGAAACATTGTTTCCCTGTCCGACGATGCCGCGGCCGCGATGGTACGCAGTGATGGCATCGATATCCTGGTTGACCTCTCCGGCCATACCAACCACAACCGCCTCGCGCTGTTCGCGCGCAGACCCGCTCCGCTGCAGCTTAATTACCTAGGTTTTAACTCGACCACCGGCATGCGCGCCATGGACTGGCACGTGACCGATGCGGTAACGGATCCGCAGGGAATAGCCGAGCACGTCTACACCGAGCGCCTGCTGCGCTTGCCCAACTGCCAATGGTGTTACGTACCGCCGCCCTGCCCTTTGCCAGGTACCTTTCCCACCACGCCAGGGGTCATCACTTTCGGTTCCTTCAATCAATTCGGCAAAATTACGCGGCGAATGCTGCAACTGTGGGCCAGAATCCTCGCGCAAATTCCCCACTCGCGATTGCAGATACGCGGCGTACCGCGTGCTGGTCTCGACGATGTCGCGCTCGATTGCTTCGCACAACAAGGCGTCGCAGCGGATCGCCTTGTGCTCCTCACAGGCCGCCCTGCGGCGGAGCAATACTGGCTTGCCTATCGCGGCGCGGATATCGCCCTAGACACCCATCCCTACAATGGCGTCACCACTACCTGCGAGTCGTTATGGATGGGATTGCCAGTGGTCACGCTCGCCGGCCAATACGGCGGAGCGCGGTGCGCGGCAAGTATCCTTGACGCCACCGGCATGCCCGAGTTGATCGCGAATTCAGATGACGAATACCTCCGCATCGCTGTGGAACTAGCCTGCGATCCTACGCGCCTCGCGAGGCTGCACAGGCAAATGCGGGAGCGGCTATTGCGTTCACCCCTGATGAATGCGCGCAGACTTAGCGCCGATTTGGAAGCAGGCTTTCTCATGGCTTGGAACGAAACGATTGCCGCCAATCCGCCGGCAGCCGCAATTTAACTGAGCACGAAGCCCGCCTATCCCGGATTGACCGCGATCATGTTCAAGCTGATGGGCGTGCCGCGAAATTGGAGGCGACTGGTGTCGTCAAACCAATCGAAGTTGGCCACACGCTCCACTTTCGAATAACCCGCAGCGAGGAGAAATTGGCTCAAAAATTCCTCATTCAATCCCACCAAATGGTAGTCGTACCTGTCTTCATGGCCACCGAACATCATGCGCATTACCTGAAAGCGTTCATTGACCGACAGGCGATCCTTCAGCATGAATAGATCCGCTAGAACATCCATATCCGGAACACTGATATGCACAGCGCCGCCAGGTTCCAGGACGCGCCGCCATTCTTTCAGCGTTGCCACCAGTTCGCCGGTGTAATCCAGATGTTCCAGCACATGTGAGGCATAGATATCGGTAAAGCTGCCCTCGGCGAAGCGCGACAGGTCGTTGGCATTGCCAACGTGATCCACATAGGGCGCCGCGTTGGCGTTTAACACCTCCCACCCGCTCGCCTTGATGGTTCCGCCAATGTGCAGTCGCCGACTCATCTAACCGCTCCCATTATTCGGGTTGAATATTCGCCGCCCGCGCCACCTTGCCCCACTTTTCCAACTCCAGTCGCACCCTCGAGGCAAATTCTTCCGGCGTACTGCCCACCGGTTCGGCGCCGTCCCTGGCCAGATGCTCGCGGACATCGGCAAGTTTCAATGCCTTGGCCATCTCAGCTTGCACGCGCCCAATGATTTCCCGCGAAGTCCCTGCCGGCGCGAAGGTGCCGTACCACTGGATCACTTCGTAACCCGGCACTCCTGCCTCGTTAATCGGCGGCACATCAGGTAGCGCCGCACTGCGTTTCAGGCTGGTCACGCCCAACGCCCGCAGCTTTCCCGCCTTGACATGCTGCCCCACCGTCAGGGTATTGGCCATCATCATGCTGACGCGCCCCGCCAACAAATCCAGCAAACCGGGCGTGGTGCCTTTGTAGGGCACGTGCAACAGCTCGATGCCGGCCAGGCTTTTCAATACCTCCACCGACATGTGCGGCGACGACCCCGAGCCCGCGCTGGCAAAACTCAATTGCCCTGGCGTCTTTTTGGCCAGAGCGACCAATTCCGCGACATTGTTCGCCGGGACCGAAGGATGGACCACCAAAACATTGGCCACCGAAGCCGCCTCCGACACCGCCACCAAATCGCGCAGGATATCGAAGGGCAATTTTTTGAATAGATAAGGGTTGATCACCACGGTGCTTGGCGACATCACCAGCGTGTAACCATCCGGCGGAGACTTCGCGGCAATGTCCACACCGATGATGCTGCCGGCGCCGGCGCGATTCTCCACCACAAACTGTTGCCCCATCGACTCCGACATCTTTTGCGCCACCACGCGGGTAACGATATCGGTGCCGCCTCCTGGCGCCGAAGGCACGATGAAGCGCACTGCTTTGGAGGGATAGCCTTGTGCAAAGGCAATCGTCACTGGCGCGGCCATCCCAATGATCGTGGCGGCGAGCGCTGTCTTCACGATGCAGCTTGTCCAAGCATTCATATTTAGTCCAATTTAAGGTTGGCAATCTTCGCAAGCTCGGCGGCCATACTTCTGTCTCGCTTCATAAAGTTTGTAAATTCATCGATCGATCCGCCCACCGCAGTGACCGACCATGGCCCCAGGTGTTTCTCCACGTACTGCGTATCGGCGAGCAATTTGTTGACATCTGTATTCCAGCGGCGCGCAAGCTCGACAGGCGCATTGCGCGGCAAGAATATCGCCACCCAATTGCGGAAATCCAGATCGAACCCTTGCTCCAACAATGTTGGCACCTCGGGCAAGCCCTTAGCGCGGCCTTTGCCCGCCACCACCGCCAGTGGCCGTACCTTGCCCGCCTCGATATTGGCGCGAATGCCGCCGGGCGTGTTGGTGGTGACATGCACCTCGCCCGCCGCCACCGCCATCTGCAACTGCTGCGAACCCTTGTAGGGAATGTGTGTAAACCGCACGCCGGTTTTCGCCTGCATCCATTCCATGTAGAGGTGGCCGCTGCTGCCAACACCGAGTGACGCCCAGTTGAGATCGCCCGGTTTGGCGCGGGCTACCTCAAGAAATTCCTTGATATTGCGGGCCGCCACCGACGAATTGACCGCAATCACCTGATCAAGAATGCCGACGTGAACGACGGGTGTTAGATCGCGCGTGGGATCAAATGACATATGCGAATACGCAAAGGGATTGAGCGAAATGACCACGCCGGTAGGCATGCAAAGCGTATAGCCATCCGGCGCCGCCTTGGCGCACACCTCGGTGCCAATATTGCCGTTGGCGCCGACGCGGTTTTCCACCACGATCGGTTGCCCCCAGCTTTGCGATATCGACTGCGAAACAGCGCGCGCGATCGCGTCGTTCAATGCCGCCCCAGGAAAAGGCACGATCATGCGGATGGGTTTGGCAGGGTAGGTTTGGGCAAAAGAAAAAGTTTGCAGTGCGGCGCAAATTGCCGCTGCGACTAGCTTTAGAAAATCATGCATCGAAGCAACTCTGATGGCAGACATTCGTAATTCCAATTTCACGGAGAGTCGCATCTATGATTTACGGGCGCCGATTGAAGTACGAACGCCGTTGATGCAACACACGCAATAGTTCGACGGTCCTGGCACGGTCGCGATAAACCAATACGTAGGGATACCGCTCCATCACATACTCGCGAGTGCCCTCTCGAATTCCCGGGCGATAATCAACCGGTAGTTCGGATAACTTCTTGGCTTTTGCGAGAATTTCGTCAACAGCATCGTCGGCAACTACTTTCCCAACCTCAGCGATGTAACGCCGCTCTATCTCTTCTATATCCAATTCGGCGCGGCGTTTGACTTTAAGCCGCCGCGCGATCACGGCGTTCCCGGCGACGAATAATTCTTGCCTCTACCTCGCCAATATCCGATGAGACTCCGTCAGCGATGCCATGATTTACTGAGTTGACGACATATTCACAATAGTCAAACCCATCCCGAAGAACAAACTTGAGCATTGCTTGTGGCGTACGGCCCGCATCCGCCGCGAGCTTAGCCAGGCGGCGTTGATCGGATTGGGCAAGCGCGGCAATTTCCATGGCGAGTTCCTCCTCCGTTAGTTTTTGAAGCCACTAATCTACCTATGATACGCGTGCCGCGACTGCGGGATTTTCGCGAAATACCGGCAAGCTCATTCCGCCAATAATTTCAATGCGCTAGACTCTTCGTGTGAATCTCAAAACCAAGGAAAAATGATGAGTCTTCCCTCCTGGCCCAATAACGCCCGCATCGCGGTGCTAGTTAGCGTACTGCTCGAAGCCTGGGAGGACGGAAAGTCGCCCAGTTACTTCCCGCGCACCACGCCGCTCAAACCCGGCAAGGTCGACCATGGTGGCGCGCGCTGGTCCGCATATGGTGGTCAGGAAGGAATCTGGCGATTAATAAAAATACTCGACGATCGCGGCGTGCACGCATCGATATTCAGCAATGCGCTGGCGGCGGAACGTTATCCCGATGCCATTAAACAGGCAGCGCGCTCGGGGCATCGCATCGAAGGGCATGGCTACGCGCAGAACCAATACCTGATGGATTTCGCCCCCGAAGAGCAGCACGCCCTCATCCACAAATGCCTGGATATTCTCGAAGAGAAATCCGGCCGCCGGCCCGAAGGCTGGGTAACGCCGGTGTATGGCGGCGATCAGCACACGATCGATTTTCTGGTGCAGGAAAAACTTAAATGGCATTGCGATGCGCTGGATCTGTCATTGCCGCGCAAAGAGACCACGCAAAGCGGCTCGATCATCGCCATCCCTTGGTCGGAGTTTGTCGATAACCGCGTGCTCAAATCCAATCCGATGGATTATTTCGAGGTGTATCAGAACCAGTTCATTTATCACTATGAAAAAGAGCCATTGGGTCTGGTGCACATCGCCTGCCATTCGCACTTCGGCGGCCGGCCGCTGGTGGCCAATGTGTTCGAAAAACTTCTTGCTTACATCGGCGGCTACAAGGGTGTGTGGTATCCCTCGCATAATGAGCTTGCGCAGTGGATGAACGACAACAAGCTCGACGCCATCCCCTATTCGCAGCGTTTCGACGCCTAGGACTCATTCATGTCCGAGCCCATCGCCGAACCCGAACTGGCCAGACACTTCGATCTGAAAAATCTGCCCGCGGATTTTTACGAGAATCCGTTTCGCTACTACCGGTCACTGCGCGAGCACGCACCCGCCAAGCGCCTGCCCGATGGCTCGTGGCTGTTTACGCGCTACGCCGATGTCGCCGCGGTGTATCGCGACGCGAAGCTGTTCAGCTCCGACAAAAAAAGCGAGTTCGGCCCGAAGTTCGGGATTGAATCGCTTCTCTACCAGCACCACACCAACAGCCTGGTGTTCAACGACCCGCCGTTTCACACGCGGGTGCGGCGACTCATCGTCGGCGCGCTGGTGCCGCGCGCCATCACCGATCTCGTCCCCGGCATCGAAGCCCTGGTCGACAACCTGCTCGATGACATGCAGGCGAGGCGCGAGGTGGATCTCGTCGAGGATTTCGCCCTGGCCATTCCGGTGGAAATCGTCGGCAATCTCTTTGGCATGGCGCCCGGCGACCGCAAACCCCTGCGCGGCTGGACCGCCGCCATCCTCGGCGCCCTGGAACCGGCCCTCAGCGAGGAACAACGCTCACGCGGCAACCAGGCCGTGCGCGAGTTCCTCGACTACTTGAAAGGCCTGATCGCTGACCGCCGCGCCCACCCCGGTGACCCCGAGCGCGACGTCCTCACCCGCCTGATACGCGGCGACGCGGGCGGCGAACAATTCACCGAAGTGGAACTCCTGCAGAACTGCATCTTCATCATCAACGCCGGCCACGAAACCACCACCAGCCTGCTGGGCAGCGCCCTGGTGCTGCTGCAGGAATGGCCCAACGAGCGCCGCAAACTTCAGTCCGACCCCAGCCTGATGAAAACCGCCATCGACGAATTCCTCCGCATGGAAAGCCCCGTGCAACTGGGCAACCGCCTGGCCACCGCCGACACCGCCGTCGGCGGCGTGGACGTGGCGCAAGACACCATCGTCCACATCGGCATCGGCGCCGCCAACCGCGACCCCGCGCAATTCGCCGACCCCGAACACCTGGACATCACCCGCAGCCCCAACCGCCACTTCGCCTTCGCCGGCGGTATTCACCAGTGCGCGGGGAATCATTTGGCGAAACTGCAGGCGGAGATTGCGTTGGGGAGGTTTCTGGCGCGGTATCCCAACTATGAACTGACAGCGAGTCCAATTCGAGGATCGAGGGCGCGGTTTCGGGGGTATGTGAAGGTGCCGGCGCGGGTGATGTAGCTTGTTGTGAATGACACGCCAGGGGGATTACTTGGATTCTTGGTGTTCTGACACTTTCCGCCTATGATTTATGCTCAATTGCGAATAACACTGCTATTTAATGGCTATGGAGCGGCAAGTGATTGCTTGCATCTCATTTTCCTCTAACGAGATCGAGACAGTCGGAGTACATCCGATACTTAGGGTTAGCCTCACCTTGTATAGACTCGGCGCACCGAGGCCCCAATGACAGCTGATGATCTTCAGCGTCTCGCCAGCATTCTTCGGTGGGTGGGTTTGATGGTCACCGCGGTTGGTGTCTTCATTACATTCGGCAGTCATTATGTTGCCGACAAACTACTGAACGTTCAAGCGGCCGAAAAGCTTAAGGCCAAAGAACGTCTCCAAGTAACGGAAGTCGAACTTGAAGCAACGAAGCTGAAGACAGCCGAACTCGCGAAACGCCTCGCGCCGCGAACGCTTACCCCGGACCAGCACCAGAAGTTCATTATGCTCTTGAGCAAAAGTACGAAAGGTCCGGTGACAATTGAGCATTCGGGCCAAGGCGTAGAAACCGTCAAATTTTCTGAAGAAATTCGCGCGCTGCTGGAGGAGGCAGGGTTCACGATCGGCGCATACAACATGGCATTAAGCTATGTCTTCAAGGAAGCACCTGAACCGTGGTTCATCACCGTCATCGCAATTACCGGAAAGTATCCCGCGTACGGCGACCAAATCATTTTGGCATTCCGAGAGATTGGGATCGACGTACTTCTCGGAAACGGCGAGGGAATTGCAAATCCTGGTGAGTTCAAAATCTATGTCGGTGCCAAATAGCATGGCAAGGCATAAGACAATAGAGACAGACACAACATTTCACCCGGAAAATGGATACCTCGACGGAGGGTCGAATGGCGTGGGTCTCATTTTCGCCTACCGCACTCGAGATAGTCGGGAT
Organism: Burkholderiales bacterium; assembly: GCA_046153355.1. Classification (GTDB taxonomy): domain Bacteria; phylum Pseudomonadota; class Gammaproteobacteria; order Burkholderiales; family SG8-39; genus 2-02-FULL-62-17. Next base: position 9,047 of record JBJXEY010000175.1, read on the forward strand.
GCATTCCGGTGTTTCGGCTTCCAGGATTTCCCCCGTGGCGATTAGCGACAACACAGTCAAACTTTTATGGGGCCGCGCAGCGGGTAGATGCTCCAATCCCAGTTGCCGTACTGAGCTCACGGTTCTTTTGGAGGATGGTCGTGGCTTCAATGTTGGCGAAATGGCACATGTCATAGCCAGCAGCCCAACCGGTCCACGCGGAGTAAACACTGGTGGAAGCGACGAGTACCACAATTTGGTTTTGCTTTGCCCGACTTGCCACCGCAACGTCGACAAAGCCCCCGCAGGAACCTTCTCAGTGGAGACGCTCCACCAGTGGAAGCAAGATCACGAGAGAAGCGTTCGCTCCAACGGCGCTGCACTTAAATTCCAGAGCACTGCCGACCTAAAGAACCACGTTGGTCGTCTGCTCCAGGAAAACAAGGTCCTATGGTCTAGCCTTGGGCCGAAGTCACTAGTTGCTCAAGCTGATCCAGGTTCAAACATGCACGAGGTTTGGGCATTGCGGAAGCTCGACACAATCATCCCTAACAACACCAAGATCATCAATGTAGTGGAAGCTAATGTGAAGTTGCTGTGCGCAGAGGAGACGTCATTGTTCTTTCAGTTCAAGATTCACGCGCAAGCCTTTGAGCAGCATCAATACAAGCGGCTGGACACTTACCCTCTGTTTCCCGTGGACTTCGAGAAGGCAATGCTGTCATGAGTCAAAACGGTAACAACAGCTGGGATGTCAGCTTTGCTCAGATTTCCTGGCTTGAGAGGCTCTTGCGCAATCACGGAAACTCCGAAACACTGTCTCGGCACGACGATCTTGTCTTTGAACTGGGCCGTAAGGTGCAGAAGGATCATCTCTCGGTTGTCTGTCTCAATGAGTACACTATGGGGCTCACTGCCGTACAACGCGTAATACATGAGTTCAGCAAGCCGTCTATCATCTACATTGGAGGTGGATGGTGCGGCTACACTGAACAAGCAAAACAATTCTGTCTCTCAGAGCTGATTGTTCTCTATGTAACAAATGAAATGTCAG
>JBJXEY010000195.1:0-5329 GCA_046153355.1 Burkholderiales bacterium
TCGAAGGCTTCGGCCGTGGCCTTGGGGTTCTTCAAATAACCCTTCATGGTGATATTGCCGCGAAACATAATCTCGCCCATGGTTTGCCCATCGGCCGGTACCGGCTTCATGGTTTTGGGGTCCATCACCGTCATGCCATCCTCCAACAAATAACGCACGCCCTGGCGGCCATTGCGTTCCGCTTGGCCGCCGATATCAAGCGACTGCCAGGCATCGTGTTTGCAGGTCATGGCCGCGGGGCCGTAGGTTTCGGTGAGGCCATACACATGGGTGACATCCCAGCCCATGCGCACCATGCCCTCGATCATCGCTGCGGGCGGCGCGGCGCCGGCCACCAAGGCAGACACTTGATGCGCGATGCCCTCGCGCAATTTGGCATCGGCATTGATGAGTGTGGAATGCACGATGGGCGCGCCACAGTAATGCGTAACCTTATGCTCGCGCACCGCGTCGAAAATCAACTTCGCATCGACTTTGCGAAGACAAACATTGGTGCCGGCATTGGCCGCCATCGACCAGGGAAAACACCAGCCGTTGCAATGAAACATTGGCAGCGTCCACAGGTAGACCGCGTGATGTGGCATCGCCCAGGCCAGAATATTGTTCACCGCATTCAGGGCCGCGCCACGATGGTGATACACCACGCCCTTGGGATTGCCGGTGGTGCCCGAGGTGTAATTAAGCGAGATGGCATTCCATTCGTCGGCGGGGGGCTGCCAGGCGTAATTCGGATCGCCCGCGGCTATCAAGGCTTCGTACTCGATGCCGCCCAGTCGCTCGCCCTGCCCCTGATACTCATGGTCATCGAGGTCGATCAACAGGGGTTTAACCGTGGCCTGCGCCAGCGCCGCCTTCATCACCGGCGAATACTCGCGATCAATGATCACCACCTTCGCCTCGGCGTGATCCAACATAAACGCCACGGTACTGGCATCCAAACGCGTATTAATGGCGTGCAATACCGCCCCGCACATCGGCACGCCGAAGTGACACTCATACATCGCCGGCGTGTTGGCGAGCATCACCGAGACCGTGTCCCCCATGCCAATGCCGCGCGCCGCGAGCGCCGAGCCAAGGCGACGGCAGCGTGTATAGGTTTCACGCCAGGTGAAGCGCCGCGCACTGTGAATCACCGAGACACGCTCGGGGAACACATAGGCCGCGTGCTCCAGGTAGCCCAGCGGGGTCAGCGGGGCGTGGTTAGCGGGGTTCTTGTCGAGATCGGTGTCATAGGGCCTAGCCATGGTTCGCATCTCCAATTTAGCTACGGGACATTCGGGTGTGGCCGAGAGATACGGTAGCATGACGTTGCACCATGCCATTTGGCAATACTTGCGACTCAGTCAACGAGGTTTTGTATGACATTCAGACTCCCTACACCGCTGGCAGCGGGGATCGCAGCGCTTAGTTTTCTAACCTTGGCAGGAAATGCCGCCGCGCAATACCCGATAAAACCCATCAAGTGGATCGTCCCCATCGCCGCAGGCGGCCCCAACGACATCATGTCGCGCGCGGTGGCAAGCGAGTTGGCAATCGCCGTGGGGCAGCCGGTGATCATCGAGAATCGCGTCGGCGGCGCCTATATCGTGGGGACCGAAGCCGCCGCCAAATCCGCCCCCGATGGCTACACCCTGCTCACCGCGCCCGCAGCGTTGCTGGTGTTTCAAAAGCTGACGCACTTGAAGCTCCCCTACGACACGCAAAAGGATTTCGCCTATATCGGCATTGTGGCCAACAGCGTCATGGGGCTTTTCGTGCACGCCTCGGTTCCGGTAAAAACCGTGCAGGAACTGGTGACCTACGCCAAAGCCAACCCCGGCAAGCTCAACTACGGCACCTCGGGCGTGGGTGGCCGCTTTCATCTGGCGACAGAATTTTTTCAACGCCGCACCGACACAAAAATGGAACACATCCCCTTCAAGGGCGCGGCGCAATTCATCCCCGAACTGATTGCCGGGCGCATTGAGGTGTTATTCTTTCCTCCCGTGGCGCAACTCACCTCGCAAGTCAAAGCCGGCAAATTGCGCGCGCTTGCCATGGCCACCGAAGAGCGCTTTGCCGACATGCCCGATGTGCCCACCATGAGTGAATCGGGGGTACGCGAATTCACCTTTCCGGATTGGATCGCGGTGGTGACACCGGCAGGCACGCCGCGACCGATCATCGATCGCTTGAATCGCGAGCTATCCAAAGCGGTGTACGCGCCGGGTGTCAAGAAGCCGTTCGCCGACAATGCCTTTGTGCCGCTCACCAGCACGCCTGAGCAACTGGTACAAATTGTTGATCGCGATATCAAATATTGGGGCCCGGTATTGAAGGCACTGGGCGTGCAACAGGAGTAAGTAAGGCTTTAAAGGCGGCTAGAATTCCGCATTCAATTTAAGGAGTGCCCATGACACAGATTGGACAATTTGCATTTGCGGTTGCGGCGCTCGCCACTGCTTGTGGCGCAGCCTTTGCGCAACCCGCATTTCCCGCGAAACCTCTGCTTTTCATCAGCCCGTTCGCACCCGGGCCCGGACCCGATATTTACTTGCGTCCATTGGCTACGAAGCTCGCCGAGTTACTCGGGCAGAACGTGGTGCTAGACAACAAAGTCGGCTTTGGCGGATCACTTGCGGCGCAACAAGTGGTGCGCTCCGCACCGGATGGCTACACCCTGACCATGGTGACCAACAGCAACATCATTCAACGCTTCGTGCAGCGCGATGTGGGCTATGACCCTCTTGCTGATTTTTCGCACGTTACGCAGTTGACGCTGGGCGCCTCGCTGTTGGTGGTGTCGGTGGATTCGCCCTTGAAAAACATCGAAGACCTGGTCGCGCAGGCCAAGGCCTCACCTGGCAAATTTAACTACGGCTCGGGCGGCTCAGGTACGCCCTCGCACATGGCCATGGCGACGCTGGCGGCGGTATCAGGGTTGGATATGGTGCACGTGCCCTTCAAAAACTCCGCCGATGTCATCCCCGCCATGATGCGCGGCGATCTGCACGCTTCGTTTCAGGTGCAAACCTTCGCTATGCCGTTTGTGCGCTCGGGCAAAATGCGCGTCATGGCGGTGACCGCCGGTAAACGCCTGCCCGCGTTCGCCGATGTGCCCACCATGCTGGAGGCCACCAAGAACGAGTTGATGATCCAGGAAACCTGGGCGGGTGTTTCGGTCGCCGCGAAAACCCCGGCGCCCATCGTGCGTCGCCTGCATGCGGAAATCGTCAAGGCGGTTGCCGACCCGACGGTGCAAAAAGGCATGAACGCCGGTGGTTCCAATCCCAATCCGAGCGAATCTCCAGAGGCCTATCAGGCATTCTTTAGCAAGGAGTACGTCAAGTGGCGCGAGATTGTGAAGCTCTCCGGGGTCAAAGCGGATTGAGCTATTCGCGTCGATAAAACTAACCTCAGGCCCTCGCTTCAGGCAGGAACGGATAGTCGATATAGCCCTTGGGCCCTTGCGAATAAAAGGTATCTTTATCCGGCGGATTAAGCGGCGCATCAAGCTCGAACCGCTCGCGAAGATCAGGATTGGACAGATACTTCACCCCGTACACTGCGGCATCGGCTTTCCCCTCGGCAATCAAGCTTGCGGCTTTTTCGCGATCCAATCCACCGCCAATAAAAAACGGGCCCTTGAACAGGGCTCTCAACATCTCCAGGTAATTGGCGCTCACCTTGGGCGCGAAGGACATGTGCAGGTAAGCAATACCCAACTCGCTGATGCCGCGGACCAAGGTGGAAAAAGTTTCCACTGGCGTGGCGTCCGAAATATCGTTATGCGGATTTTCGGGCGAGATTTTGATCGCCACACGCCCTGGGCCTATTGCCTTGGCCATGGCGTCCAACACTTCGAGCGTAAATCGCACTCGATTGACAACCGATCCGCCATAACCATCCTCGCGGTGATTGGTACTGGAACATAGGAACTGCATAGGCAAAAAACCCGAAGCGCCGTGCAGCTCTACCCCATCGAAGCCCGCGGCGATGGCGCAACGCGCAGCGTGCGCATATTCCTCCACCACTTTGGGGATCTCGGCCAATTCCAAGGGACGCGGTGCTTCGTAATCTTGCATGCCTTGCGCCGTCATCACCTGCCCGTTGATGCGCACATCGGAACACGACACCGGCAGCGCACCCCCCGGCATACGCGAGGAATGCGCCGCGCGGCCCGAATGCATCAGTTGCACGAAGATACGACCACCCTTGACATGCACGGCATCGGTAACCACGCGCCAAGCGGCGATTTGTTCGTTGTTGTAGATGCCCGGCATGCCAACGCTGCCTTTGCCGAAAGGCGCCGGCGCCGTGCCTTCGGTGATCACCAAACCACCCGAGGCACGCTGCGCGTAGTACAGCGGCGCGTGTTCCGAGGGAACGCCAGAGGGCGCGGCACGGCGGCGCGCCATCGGCGCCATCACCAAACGGTTGGGTAGCTGCACATCGCCCGCGCGTAACGGCGAGAAGAGGATTGCGTGGCGAGGGTCCGACGAATCGAAATTCGGACGCTCAGAAACTACATTGGTATTTTCCATGCTCATGGCGGTGTGTCCTGAAAATAATGCGGTGCTAGACTCTGGCGCTCGATGCGCAACACTGCATCAGTACGTAACCAAGGGCGTTCGCCCCTTCTATCTCAAACACCAAATTTTCGCATAAGAGGACTCAACCCATGGCCAACAAGCCCGAAATCATCACCATCGAAGAACACTACTGGGACAAGGAGACGTCCTCGCATTTCGGCGCCACCGATTCGATGCGCGGCGCGCCGCACATCATGGAGCGACTCTTCGACTACGCCACGCTGCGTATTAAAGAAATGGATGAGGCCGGCATCGATATCCAGGTGCTCTCGCACGGCGCGCCCTCAACGCAACGCGGCGACCCGGAGACCATGGTGCGCGTGGCCAAAGGTGCGAACGACCGCCTGGCTGAGATCGTCAAAGCCAATCCGAAGCGTTTCGCGGCATTCGGCCAGATACCCACGCCCGACCCCAAAGCCGCAGCGGATGAGTTGGAACGTTGCGTAGATAAACTCGGTTTCGTTGGCGCCATGGTGCATGGGCCAACGAACGGTGCGTTCCTCGATGAGAAGCAGTTTTGGCCGATTTTCGAGCGCGCCGAAAAACTCGATGTGCCCATTTACATTCACCCAGCCTCGCCGAAAAAAGAAGTCGCCGATGCCTATTACAAGGAGTACTTGGGCGACTTTCCGGGGCTCCTGACCGCGGGCTGGGGCTTCGGTGTGGAATGCGCGACGCAAGCCATACGCATTGTGCTCTCGGGCGTACTGCAAAAATATCCTGGCACGAAAATCATCGTCGGCCACATGGGCGAGGGA
>JBJXEY010000196.1:0-6236 GCA_046153355.1 Burkholderiales bacterium
CGTTGCGCCATCTTGTTCGATCATCGATCCCATCACCTTCTGTACATCGGTGGTCTCGGGAACCTTCTCCTGTTCGACCACTTTCACACCGGGCATTTTTTTCAACGCGGCGGCGGCCTGCGCTTGGGCCTGGTTGTATCCGTAGTCATCGCGTGGTCCTACGTAGATCACCCCTACGGTGAGCTTGGATTGCGCAAACACGCTGCTAGCGTAGCCGGGCAACATAGCAGTGGCGGCGCCAGCGGAGAGGTAACGCAGAAGTTCACGGCGGTTCATCTGATGGGGATCGCGGTTGGTCATGGCAAAGACTCCTGGTTTGATCGTTGGGAAAATCCTGAATACAAAAATGGCGCTACTGGCTTCTTGGCGCGGTTCAAGCCGGTTTTGGCAAGGGCCCGAGACTCACATGCGCTGCAACCACTTTCCACCCGTCAGCGGTGCGCATCCAGGTCTGGCTCTGTCGGCCGGTGACCTTGCCGCGGACGAACTCGGTGTTGGCGGTGGCGAAGTCCCGGCCATAGGTGGTTATCACCGTATTTCTTAGCTCACGAGCCATGTCGTAGACGACGCGTGCCGCGCGAAACGCGGCGATCTCCGCATAGCCGTACAAATTTTCGTTGACGCCATAACGCAGCGTGTGTGGGCTCTCCCAAAACGAGGCATCCAGGATGGCGACATCGTTGTCGCTTAATGCCTTTTCATAACGCTCGAAAATTTTCGTTACTTCGGCGAGCACATCGGGAAGATTGATTTCCATCAGGTCAGGTCCTTTGCAATGGGTGAACGGGTAATGCCTTCTTTTTCCAGCCAACTGGCCACGCGCAATGCAAGGGACTCCTTCCATGGCGCGGCGATCACTTGCACACCAATTGGCAGGCCGGCATTGGCGTCGCCAGCCGGGTAGATGTTCCACACGGGTACCGCGACCACCGGCAAGCCGATGAAGGAAATGGGTTGCGTGAGCAAACCGATGTTGGGGCGTAGGGGGATGCTCTTGCCATCGACGATGCCGGTGTCCGCGCCGAGGATGGGCGCGGGGAAGGGCGTGGCCGGCGTGAGAATGATGTCTACATCGCACAACAGTTCTAACACGCGCGCGCGATACCAACTGCGAAACCGTTGCGCCTGCAATATCCAGGTGGCGGGTGTAAAGGCGCCGGCCAGCAGGCGATCGCGAATCAAAGGTTCGAAATCGGCGGGACGCTTTTTTAAATTTTCAAAATGCAGGTTGGCTGCTTCGGTGGCGGTAATCATGTAGGCGCTGGCGCGCGCGCGACCCGCTTCGGGAATGGATATCGCTTTTTTTACGCCCAGGGCTTTGGCTACTGCATCGCGCGCGGCGAGCGCGCCGGGGTGGGCATTTTTCTCGAAATAGTCGTCAGCTACGGCGATGCGCAAGCCCTTGATGCCATCGTCGATCTCGGGCATGGCGGGTTCGGCTGCGCGATTGGAGCAGGCGATATCCGTGGGATCGGCGCCTTGCATGGCGTCATAACAAGCCGCCAGGTCGGCCGCAGAGCGCGCGAACGGGCCCAGATGATCGAGGCTTGCCGAAAATAGAAACGCACCGCTTCGCGAGAGCCGGCCATAGGTGGGCTTCAAGCCATACAAGCCACAAAAGGAGGAGGGCACACGTATCGAGCCATTGGTATCCGAGCCCAATGACAGTGGCACGCAGCCTGCGGCGACTGCGGCGGCCGAACCGCCCGAAGAGCCACCCGCGCTGCGTGTTAAGTCGTGCGGATTGCGCGTCGCGCCATAGTGGGTGTTTTCCGTTGTGAAGCCATACGCATACTCATCCATATTGGTGGCGCCGACCAAGATGGCGCCGGCATCGCGCATGCGCGACACCAACAACGCGTCCGCTACTGCGGGGGCATTGTCACGATTGATCTTCGAGCCTGCCAGCGTCACATGGCCTTGTATGTCGTAGAGATTCTTCACCGCATAAGGAACGCCGGTCAAGGGAGGCAAGGTTTCGCGGCGTGCGCGGCGCGCATCGATTGACTTGGCCTCGGCCAACGCACGCTCTTCGGTCACCAGGGTAAAGGCGTTGATGCGCGGATTGCGCGCGGCAATGCGCTCTAGTGTCGCGCCAACCACTTCCGTGGCAGAGACATCGCCCGCGCGCACACCCGCCGCGATCGCCAGCGCCGAGGCTTCAGGATTTGTCATGCGAGAACACCTGCGCGGGTTCAATGTGCGGCGGCAGCGGATACGACATGACCGCGCGCGCCATGATGGCGATGAGTTCCAGGTTTTGCTGGGTTCCCGGCCGATGCGTCGGATCGATGGGCATACCGATAACGGCCGATTGTGCATCGAGCAACGCAGAGATGGTGGGATCGGGTGGATTCATCGCTTGGTTCCTTTTGCGATCAGATGGGGTAGGGTTCCTACGGGATAGTGGCAGGCCACTTGGCGGCCTGGTCTGGGTTCATGCAGCTTGGGTTCCTCGGTATCGCAGCGTCCGCCCGCGAGATGGCAGCGGCCAAAAAAACGGCAAACGCGCGGGTCCGGGTCGATGGGCGAGCGTGGTTCGCCAGGCAGGTTGATGCGTTCTTTTTTCTCGCCCATGTTGGGGATCGCGCTCACCAACGCTTGCGTGTAGGGGTGCAGGGGATGATTGAAAACATCCTCTATTGGGCCTGACTCGACGATCTTGCCCAGGTACATCACCAGTACGCGCTGACAAAGTAATCTCACGATATTGAGATCATGTGATACGAACAAGTACGACATACCCAGTTGCTCGCGAAGATCGGCTAACAGATGCAGAATGATTGCCTGCACCGACACATCCAGCGCGGCGGTAGGTTCATCAAGGATCAACAACCGTGGTTTAACCGCAATAGCACGCGCGATGCCCACACGCGCTTTTTGGCCACCCGATAACTGGTGCGGAAAACGCGGCAGCAGTTCCGGCGGCAAGCCCACCTGATCGGCGAGCTCCGCGACGCGTTGTCGAAGTTCATTGGCGTTGCTGGGCGCGCTCAGCCTGCGCAAGGGTTCGGCGATGGCATCGAACGCGGTGAAGCGCGGATTGAGGCTGTCGGTGGGGTCTTGAAACACCATTTGGATCAAACCCCGATCAGCATTACGCGCGAACTTCGACGCCGGCGTTTCGTGAATCGCGCGTCCTTCGAACCGAATGCCGCCGTCGGTGGGGTCGGCCAAGCGCGCAAGCAGGCGTACTAGTGTCGATTTACCGCAGCCGGATTCGCCCACCAGACCTACGCTCTCCCCTGATGCGATGGCAAAACTGACATCGTCGACGGCGTGCAGGCGATGCACGATCTTGGCGCCGCCAAAATGTAAGCCGCTGGTTCCCACGGTGAAGAGTTTACGTAAATTCTCCACCTGCAACAGGGGTTGCGTTATAGCGTTCATCAGCTTGCCTCGGCTAGTGGATTGCAGCAGGCGACACTGTGGCCATTGCGCACCTCGATGCGTCGAAGCTCCCGCGCACATTCGGGAATAACCCGTTCGCAGCGTTCGGAAAAGCGGCATGGCGGTAGATCGGCGCGGCGCAGATCGGGCAGGCTGCCGGGGATGGACGACAGGGCGCGCAGGTTCTTGGCGTTATGCGGTGTCGAGGCAATCAGGCGCGCCGTATAAGGATGGCGCGGTGCGGCGAATAATTCCTTGGTGGTAGCGGTTTCCACCACGTGGCCCGCGTGCATCACCACAATGCGATCGCAATATTCGGCGGCTAGGCCCAGGTCGTGGGTGATCAACACGGTGGCCATTTGGCGCGTTTTGGCAAGTTCACCAATCAAATCCATGATGGCCGATTGCGTGGTGACATCCAGGCCCGTGGTGGGTTCATCGGCGATCAGCAACTGTGGATTACACGCCAACGCCAAGGCGATCATCACCCGTTGGCATTGGCCGCCGGAGAGCTCGAACGGGTAGGCGTCATAGCGCCGCGCCGGGTCGGGAATGCGCACCTGTGCCAGGCACTCGATGGCACGCGCCTTCATGTTTTCACGCAGCGTAGTGCTGTGGCGCGCGAGCACATCTTCAAGTTGGGTGCCCACGCGCCGAATGGGGTTCAAGGCGGTGCGCGGGTTCTGAAAAATCATTGATAGCTCTCGGCCACGAATGCGCGCGAGTTCCGACTGCGAGGCGCGCAGCAGATCCAGGCCGCCAAATTCGGCGCTACCCGCGGTGATCTTGCCGGCGGCATCCAGTATCCCCAACAACGCGAAACTCATCACCGATTTGCCCGAGCCCGATTCGCCAACGATACCCACGGTCTCGCCGCGTTGCACCTCGAAACTCACCGCCTCGAGCGCATTCACCGTGCCGGAACGCGTTCTGAATTCAAGCGACATACCCTTGACCGTCAACAACGCGGGTTGCGCGCCATGCGCCGCGTGCGCGGGCAGATCGGCGATGATTTTCGTATCGATATGCATGTTCATGTCCGGCGCCGCGGATCGATGATGTCGCGCAGACCATCTCCGAGCAGATTGAAACAGAACACCGCCACCATCAGCACCGCACCGGGAAACAACGCCACCCACCATTCACCGGAGATGATGTAGGTGGCGCCTTCGGCCACCATGATGCCCCACTCCGGCGTGGGCGCCTGCACCCCCAGGCCGATGAACGACAGGCCGGCCGCATTGAGAATCGCCCACCCCATATTGAGGGAGATCTGCACCATCATTGGCGGCAGAACGTTGGGGAATAAATGCGTGGCGAGGATGCGCATGTCACTCGCCCCTGAGAGGCGCGCCGCTTCCACATAGCCTGCCTCGCGCCGCACGTTCACCTCGGCGCGCGATACGCGCATGTAAAACGGCAGATTGATGATTGCGGTGGCAATGACAATGTTGGCGACGGTATTGCCTAGTGCCGCGACGATTCCCATCGCCAGTACGAACAGGGGAAACGCCATGATGGTATCGGCGGTGCGGCCCACTACCGTATCGATCCAACCGCCATGAAACCCGGCCAGACACCCCAGCGCGCTGCCCACCGCGAATGACAAAGCCACCGCCGACACCGCAATGCCAAAATCCAGGCGCGTGGCCACCACAATGCGCGACAGGATGTCGCGCCCCAAGTGATCGGTGCCGAACCAATGCTCGCGCGTCGGTGGCTGCATGGCAATGGCGGTATTCGAGGCCAGCGGATCAAAAGGCACGATCCACGGCCCTATCAAAGCAAGAACGACGAAAAAAGTGAAAAGACCAAAGGCAATGAAGGTCACCGGATTTTCGCTGACCACGTAACGTACATGCGCGAGTGTTGCGTTGCTCATTCGATTCTCACTCTTGGATCGACGATGCCGTAAATGATGTCGATGGCCAGATTCAATCCCACGTACAACATCGCCATGATCAGCACAAAGCCTTGCACCGGGGCGTAGTCAGAGGAGATCAGCGCTTCCAGCGCATACGAACCAATACCGGGCCAGGCGAATACTTTCTCCACCAGGACGTTCGAGCCGAGCAAAAACGAGAACACCATACCTAGGGTGGTGATGACCGGCAGCAAGGCATTGCGAAAGGCGTAGGTGTAGAGCACTTTGGAGGATGAGAGGCCACTGGCGCGTGCCGTGCGAATGAAATCCGAGGAGAGCACCCCCAGCATCGAGGCGCGCGTCATACGCGCGAGTGGCGCCATGACGAACAATCCCAATGTAATCGCGGGCAGAATCAGTTGCTTGAATGACGCGCGAAACAATTCAAGATCGCGAGCGAGCAAACTGTCAATAAGGAACAAACCGGTAACCGACTTGGGCGATGAAAACATCGGGTCCAAGCGCCCAATCGGCGAGGGCGCGATGCCCATGATGTAATAAAACAGCCAGGCGAAAAAAAGACCGGTGAAAAATGTCGGCAACGAAACCCCGGCAGTGGTCGCCAGACGGCAGAAATGATCGATCCACGAACCGGGGCGCGTCGCGGCCAGCACCCCCAGTGGAATGGCGAACACGATGGCAAACAACAACGCCGCGAGAGTGAGTTCGAGCGAGGCTGGAAGGCGCGAACGAAGTTCCTTGACCACCGATTGCCCGGTGGTGAGCGAATTGCCCAGATCGCCGCGCGCCAGATCGCGAACGTAAAAGCCGAATTGCACCGGCAGGCTGCGATCTAACCCCAGGGAACGGCGCACTTCTTCCACTGCGGTTTGCGTTGCGGCGGGCCCGGCGAAAAAAGCCGCCGGGTCGCCGGGCAGTGCGCGCGTGAGCAGAAACGTGACGATCACCACGCCAAGGATGT
>JBJXEY010000084.1:0-14657 GCA_046153355.1 Burkholderiales bacterium
GCTGATTTGTTGATCCCCGAAAAGCCGCTCTGAGCCGTTCTATAGATCATTCCAAAAAACGTGACTCCCTCGCAAGAGTCACGTTTTGTTCCGAAGTTAGAAATTGTCGAATAATCCCAATAATTTCTTGCCGTGACACCCAGAGTACTTAAGACCGGGGCTCAGTATCGCGAGGCGTTGCAGGAAATCAAACGTCTCACCCAGAGCAAACCGCGCCACGGCTCCGATGCGGCCGATACATTGGAACTACTGTCCCGGTTGGCGCGCGACTACGAACACCTGCGGCTCGCCGAATCCTGCCCCAACCCGCTCTCGGCAATTGTATTTCGCATGCGACAGCGCGGTCTCAGACAAAAAGATTTGGTGCCGCTTGTCGGCGGAAAAAATCGCGCCTCCGAAATACTTTCGGGCAAACGCGCCCTTACCGTCGCCATGATTCGGGAACTTGGCGCGGCGCTGGATATACCTGCGGAAATATTGCTACGTGAATCCAACGAACCCGCAAAAACCGGAACGCCAAGCAATGCCGGTGCAAAACCTAAGCGGATGAAGTCCGAGTAGGGCAGCAATAATCAATCCAGTTTGATACCGGATGATTTGACCAAGGGCCCCCACTTGGCAAGACCCTGCTTCACCTGCTCGCCGACTTCTTCGGGCGTGGCATGCACCAGCGGGTTCTGTCCGCCTTCGAGCGTCTTTTGCTTGAATTCGGCGTTATTCAAGACTTTGGATAATTCGCCATTCAAGCGACGAATGATGGGGTCGGGCGTACCGGCTGGCGCGAACCACGCCGTCCAACTCGGTGCTTCAAGCTGTGGGTAACCCGCCTCCCGAATGGTGGGCACATCGGGGAACTGCACCGCACGTGTCGGGCCGGTTGTCACAATTGGAATCACCTTGCCGGCTCGGACCAAGCCCACATAGAGTGGAATACCATCCACTGTGCCATCCAAGTCGCCTGAGAGTAAGGCCTGAATCATCGGCGGGCCGCCCTTGTAGGGCACGTATGTGACGTTCACCCCCGCGGCGCTGCGCAACATCACCGTGAGCAATTGCGTGAACGCGGTGGAGGCACCCAGATTCATCTTGCCTGGGTTGGCCTTCGCATAGGCAATCATGTCGGCAAGATTGCGATAAGTCGCCTTCGCCTGCGCCACGATGATGTAGGCGCCGCGATTGATCTGCCCCACTGGTGCGAAATCCTTGATCGGGTCGTAGGGCACCTTGTCAAAGATCGCCGGCACCAAAGTCATGGTGGTGTCGAGCGCCATGAACAAGGTGTAGCCATCGGGTGCCGCACGGGCGGCGAGCTCTGCCGAAACGATGGTGTTGCCGCCGGGTCGGTTCTCCACCACGAAGGGTTGCGCCAGGGACTCCGCTAGCTTTTGCCCTACGGCACGCGCGGTGAGATCAATGGAAGCGCCTGGGGTGAAGGAAACGATGATGCGTACCGGCTTGGCGGGATAGCCTTGTGCTTGCGCAAGCCAAGGCAACGTGAGCAACCAACTCAACGCTATGAAAAACAATCGCGGTTTCATCTTCATCCTGACGTTATTGCGGTTTGCCGTGCGCCGCCTGGTTTTCCATTTTAGGAATCTGATCATCCAAGGTCCACGGCGAGCCTGGGGACTTATCTTTCCAAAACATCGGCTCCCAGGAATCATCGAACCTATCCATATCGGCGAAAAATTCCACCTCGCCACCGCAAGGGTTGTCGAAATGCCAGAACATGTGGCAGCCCAATGGCTGCCGGCCAGGCCCCCAAGTGGCCCTCCAGCCGCGCGCTTGCATGTAAGGACCTGAGGACATCACGTCGTCGAAACCCCTCATCTCGAAAGCGATATGGTCGAATTTCACCGGGATCTTGCGAACCCACATGAACAACACAGAATGATGGTCGGCTAGGCCCGGCACACGCATGAATTTACCCAGATAACCGGCGGCGTCGGTCAGTTTGAAGCCCAGACGATCAAGATAAAAATCGCAGGCCTTGTCACCACCTTCGGGCTTGATCAAATACACCACGTGCGCTAAGCGCAAGGGGCGCGGCATGAGGATTTTTTCGAATCGTCGGTTCAAGCGCTTGGTGATACCAAAGCCATTTTGCGCATGCGGTTCGATTTTTGCCTCGGTGGGGTTGGCCACCGCGAAGCCGATGGCAAAGCCCGAGTCATCGCGCGAATGCAACACGCCGTCCGGCGTTGCCTTGACCTCGCGATCACGTGACAACTCGGCGCCAAGCGCATCCAGGCTCGCTTTCGAATCCACACCCCAAACCACCTCGCGCATGGTGGGCCCGGATTCGGGAACCGACGGCAAGGCGGCGTCGCTCATGTGGCGAAGAAATATTCCCTGATTCACCGGCGTGCGAAAACGCGCGCCGTTCGCGCCTTCCTCGATCTTCTCCAAACCGATGTCGTCGAAATAGCGGATGCCGGTGGTCATGTCGGCCACGCCGAAGGTCACGCTTTCGATGCGTTGAATGCTCATGCTAGTCTCTCCCGGGGTGTCCAATGCGCAGTGGCAAGTATAGGGAGCTTCACTCGCAAGCGCACCCGCTTCAGGTGCGAAAGTATCTTCCACGCCGAATGAATCGATGCAAATTGCCAAAATAGTCCGACATGACGAATACCTCCGACTACCCCCCACAGCCAGCCGGTGAACCCGACCGACTCCTTGACCGTACCGCTTGGTATGCGCGCACTATTGAAGAAATCATCGAGCCCGACCTGCCAATTTGCGACGCGCACCATCACCTGTGGGATCACGGCCCCGGCAAGCGCTACCTGCTAGAAGAAATTTCGCAGGATGCGGCGAGCGGCCATCGTGTTGTATCCACTATTTTTTGCGAGTGCCGCAGGGAATATCACAAAGACGGCCCGGAGGAATTGAAGCCGGTGGGCGAAACAGTATTCATGAACGACCTGGCGGAAAGAAGCGCCAGCGGTGAGCTGGGTAAGGCGCGCGTGGCGCACGGCATCATTGGCTACGCCGATTTTCGCTTGGGCTCTCGCGTGAAAAGAACTTTGGAAGCGCACATCGAGGCCAGCCCAAAGCATTTTCGCGGCATCCGTCACATGACACGCTGGCATGAGGCCGCAGAGGAAATGGATATTCCACCGCGCTCGCCGAGAAATCTGATGGCCGATGCCACCTGGCGTGAGGGTTTTGCGCTGTTGAAACAATTCAATCTTCCCTTCGACGCTTGGTTTGTTTTCACGCAATACGATGAGCTGGTGGATCTGGCGCGGGCGTTCCCCGACCAAACTATTGTCATCAATCACATCGGTGGCGTAAGCGGTTCGGGCCCTTACGCGGGCAAACACGATGAGGTATTCGCGGCGTGGAAGCAAGGTGTCACCGGCGCCGCTGCCTGCCCCAACGTGATCATGAAACTCGGCGGCCTGGGCCAGCCGCGCGTGGGCTTCGGCTGGGAACGGCGCGAAGCACCACCCGGTTCCGAGGAACTGGCACAAGCCTATGCGCCCTGGTACTTGTTTTGCATCGAACAATTTGGCCCGAATCGCTGCATGTTCGAGAGCAATTTCCCGGTGGAACGTGCTTCGTGTTCCTACGCGGTGCTGTGGAATACCTACAAGCGCATCGCTACGGGATTCTCGCCTTCAGAAAAAGCCGCGCTGTTCCACGACACCGCGGCCCAGGTCTATCGTCTCGACCCTATCTAAATTTCGAAAATTTTTCGCTCGGTGGCGTGCAAATAGCCGCTGTTGCCTTCCTTAGTGATGAAAATATTGTCGCAACAGAAAGTGAATACATCAGGTTTGGATTCCGCCGGATGCACAGCGAAAAACATATCCGCCTCCAGTTTCATCGGTTCATCGAAGCGGATCAACGGGCGCTGCACGATGTCGTACCCTTGAGCATGCGAATGGATACGGCCTTCCACTGGCAGGCCGTGCGATTTCATGTAGTCGTTATAGGCGGCGAATATTTCACGGCAATCGGCGCCGGGTTTCATCAGGCTGGTTGAGTAATCCTGCGCGGCCTTCACCTTGTCGAATGCCGACTGCAATTCGGCTGAAGGCTTGCCCAACGATACAGGCCGCGCCACTTCAGCAAAATAGCCGCCGGGGCCGGTGTTCTCCAAGAGCACCGACATGTAATCGCCGCGTCCGAAAGTACGCCCTTGTGCGTTCGAGGGCAGGATGGGCGCCGGTTGCCCCATCGGCGCCGAACCGGACATGATGGTGCCGTGGGTGCTGCCCAACAGCCTTCCTTCGTAGTGAATAATCGAGGCGACCTCAAGATCGCGCATGCCGGGTTTAGTCTTCTCCAAAACCTTTTTGAATACCGCGTCCTGCATACGAATCGCCTGCATGATGAAGTCTTTTTCCTCTGCGCTTTTGATGGCGCGCCAATAATCGAAAGCCTCAGTTTCGTCGATCACCTCACCTTTACCGGCCAAGGCGGCCTTGATCGCCTCGACGAACGCCCAGGGCATGCCATCGGGATTCAATAACGCCACACGCTTATAGCCGCGGCGTTTCAACATGTCGACAATGGCTTCGGCCTCGTAGCGCTGGTTGTAATTCACCGCGGGAAATTCGGCCACATGGAGAATTTCACCTACGCCCGGATGCGTCGGATCGTTGCCGGCAGTTTCTTTGCGAACACCGTGAAAGCCATGCTCCACCACCGTCATGAGGTCACTGGCATGGAACACCACCACATTGCGATAGGCGCCCGCGGCGTCGGTGAACCAGCGCGTATAACCAGAGTTGTTGGGCGCCTCGGTAGAAACGGCGATCAGCGCGTCGATATTTCGCTCGCGAAGGTGATTGCGTGCCAGGGTCCACCGCCGTTCCAACTCCTGCATCGAAACACCGGCGATCTTGCGTTCGTTTTGAGCCATGATGCGTTTCTTTCCGTGGGATTAAAGTTGCAGTTTATCTTCAGTTGAAAAAGGACACCGACATGACCACGCACACACCGCTGCCCCTCATTCGCCGCATCGTCACAGGATTCAACGCGGAGGGGAAATCCATCTTCACCGCGGACGAAGTTGCGCCCCTCAAGGAAAATCCCGCGCGGCCTGGACATCGCTCCTGGCCGGTATGGGCCACCAGCCAACTGCCGGTCTCGGTGAACGAACCCGATCATGGCCCGGAGGCGCATGGCATCATGCCGCCCAAGGGCGGATCGTTTTTGAAGATCGTCGATATCGCGCCCGAACCCAGCGACTCAGCCGAGCGCACCAGCACCATTGAGCGCATACGCGAAGTCATGAAGAAGGGCGGTCATAACCCCGAGCCCGGCGTGCGACGCAACTTCGAGGCCAGGCATCCCGGGATGCACGAAACCGACACCATCGACTACGCCATTGTGTTGAAAGGCGAGGTCTACGCCATGATGGATGAAGGCGAAAAACTCATGAAAGAGGGCGATGTGTTAATCCAGCGCGGCACCAATCATGCCTGGAGCAATCGCTCGGGCGCCATGTGCCGGATTGCTTTTGTGCTGGTGGAAGCGACGCGATAGTCTTGCGCAGATGCCTGGAGAACAAGCATTGGCGCGGGTTTTGGAGCATCCGCGCTCCTGCGGCGCATCAACACTGGGGCCAGCGCGCGACGATCACTCCGGCTTAATGCCGGCGGTCTTCACAATGCTTGCGACCAGCGCGGTTTGCTGACGGATCTGCGTGGCAAACTCTTCCGCCGTATTGCCGATGACCTCGTAGCCGTTGGCGATCCAGCGCGCCTGCGCGTCTGGATGCTGCAGCGATTTGACCACCGCGCCATTGAGCCTTGAAAGTACCGGCGGCGGCAATCCCCCCGGCCCAAATATGCCCGTCCAGTTGGGCGGTTGCTGAAATTTTGGCATGGCTTCGCCAAACGAAGGCACATCGGGCAACAAGGCGACACGCTGGTTCTTCACTACGCCCAACACTTTGATCTTGCCCGATTTGATGAATGGCGCCGCCGCCGCGGTGATGGCGAAGGTCAAAGGCAATTGGCCGGTCACCACATCGATCAGGGCCTGCGCGGTCGCCTTATAGGGAATGTGTACGATCTCCGCGCCGGTAAGGATGCGAATTTGCTCACCCGTCATATGATGATCGGTGCCTATCCCGGAACTGCCGAACGAAAGCTTATTGGGATTGCGTTTGGCGTATTCGATGAGTTCGCCCATGGAGCTAACCGGTACCGAGGGGTGCGCCACCATCAGCGTGATCGCCGAATACAAAGCGGTAATGGGTGTGAAGTCTTTCAATGTATCGAAACTTGGGCCGCGCACCATGAAGGCGCGCACGATTTGCGTGGCCGAGGTGGCCGCGAGAATGGTGTAGCCATCAGGCGCGGCGCGTGTGGCCAACTCCGCGGCCACCACGCCACCGCCACCGGCGCGATTGTCGATGACAACGGGTTGGCCGAAATCCTGACTCAGGATCGGCGCGATAGTACGCAGCGTGGTGTCGCCACTGCTGCCTGGCGCGAATTGTGTAACCAAGCGTATCGGTTTTGCGGGATATGGCTGCGCATACCCACTCTGAAGAAAGAGGCCTAATGCCGCCCCGACTACCCAAGTTAGCGAATTGACTGATCTCATTTTTATCCTACTGTGCCTTGATACCCAAACGCTTGATCATCGGCACCCAGATTTCCGACTCTTTCTGCTGCCGCGCCTGCAATTCCTCGGGTGTGCCCACCGCCACCAAAAGGTTTTGTCCATCATGAATTTTGACTACTTCGGGATGCGTGGCGAGTTTCACCATCTCGCGATTGATGCGTAGGATGATGTCGCGCGGCGTGCCACCCGAGGTATACAGCGCGAAGCCACCCATCGCGTAGTAATCTTTCACGCCCGCCTCCATGGCGGTGGGAACTCCGGGCAGATCACGCAAGCGGCTATCGCCTCCCGACGCCAGTGCGCGGATTTTTCCTGCTTTGGCGAGCGACAACAATTGACTCGTAACCGGATTGAACCCCGCGTGAATATTGCCTGCCACAAGGTCCTGAATCATCGGCGCGCTGCCTTTGTAGGGCACGAATTGGATATCCATGCCGGTGCGATCTTTCAACAATTCCATGGCGAGGTGAAAAATATGGCCGTGCCCAGGCGCGCCGTAATTAAGCTTAGATCCCGGATTCTTTGCTAAGGCCAACAATTCACCCAATGACTGCGCTGGTACCGAGGCGGTAACGTACAAAGCCATCGGCGCGTTGGTCAAGAGCGTGATGGGTGCGAAATCGCGCTCGGCGTCGTATTTCACATCGGCATAGATGTATTTGTTGTACATCAATGAGCCCGGGCCAGAAGTCAATAGCGAATAACCATCGGGGGGCGCTTTGGCAAGGAACTCGAGAGCAAGAATTCCCGCGTTGGCGGGACGATTTTCCGGGACTACGGCTTGTCCAAGCGCCGCAGCCAAGTGAGGCGAATACGCGCGAGTGATGATGTCCAGGCCACCGCCTGGGGCAAACGGAATAATCCAACGTAGCGGTTTGGCGGGCCAGGTCTGCGCGTGAAGCGCGCCTGAGGCGGCCAACAGAAGAACTGCCGCGAACATTGCGCTGCGCGTTTTGATCGCTTGAGTCGCCATTCTCGCCTCCTCGAAAAACGTCGAACCTTATGGGCACCGTACCCGATTTGGCTTAGCAAGTATCGGCAGTCATCCGGTCTTCCAGCACCTTACGCTGATTGCCCAGGCCTTTGAGCAATTCGGCATTTTTTTCGACTTTTTCCCGATCCTGCAACTCAGTCACTTGACGCTGAAAATTGTCACAGCGAATTTTCTTGCGGGAATTCAACTCGGCTTGGTTTGGGCCGGTCTGTTTCGGTGCCTCCGCGGCCGCAGGCGCCGCCTTAGGCCCCTCGCAGGGGCGCTCCTGAAACACGTTGCCGCAGCGATACAATTTTTTCGTTGGCTCGGCGGCAATGCTACTCGCCGTTACGCAATACCAGGCCAAGCCCACACCCAAACAGCTAATCCAACGCATCGTTTTCTCCTGCGGTCTTCCGCCAGCCCGGATTTAATGAATATGATTTTGCTCTCCGCCAATTCTAATGGAAACCCTGATAATGGCGGGGCTATCTAGTTTCACCATCCCTTATGGAGACGCGTCTATGTTCAAGTCAATCATAACTGCGGCAATCGTCGCGGCGATATCCGTTTTCAGCACCGCGTGGTATGCCAATGCGGCGGATGCTCCGACAACCAAACGTCCCAGTCCCGCGAACCAATTAAAAAAACACAAAGTCATTTTTCAGGTCAGCGACAACGACCCCGCCAAATGGAATCTGGCATTAAACAATGCGCGCAATGTTCAACAGGATTTAGGCGTGGGTAATGTGGAAATCGAAATCGTTGCTTATGGCCCCGGCATTGGCATGCTCAAGATGGATTCCACGGTTGGCAACCGTGTCGGCGAAGCAATGTCCAGCGGCGTCAAAGTGGTGGCCTGCGAAAACACCATGACCAATTTGAAACTAGCCCGCGAGGATATGTTGGCAAGTATTGGCTACGTAAAAGCCGGTGTGGTGGAACTGATGCAAAAGCAGCAACAAGGCTGGTCCTACATTCGGCCGTGAAGAAATATTCCGCGTTGCTACGACGCGGTAAAATTCGTACCCGGTCGGTTTGACCGCGTATTCGCTCACGTCACTCCTAATTAACACTCCTACTTAAAAAGTGTCTTCATCATGAAAATTGTAAATTTCGAACATCAAGGCGCCGCACGACTGGGCATCGTCGAGGGTGATTCGGTTGTCGATCTCAAACTGGCGGCGCCCGAGCTCCCCAGTGATTTGATGGCCCTGATCAACATGGGCGAAGCCGGCATGGCCGCGGCAAAAAAGGCTGCCGCCTCGGCAAGCGCTGATCAAAAACGTCCTCTCGCCGGGCTGAAGTTCCTGGTGCCGATTCCACGTCCCGGCAAAATCATATGTCTCGGCTTGAACTATGCTGATCACGCCGCCGAGGGTGGACATCAGAAACCCACCTACCCAAGCTTTTTCATGCGCGGTGCGACCTCGTTCGTCGCGCATGGCGAGCCGATGATCCGCCCCAAGGTGTCTGATAAATTCGATTACGAGGCGGAGTTGGTTGCCATCGTCGGCAAAAAAGCACGTCACGTGAAAAAAGCCGATGCTTTTAAATATATCGCCGGTTACACCTGTTTCAATGAAGGTTCGATTCGCGACTACCAGCGCAAGACCGCGCAATGGACCATCGGAAAAAATTTCGATGGCACCGGCGGTTTTGGCCCGTGGATGGTGACGCCCGACGAATTACCACCCGGCGGCAGCAATCTGAAAATCCGTTGCATCTTGAATGGCCAGGTACTGCAGGATGCCAATACCAGCGACATGCTGTTCCCGGTTGATGAAACCGTCGAACTGGCGACCGAATGCCTGACGCTGGAACCCGGCGACATCTTGGTAATGGGCACACCCTCGGGCGTGGGCTGGGCGCGCAAACCTCCGATCTTCATGAAAGACGGCGATGTGTGCGAAATCGATATTGAAAAAATCGGCGTGTTGCGCAATCCGATCAAGGATGAAAAATAAGCGCCGAAAGTAGACAAAGTCGCGTACAAAAAACGGGGGGAGCGATCCCCTCGCTTCATTTCAGCCGCGCAATTGTGCTTTATCTTCGAATTTCTCCACCAAGGAAAATTTCATGGAACTACCTGTCAATCATTTCAAACACGCGCTTAAAGCCGGAAAGTTACAAATTGGCATGTGGTGCAATTTGTGCAGCGAATTCGCCATGGAGGTCACTGCCGGCGGCGGCATGGATTGGCTCATCATCGATACCGAACACGCTCCCATTGACATGTTTATGTTGGTGCGTCAACTGCAGGCCACCATGGAAAACAAAACGCAACCGGTGGTGCGCATACCGTGGAACGACATGGTTACAGTGAAACGCGTTCTGGATGCCGGCGCGCAGTCGCTGCTCATCCCCATGATTCAAACCGAGGAAGAAGCGCGCAACGCCGTGGCCTACACACGTTACGCCCCAGATGGTGTGCGTGGCTCGGCCGGCCCGACACGCGCCTCACGCTTCATGCGTATCAAGGATTACGCGAAAAAAGCCCCAAGCGAAATTTGCGTGTTATTGCAGGTGGAGACGCGGCTTGGCATCAAGAATCTGGAGAAGATCGCCAGCGTTCCCGGTGTTGATGGCGTGTTTCTTGGACCTGGCGATCTCTCCACCGACATGGGGCACATGGGGAACATGAATCATCCCGATGTACAAAAGGTTCTCGATGAAGGCATCGTCACCATTCGTAAATGTGGCGTGGCGCCAGGAATACTCACCAACGACGAAGTGCGCGCGCGCCACTATGTCGATCTGGGCGCGCAGTTCATTACCGTGGGCTCCGATGTCGCGATTCTCGCGCGTGAAACCGAGCGCCTTGCCGAAAAATACAAAGCCTGGCAAAAATGAAAACCTACCGGCACAAGATCTTCGTGCATTGGGGCGACACCGACCCGGCGAAAATCGTTTTCTATCCAAACTATTTCAAATGGTTTGATGAAAGCGCACTGCATTTGTTCGACAGCGCCGGATTTGGTTGGAACGCGATGATGGAAAAATACGGTTCACCCGGCATGCCCATCGTCGAGACCAAGGCCAAGTTCCTCTCGCCGAGCCGCTTTGGCGATGAGATCGTAGTGGAGAGCGGCGTCTCGAAATGGAATGACAAAACCCTGGAAGTCAGTCACACGGTTTATAACGGGGATACCAAGGCAGTCGAAGGTTACGAGGTGCGCGCCTTCGTGAAACCGCACCCGGAACATCCCGGGCGAATCAAGGCATTTTCGATTCCGGCCGAACTGCGCGCGGCAATGGAATAGCGCGTTTTCAACCCAAGCGAGACTCAGTTAGATACGCGGACTCGAATCAACGAGCGCGTCGCGTCGGACGTTTCGCGCTTTTGGCGGGCGCCGCGGCTCGGCCACGCGGCGCGGTATGACGCGAGGAAATTTTTTCGTTGGTACGCCGCAAGCGCAAGGCCAACGCCTTCATCACATCCAGCGCGAACGAAGGTGTTTCCTGCACCAAGGTATGGAACCTGGCCTCGTCTATGGGAAATACCCGACACTCGCCCTTGGCGCGCGCCGAGGCACTGCGCGGCGCGTCATCGATCAAGGCCATTTCGCCGATGAACGAGCCCGGATTCGCGGTCTCCACCACCAGGCGACCGACCACTAGATCGATATCTCCCTCGATCACCATGTACATGACATGAGCGGTCTCGCCCTTACGAAAAATATACTCGCCCGAGGCATACACCTTGACATCCGGCAAATTGCGAAACAGATGAATCGATCCCATTTTTTTGATCCCAGCCTATGTTTTATATTGGGGATGGCACGTACTATTATTTTCCCCGTCCGTATTTTCCCGGTCCGTATTTTTCACGTTCGTATTTCCTCGTCCATCTAGGCCCAGTGTCGCATGGGCCGCGAATTATTGCCGCATTCTAAAGCCTGATTGAGCAACGATCCAGCGCTGATGGTTGAGTGTTAATGAAAGCTCAGCCAATAACGTTTTGCGGGTCACGGATACGGCTTCGCGCCGGCAATACCCGCCTCCAACATTCGTCCCCACTCTCTATAGGTAGAGTGGAAGGCCATTTCGGGATTCAGATGGGCCTCCGATTTAATGCTGTGGGTTGGATTCACACCCAGGGAACGCGCCACCTCGTCGGCACCGGTCTTGATAATCGACATGCCGCGTTCGCACCCTTGTAGCCAACCCATCCCAGGTACCCCCGCGCCAGCCTGACACTCCTGGTAGAGCACGGTGTCATCGGGCGTGGCAAAGCCGCTGGCGTTGAAAAAATCCTCGAATTGGCGCAGACGCCAAGCGCGGTATTCCGGTGCCTCGCCGATGGGTGCGAGCACGTAGCTGCGCATTTCGGTCAGGCCCACCGCCAAAGGCTGGAAGGTGCGCAACATCAGGGCGTTGACTTCCGATATCTGCATATTGGGGAAAAACTGTGTATTGCGAAGTTTCAACATCCATTGAGCGTGCAATTCGCCCACGCGTTTTTTGATTTCTTCGATACGTGGATAAATCGGCCGTTTGTGCGGCTCAGGTTGATCTACCCACAACAAGGCATGGCCATGCGGAAAGATAAACATGCCCTGATCGACACCTTTGACTTTCGAGAAGTCGTTCTGGCGCGCATCCACATTGCCCTGACCAGAACGGCGCCGCACCTGTATATCGATCATGCTTACATGGGTGCTTGTCACATGGTAGGGATCGGTGCCGTTATCCATCTGCAGCTTCCAGTTGCCGCGAAACGTGTAGGTGGATCGGCCAGGCACGAACTCCATGCCGTGTTCGCCCTGATCCATCACCAAGTCAATGAATAGGCGCATGTCGCCTAGGTAGTCGCCCAAGGCAGGCACATCGGGCGAGAGGCTGCCGAAGATCAATCCTTTGTAGCTCTCCAACCTCGCAATCGGCAAGAGATCGTGGTTCTCCGCATCGAACGCCGGTGCATAACAACCGGATTTTCGATCCTTGATATCGACATTTTTCCCCGACGAATCGTAGGCCCATCCGTGATAGGGGCAGACGTGGTACTTGGCGTTGCCCTCCGAGAACCGCGCAATCGTCGCGCCCTTATGGCGACAGGCATTGATGAAAGCGCCGATTTTCCCCTTGGCATCGCGCATCACCACCACCGGCGTGCGGCCGATATTCGCGGTCACGAAGTCATGCGGATTTCGAATTTGCGATTCGAGCGCCAAAAATATCCAGGTCCGCTCGAAGATGTATTTCATCTCCATCTCGAACAATTCCACATCGGAATACACGCGTGGATCGAGACGAAAAATGCCTTCCTCGAATCGGTCATCGATATAACGCCCGCGAATCGGGCCGCCAATGTCTTCTCGTTTCATGTTTTTTCGGGATAAAAATTGAATAGCAATGTCGTTAGCCGTCTAGCCAGGGTCAGGACTTTACCGCGATGCCATTGGCGCGCGATTTATCCAGCACTGTCATAGCCGTGGCAAGAATCGAGGAAACGTCCGCCAAATTGGAGGGCACGATCATGGTGTTATTGGTTTTGGCCAAACCTGAAAACGCGGTGATATAGGCCTCGGCAACTTTCAGGTTGGCCGCCTGTTGACCACCATCCTTGGATAAGGCCTCGGCCACGGCGATCACCGCCGCCGCGTTGGCATCGGCAATCAATCGGATCGCGGTGGAATCGCCTTGCGCCTTATTGATACGCGCGGTTTTTTCACCCTCCGATTTCAAAATATCGGATTGCTTCTTGCCTTCGGCGATGTTGATGTCCTGTTGCCTTTCGCCCTCGGACTTGGCGATCACCGCGCGTTTCTCGCGCTCAGCCGTAATCTGCTTTTCCATGGCATGCAGAATCGATTGCGGCGGGGTGATGCTCTTGATTTCATAACGCAGCACCTTAATGCCCCAGGAACGCCCGGCCTCATCCAACACCGACACCACCTTGTGGTTCATCTCCTCGCGGCTCTCGAAGCTTTTATCCAGCTCCATTTTTCCGATCTCGGAGCGAAGGGTGGTTTGCGCCAGTTGGCTAATGGCATTGATGTAATTCTCCGACCCGTAAGAGGCCAAGCGTGGATCGGTCACCTGAAAATACAGTACGCCATCCACCGCCAACTGGGTGTTGTCCTTGGTGATACAAACCTGTTCGGGGATATCTAGCGGCACCTCCTTCAAGGAGTGGCGGTAGGCAACGCGATCGATGAATGGAATGATCACGTTCAATCCCGGTTCGAGGATTTCGTGAAATTTTCCCAGGCGCTCCACGATCCAAGCGTTCTGCTGGGGAACCACTCGCACCCCTTCAATGACGAAGACAATCGCCAGCGCCACGATAAAAAATGGCACCGCGAAGGAACGTGTTTCCTCGAAGGTTCCAATGATGAAACTAGCAATCGCGACACCAATGATTTTGGCGAACATATTTGTCTCCCGACGAATCGATGGGTTGAATAATCGCCGAATTCGGCAACCTACTTAACGCTTTGGCTCTTGGAGATTCTAAGAGTGCTGCCGTTGACCGCGACAATCGTGAACGTTTCGCCAATCCGCCCATCGGCTGGCCCTTCAATTTCCGCATCCCAAGACGTGTCGCGATACCTCACCCGCGCCCGCCTGCCCTCCTCGCTCACCCAAGATTCGAACGCCGCCGCCTGGCCGACATCCAAGGAGGGCATCTGCTGTTTCGAACTGCCTTTACGCCAATGGTGTACCCAGACCACGCCGGCAATTGCGACAGCGGCAGCCGCCATTGCCTGCACACCCAGCCCCTGACCCGCCCAAGCCACTGCCGCGCCGGCGAACGCCGCGACACCCAACACCACCAGATAGAAAGTGCCGGTAGTTAATTCGACAATCACCAGCACCAGGCCCGCTATCAACCAAACGATGTAATCGGCCATGTTCTTCCCTTTTGTCTGGCTTGCACCTTTTACGGTGAGCATATTAAAGCTGCGCGCTCAATCAATACTCGATCAAACGCCTTGCGACTATCCTACAGCAAAGTGGTTCGCGCGCTTGGCAAAAGCGGGGAGCTTATGTTCCTAACTCTGCTGCTCCGGCGCTGCGCCGCTTGGCCATGCGCGGACGATCTTTAGCCGAATCACGGTAACATTGGATAGTTTTTATTTCGGAGAAAAAA
>JBJXEY010000249.1:0-4518 GCA_046153355.1 Burkholderiales bacterium
ATCCACGACCGCATCGCTTTGGACATGCTCCGAGATTCACAAAAGGACGGCCGAGATAGCACGATAAAAACGCTCCACAAGGCACGCGCGGCGTAAAATCATTCTGTAATGATGCTAAAGTCTCCAATTATCGAAACGGATGCAATCCAATTTCGCAGAGAACGACGTCGGAGCGTGATCAGTTTTTCTTCTGGGCGAACTCGCGAACGGTGATCGTATAGACGCCAATGCCTAGCTGCTGGTAGGAGGTGGCCACGATGCGGTAGGCGCCGTCCTTGGACGCGGTGAAGACGATGCGCGAATTCAGGTTGGTCCGGCTGATGTCATCGTTCGCGGCCACGACTCGGCCCTTGTCGTCTTCCAACCGCAGGAACGTGTCGAACTGCGGGCTTTCCATGTCGATGGTGTAGGTCTTGCCGGCAAACATCTTGATGGGATGGCTTCGTTCGCGCTCCTTGGCGCCGAGTTGGCCTTTGTACTCGGTTTGGGTGTAACTTGAACCAGCTTCTTTGGCGAGCCGATTGACCTCGTCCCATAGCTTCTTCAAACGGTCACGTTCCCCTGCGGGAAGTTTGGCGAGTTCCTTCTCGTCGCGCAGGCCGGCCAAATCAGCATCGCGCTGCCAGTGCTGCATTTTCAGATGCAACTGGGCCGGATCGTTCTTTAGCAGTCTCGCATGGGCCGTTAGATCGGCCTGGAGCCAATCGTGCGCTTGTTTACGCAGCCGGGTTTGTTCCTTGGCATTCGGCTTGTCGGCATCGCGTCCCTTACCCATCGCAGCCAGCGCGGCGCAACACGCGGCGTTGTATCGATAGCTCTTTTCCAATTGGTCTGCCGTGCCCGGGTCGGTCAGGAAAGCTCTGCGGTAGAGCTCGACCGCGTCGCCGTACTGTTCCTTAAAGGTCGCGCTGAAATCCGCTAATTCCAACAGCTTCGCAACGCTGGCATAATCACCTCGCAATACGCCCAACAGCTCTCTGTCCAGGACCAGCATGCGCTTAGCGTGGGCGAGGCTACTTTGCATGACCATAAGATTGGAATCGATAGCCAGGGCCTTATTGTAGGCGTTGATAGCGGCGCCAGGATTCTTCAATTCAAAAAGGTAGAGATTGCCGAGATTGTTCCACGCCGGAGCGAATTGGGGATTGATGTTTATGGCTTTTTTGTAAGCGAAGATGGCCACATAAAGTTCCTTCTGGTCGCGCAGGACAATTCCGAGACTGTTCCACGCTTCTGCGAGTCTGGGATTGATATCTATGGCATTATTGTAGGCTTTAATAGCCCCAGAAAAATCCCTCTGGTCTCGCCGGACCATTCCGAGATTGATCCACACTTCGGCGAATTTGGGACTGATTCTCACGGCTTCCATGTAGGCATCGCTGGCTTCTGGCAGTTCCTTTTGAAATTGACGGGCAAGGCCAAGATTGGCCCAGGCCAGTGCATATTCGGGATCGATCTCTACAGCTTTTTTGTACGCGATGATCGCGTCTGGAATATTCTTTAGATCATGATGGTAGACAACGCCGAGATTGTTCCATGCGGTGGCCAATTGGTCGTCAATGGCCAGGGCCATTTTATGGTCATCGATCGCCCCAGAAAAATCCTTCTGGCCTCGCCGGACATTTCCGAGATTGGTCCAGGCGGTGGCTAATTGAGGATTGATAACCAGGGCGTTTTTGTAGGCGTCGACGGCCTCGGGAAGATTCTGCTGTGCATGCAGAGAACTGCCGAGATTAGCCCACGCTTCTGCGACGTTGGGATTGATATCTATGGCTTTTTTGCAAGCGTAGATGGCTCCGGGAAAGTCATTCTGGGCATGCAGGACATGGCCGAGATTGCTGTAAACCCCAAAGTCGTTGGGGCGGATGGCTAAAGCAACCCGGTAAAATCCGGCAGCCTGTATCGCATCCTTACTTTTTTCTAGTGAACTGGCGAGTCGGTAGCTGATCCAAAAATCTGTGGGATGGAGCGTCTGGGCAAACCGCAGCCAGGTTTCTTGTGTTTTATCCTCTGGAAGCAACCTCGAAACCAGATACAGCATTTGTGGCGATTGGCGGGCCGGTAATTCTCGGTCCATTTTTGCTTCTTGAACGAGCTTGGCGATGGCGGGCGTATCCTTCCAAAATTCCAGATTGCGAATCTTATCGCGCCAGGGATCGGGATCGCTCAACCGGGCGATTTCAAGTAGGCGGCCGGTTAAACTTGAATTTTTGTTGATATGTTCCAGATAGGCCCAGTTATCCAGCGCCGCCACGAGTTGATCCTTGATCGCGGATTGCTGGATAAGCAGGGCGTGCACCATCTCTTGTCCCGGTTCCGGCCTCAGGCCCGCCGCCTCGAACGCGGCCGCATAATCTTTGCGTGGTCGAGCAGTATCAAATTTTCTTTTGACGAAGGTAGTCCGATCCATTCGGATTTTTTCCAGGCGAAGGGCCAAGTCGTGGTCGGCTTGATCGCGGGTCAGCTCCGCCTCCCGTTTCTTGATTTCCGCCGGCCAGTGCGGGTCGCCCGTATCATCTGCGTAATCTCGGGCCCGCTCCCAGTCGGAGCGTGCGTTCTTGATCTGGGCCTGCCAGACGGCCGGCTGGTTCAGCAATTCTTGGACGCCGTTGGGCTTTTTCAAAATCTTGTGCAATTCGTCACGCGTCTTGCGGGCCTGGTCCAGCGCCTGGCGAACTTTTTCCTCCGCAATTGACTGCTTGCGCAAAACCTCGGCCTGAGCGAGCACCTGCTTGCGTTGAGTCTCCGCTTCCGCAAGCGCCTCCTTGCGCTGGGTCTCCGCTTCAGCAAACGCCTCCTTGCGTGCCGTCTCCGCCTGCTGGTGCTCATACCAGAAGGCTCCCGCGCTCAAGGCGAGCAGGCCGACCAGCAATGCGGCGGCCGCCCCGCTCACCAGCGGCTTGTGCCTCCGCACCCAGCGGCCTGCCTTCACCGTCATCGGTTCCTTCATGGCGCTTACCGGCTCGTCGGCCAGCCATCGTTCCAGGTCATCGGCCAGGGCGCGCGGCGAGGCATAACGATCCGCGGGTTTCAAAGCCATCGCCTTGACGCAAATCGCTTCCAGGGCCAGGGTCAGGTCGGGTTGAAGTTGTCGTGGACGGGCGAAGTCGCCGCGCTGGACTTTCGTCAAGACCTCGGCGACATCCTTACCCCTGACGGGCGCCTGTCCGGTAAGCAAGGCATAAAGGGTAGCGCCCAGGCTGTAAACGTCACTGGCAGGGCCGAGCAGGTCGAGGCGTCCGGCAGCCTGCTCCGGGCTCATGAATGCGGGAGTGCCGAGCGCGGTGCCCGCTAATGTCTCGGCGCTGCCGCTCTCGGACGACACTTTGAGAGTCCGTTCGTCCTCGGTACTACCCGGTCGTTTTAGCGTCTCAGCTCTCCCTACCGTTTTCGCCAGGCCCCAATCGACCACCAGCGTCTCGCCGTATTTGCCGAGCATGATGTTGCCCGGCTTCAGATCGCGGTGCAAAATGCCGCGGTCGTGAGCGTACTGGATGGCCTGGCATACGTCGATGAATCGGCCCAGCAGCTTGCGCAGCTCCAGCGTGCGTTCTCCGGCTCCGCGCGCTGGCAGTCGCGGCTCGTCTTGATGATAATGCGTGATTGCGTCCTGCAGGCTGTCGCCGCGGATGAAGCGCATCGCATAGTAGGGGCGGCCGTCCGCATAGGTGCCCAGGCCGTACACCGGCACAATGCCGGGATGCTCCAGGCCGCCGGTAATCTCGGCTTCCATCATGAAGCGAGCCCGGTTTTCCGCGTTATGGGCGTGGTGGTTCTGAATTTCCTTGAGGGCCACCTCGCGGTGCAGTTCCTCGTCGAGGGCCACAAACACCTCGCCTAGGCCACCTTTGGCATGGGGTCGAAGAATGTGAAAACGCGTTCCTGCCGAGGTCGATACGCCCAGGGACACCGTGGCACAATGGTCGGCCACGTCACTGCCGGCGGGCGCGGAGGGAAGAGTCATCAGGCTCGCTTGCACGTCGGGATCGCGGATATTTTCCAGGTCGTTGCGTATCGAACTAACGGAACTGACTGCGGCCAGGCTCTTCTCGGCGTCGTTGCCGTGAAGTTCCAGGTGCTTCTGCACAAGGGCTTCCAGCAACGCGCGGGTATCGGCCCTGAGAGCATTTTGCTCCAGAAGTATCTGACCGAGCGGCTTGCTCTTTTCCAAAATCCACCCGTGCATGCCGGCGATCAAAGCGTCCCGGTTTATGAAGTCCATTTGTACGGCGAGGATGCCGAAGAGCAGGTTTTGATCAGCAGCGGGAGTAGACATGGTCCAACTTCTCGTTTCAAAATGGTTTGCGTTATACAAATCGCGCCAAACTGCATTTTGGCGAAGTGTTACGAAGGTAAATGTACACGGATAGGTGCCGCAACGAAAGAAAAAATGGAGTCTTTAGCATCATTACAGAATAATTGACCATGACACTGGCACGCAAACAGCGTAAAATCCGGGCCGAGATCACCAAGCCAAGGAGGGCTTTGCCGTGTCCGGTCCTGGGCAGTATTTGTCAG
>JBJXEY010000264.1:0-4161 GCA_046153355.1 Burkholderiales bacterium
CGCACCGCGACGAGAAGTTAACCACGCCTGCCGAGGCGGTGAAGATGATTGTCGAGGCCGCACATATTTTGGGCCGCCAGATTGCAACGCCCGACGAGGCGCGCAAGATCATGGGCATCTCGCTCGACCCGGTCGCGCCCTTGCACGAGACGAGCGCCGCGCATTAGCGCGCGTCCATGGAGCCAAAAATGATCGAACTCAAAGACCTGTATTCCAACATTCTCTCGGGACTGCACACCGAGTTGCCCGACCTCACCATGGGCAAGAAGCTGATCGTCAACGTGGCGCCCACCGGCGCCTTCACCAACCGGCAGCAGAATCCCAAACAGCCCTACACCATGGCGGAGAATGTCAACGCTGCAGTCGATGCCTACAAGGCGGGTGCCGCCGTGTGGCACTGCCACGCGCGCGAAGCCGACGGCATCCCGAGCAAAGATCCCGTCGCGGTCAAGGAAACCATCGACCGCGTGCTGGATCAATGCCCCGACATCGTCACCTCGGTAATCGCCTACGCCGACTACGATAAACAAGGTGTCGAACAAATCAGGCCCACGGTCGAATTGTTATGCAAGGCGGGCCCCGCCTACATGCAAACCTCCCCGTTGGTGATCAAGACCACATCGCTCAACGAGAAATACACTTACGTGATCAATCAGGAGATTTTGTCCGAGGTAACGAAATTTTTGGAAGATCACGGCGTTCGCCCGGAGTTTCAGAGCGATTGCTATACCTCGCAGCGCAACGTCGAGGAGTGGCTTATCAAAACCGGCATTTCCAGAACCCCTGCGATCATCAACATCATGGCGGGCTTTCACGGATATGGCTTTGCCAGCCCCGCCAACGAAGACCCGTGGAAGTTTATGTACCTCGCCTCGATCCTGCAGTCCCTGCCCAAAGGCGCGGTGCACGGCGTTTGCGCCGGCGGCCGCAACTGGATGCCACTGACGGCATTCGCCATCCTATGCGGCGTCGATATGGTGCGCGTCGGCATGGAGGACTGCCTCTACGTCCACCCGCACGAAGACACCATGCTGCAAACCTCGGCCGAGGCGGTGAAGATGGTGGTGGACTTTGCCCGTCTGTGTGGCCGCGACATCGCCACGCCGGATGAGGCTCGCGAAATTCTGGGAGTGCGGCCGATGGCGCATTCGAGGGGCAAGGCAACCGCAGACAAATCGCGGGTAGCGTGAATCCGGGAAGATGAAGCCATGAGCCGCACATATCGTTTCCCCCCGAAGTACCTGAACGCGCAGCGCCGATGTTCACCTCGGCTGACATTCACCTCCGAGCCAAAATCGAAGTGAAGGGTCTTTAGCCGCATGCATACGCTAAGGCTATTCGCATCGGGACAGTTGCAGGTTTCGGCCGCCACCGCCTGGTATCTGTCGGACCTTGGAGAGTTTCGCGGCAGGCAGGATCTCTACACCCTGCAGTCGCCGCAACGGCTGAAGGTATTGCGCGAGCATGCTTTGATCGAAAGCGCCGTGTCATCCAATCGGATCGAAGGCGTGGCGGTGGAAGCATCGCGCATTCGCGAGGTGCTGGTCGCGCCCAAGCCGCTGTTTCGCGATCGCGATGAGGAAGAGGTACGCGGCTACCGCGATGCATTGGAATGGATTCATGCGGAGGCCAGCGGCATTGGGATAACCGAAGCGACCATTAAACAACTGCATGCCACTGCGCGCGGGCAAATATGGGACGCGGGCAGGTACAAGGAAAAGGATGGCGACATCATCGAACGTTATGCCGACGGCCAAGAGCGCGTGCGTTTCAAGACCGTGCCGGCGGCAGACACCTTACGTTACGTGTCCGCGCTGATATCCGACTGGGAATCTGGCATCGCGGAGCGTTGGGCACCGCCCGCGATATTGCTGGCCGCATTCAATCTGGATTTTCTTTGTATTCATCCATTCCGCGATGGCAACGGGCGTGTCTCCAGATTGCTGTGGCTGTTGCAAAGCTATCGCCTGGGCTACGAGGTGGGCCGCTATATCAGTTTGGAGCGGCTGGTGGAGCAGAACAAAGAGCGTTACTACGCGACTTTGGAGCAAAGCTCGAAAGGATGGCATGAGGGCAAGCACGATCCTTGGCCGTTCATCAACTATGTGCTGTCGATTTTCAAATTGGCTTTCCGGGAATTTGAAGATCGGGTCGGTGAAATCGGCGCGCCACGCGGTTCGAAGCGGGAACTGGTACTGGCGAGCATCGCTCGATTGACGGCGATGCCGGGGAAAGGTTTTGCAATCAGCGCGCTAGAGCAATCGTGCCCAGGTGTGAGCCGCGATATGGTTCGGCGCGTGCTGCGCGAACAACAAGCCGCCGGTACGCTGATTTGTCAGGGGCGGGGGCCGGGAGCGGTGTGGAAGAAGGGGTAATTACCTCTACATAGGGGTAATAGTAAAGGTACTAAGAACGTGCCAAGCGCTTGGTGAAATTCGAATTCCAACAAAAGGCGCGATAGATGGACGCTGCGAGGGTAACGGCGGATTGCTTCGCATGTCAGCGCAGATATCCCGTTCCAGCTCGTCAAGCAACGCCTCGATTGAGGGGCACTGGTGGTAGATTTCGGACACGGTGGGTTCCTTTGCTTACGCGCCGACCCGGATCTCAAGCCAGCACTTTAAGCCCGTGTTTCTCGACCACGCTTAGCAACTTGAGCGCCATGCCGTTGGGCCGCTTGGTTCCCGCCTCCCATTTTTGTACCGTGGACTCGCTGGTATTCAAATAGCGGGCAAATACAGGTTGACTGACATGCGCCCCATCGCGGATTCGTTTAATTTCTTTTGGAGGAATCATCAAAGGCGCAGTAAGACATGATTCGTCAAATTCGCGCATGGTCCCCTTGTCGATGGTTCCCGCGCGATGCAGCCCCTTTGCCGCGCTGTGTATCGCCTCGAAGGCTTCGCTCTTGAATTTGGTTTTACGTTTCATCACTTAGCTCCAAGTCACCTTGATTCATTACTGCCCTTAACTCGGCCTCCGTCGTGCGAAAAATTTACAAAGATTTATTGACAACAATCTATATTACAGAAGCCTTTTCATAAAATTTCTATTCTATTTTTGAAATTCTCATCCGCCAGCTGTCAGCTGCCACTCCCTGCGATATACCGCGATCAGCGTCGACCGCCACCGTACCCAGGCTTCCGTCGTTGATGCCGAACGACGAAAATTCGAATCCCGTTTCCAAGATCCCGGTACACGACCGAATAAGGAAATACTCGAAGCGGAAACGCCCTTCGTCCTTTGGTCGTTGGGGTGCCAAGCCCAGGATATCGGACCAGCAGTTCAGCCACTCGCTCGAACTCTTTTAGAAACCTGCCGGCAACAGCCTTGCCCGCGCTCTCACCATAGAGGTCCAGGGCTTCGGCGATGTCCCGTTCGCCACCCGGGTGGATCGAATAGCTCACCGATCAAGTCTTGCCCTTAACCTCGCAATGGCTTCGGGCCCGGGAACCGCTGCGACAGCCCCCGACTCCAACTCTGCCTCCCTTTGATCGGCCAGCCTTTCCCAAGCGGCCTCAACTTCTGGGTCCTGGTCAATACTGGCAATCAACCGCTCGAGCAGGTGCGAACGCTCCGTGGCCCCCAGCTTCAAGACTTCGGCTTCGAGAAATTCGAGATTTGTACTCACGCTGGTCTCCTGGGAGATAGACAACCGCTAGACAGAAGATTGCCACAACAAGGCAAGCGATGGAATCGGCGATTCACTCGCGGCAAATACTGTTACACGCCAAAGGTAAACCGGCTCCCCAGGTTATTCGCAACAACCCTATCCGGCATGCGCCTTCGCATTTCCTCGATAAAAGGTGCGCCGCTGCAGTGCATGGGGAGGATGACATCCGGGTCCAGCGCGTCCAACGCATCCACCGTGTGCCGGATATATTCGGGCGGCGCCATCCCCAGGTGAAAGCCGCCGATCACGGCATGCAGCTTGTGGACGTTGGCCACCTGCATCGCGGTCTTCACCGTATTGACGATGCCGGTATGGCCGCAGGAGGAAATCACCACGAGGCCCCGGCCTTTGACGATGTAGCAGGTGCCCTGCTCGTCGGCGTGTTCGTCTGTCACCAGCTGCCCCGATTTCTCTTTATCGGTGAAGTGCTCGTAGCGCACCTTGGTGCCGCCTGAGACCTTCTCGAATGAAGTGCGTTGAATGCAACC
>JBJXEY010000270.1:0-3122 GCA_046153355.1 Burkholderiales bacterium
CCTCGTCGGTTTTCAAACCCGCTGCACGTATGCCATGCGCCGCCAGCGCTTCATCCTGTTCCTGCGTGTCGCCGGTGACGCCTACCGCGCCCAGCAGTTCGCCATCGGCAGCGCGGATCAGCATGCCGCCGCCCTCCGCAAAAATTTTGTCTTGAGATGCCTTGAACAGGAAATCCATGAACAGCGGGCGCTGCTCGGTGCGCACGCGCACCAGGCTCGATGAGCGTCCCAGCGCCAGCGCGGCGTAAGCCTTGCCCATCGCCATCTCGAAGCGCAGCATCGCCGAACCG
Source organism: Burkholderiales bacterium (assembly GCA_046153355.1). GTDB lineage: Bacteria > Pseudomonadota > Gammaproteobacteria > Burkholderiales > SG8-39 > 2-02-FULL-62-17. The sequence goes on from JBJXEY010000270.1 coordinate 291, forward strand.
TCTTCCTTCTTGAAGGCTTTGACCACCGCGCCGGGCTCGACCACCACCACCGACATCGGCCGGCAGTGTTGTTCGCGGGCGCGCTCGAGTATGGCGTCGATGATGTGTTCGGCTTGGGCGAGGGTGAGCGTGGTCATGGGTAATCTGCGCAGTCACGTCATTTTAATCACAGACATTTTAACCACAGATAAACCCTGCGACGGGGTAATCTGTGTTCATCTGTGTTTATCTGTGGTTTCATTAGGTTTTTGCAGTGAGTTCTTATGATGCGATTGGCTATCTTTCTCATCGCCGTCCTTTCCTCCCTCGCCGGGGCAGCCGGCTATCCCACCAAGCCGGTACGCTTTGTGGTGGGCTTCGCGCCCGGCGGCGCCAATGATTTGGTGGCGCGCGTGCTGGCGGCGCGCATGGGCCCGCGCCTCACGCAGCAGGTGGTGGTGGACAATCGCTCGGGCGCCGGCGGCAATATCGCGCACGACATCGTCGCCAAGGCCGCGCCCGACGGTTACACCATGGTGCTGGCGTCGGTGGCCTCGCTTGCGATGAGTCCGGCGCTGCTCGGCAAGGTGCCATACGATCCGATCAACGATTTTGCGCCGGTGGCGCAACTAGTCGACGTGTGCGCCTTGTTGTCCACCCACCCGGCAAATCCTTCGAAAACACTCAAGGATTTTGTGGCGCGCGCCAGACAGCAGCCCGACAAACTTACCGTTGCCAACCCCGGCACCGGCAGCATCGCGCATCTCGCGTTCGAGCTATTCAAGGCCACGGCGGGCATACGCGTGATCAACGTACCGTACAAAGGTGGCGGCCCGGCGGCCATCGATGCCTTGTCGGGCCAGGTGGAATACCTGACCGGCATCATTTCCACCGGTGCGCCGCACGTAAAATCGGGCAAGCTGCGCGGCTTGGCGGTGACCAGCCTCAAGCGCTCGCCGATTTTGCCCGATGTACCCAGCGTCGCCGAAGGCGGCTATCCGGGATTTGAAGCGAGCGGCTGGCTCGGCATAGCGTTCCCGGCAAAAACCCCCGCCGCGTATATCGCGCGCATGCACCAGGAGTCGGTAGCGGCGATGGCCCTGCCCGAAGTGCGCGACCAGTTGCTGAGCGCCGGGCTGGAGCCGGCGGTGAAAGACACCGAGGCTTTCCGCGGCTACATCAAAGCGGAACTCGCGAAGTGGACCCGGCTGATCAAGGATGCGGGGCTGAAGGCGGATTGATCAGGCAAGCCCGGGATTGCGCGGTTATGCGCCGCCGTAAGTGCCCGGCCATGGCCACTGGCCGCACCGTATTGAACGCCGTGCGTACCACGATTGCGCCGCGAGCGCCTATTGGTTAGCATCACTTCTGTCCGCCGGGATTGGAGCAGGATCCCGCGCCTGCTACTTCGTCAGACAAACAAAGGTAAATCATCATGGCCACTTACAAGATATTGATTATGGGCGCCTCTTACGGCTCCTTGCTGGGCACCAAACTGGCACTCGCCGGGCACAATGTTGATCTGGTGTGTCTGCCGCCCGAAGCGGAACTGATCAATGGCGAGGGCGCCATCATCCGCATGCCGGTCAAGGGCCGCGAAGGACTGGTGGAAATCAACTCCAAAAAGCTGCCGGGCAAGATGGCCGCGGGCGGCACCTCGGCGTTCGATCCCAAAAATTATGATCTGGTGGTGCTGGCGATGCAGGAGCCGCAATACCGCTCGCCCGGCGTGCGCGAATTGCTGGACGAGGTGGCGAAATCGCGCAAGCCCTGCATGTCGATCATGAACATGCCGCCGCTGCCCTTCCTGAAGCGCATACCTTCAATCGACGCGGAGAGCATACGCGATTGCTATACCGAGGCCGCGGTGTGGGACCGCTTCGATCCGGCGACGATGACGCTGTGCAGCCCCGATCCGCAGGCGTTTCGTCCGCCAGAGGACAAGGTCAACGTGCTGCAGGTGCGCCTGCCGACCAATTTCAAATCGGCGCGCTTCGAGTCCGACGCGCACACCGAAGTGCTGCGCGTGCTGGAACGCGATGTGGAGGCCTCGCGCTTCGATGTCGGCGGCACGAAAATCGAACTGCCGGTGAAACTCAAGGTGCACGAATCCGTGTTCGTGCCGCTCGCCAAGTGGGCCATGCTGTGCGCCGGCAACTACCGCTGCGTGCAAGCCGACGCCATGCGCCCGATCAAGGACGCGGTGCACAGCGACTTGGAAGCCTCGCGCGCGGTCTACGACTGGGTGGCCAAACTGTGCGTGTCGCTGGGCGCGAACCCGCGCGACATGGTGCCGTTCGACAAATACGCCAACGCCGCGCTGTCGCTACTCACCCCGTCGTCAGCGGCACGCGCGCTCGCCAACGGCGCACCCAACATCGAGCGCGTCGACCGCCTGGTGCAAACCATCGCCCGCGCGAAGGGGCAGCGGCTTGATGAGTTGGATAAAACCGTGACGCTGGTGGATGGGTGGCTGGAGAAGAACCGCAAGAAGGCGGGTTAGTCTGTTTGGCGAGGCTGCCAAAAACGGCGGCAAGAAGCAGGGGAGCGGGGTTGCGATGTGACAATGAAAGACCCCTTCTCCGCACTGGCCACTGCCACACGGCCGCTGGAGATTAAGGCTTAAATTGGGGAGATACCTTGAAGACGATCTGGATCACATGTCTGGCAGTTCTGTCTATTTCCGGTTGCGCATTTTCACCTCAGGCTGTGATCATTTCACCGAACGTGAATGTACAGACCTCGCGTATTGGAACGGATCGCGCCATAGCGCTTGCTGTAGTGGACGAGCGCCCGCGGCAGACGCTTGGTACGCGTGGCGTGCGCGGCGTTGGTGCCGAACTCACCATTCAA
>JBJXEY010000281.1:0-7574 GCA_046153355.1 Burkholderiales bacterium
AGATGAACGACCTGCTCAAGGGCGGCACGTTGGATGCTGTGGTGGTGTTGGAGCCCTTTCGCACCCGCATCATTGGCGGTAATGTCGGCTTCAAGGTGGCCGATTACATCACTGACGTGCAAGACAACATTACCGCGGCGATGTGGATGACCAAGGGCGATTGGGCCGCCGCCAATGGCACCGCACTGCGCGCGTTTCGCGATGGCTACCTTGAGGGCATTGATTGGGCGTTGAAGAATCAAAAGGAAGTCAAGGAAATGGAGCAGAAGGTGCTGGGCGCGGCTACCGCCATTGTTCCCGCCTACGATTTCAATTTCGGTCCCGCCGATCTGGAAGTCTACGTTCGCATCGGCCGTGAGTTGGGCATGCTCAAACAGCCGGTGGATGCCAACAAACTGATCTGGAAGTAACAGCATGGCTGCTACCAATGGAGCGGGACGATATCGCCTACTTTCCTGTGGCTGCTTCGCGCCGGCGGATGCCGCGCGCACTGCGGGCGGAGGTGGTGGCAACGGGCAAACCAAGCCGCATCGCATCGATGTGCATCATCACATCCTGCCGCCGGGTTATCTGGCCGAGTTAGGCGCGGAGAAGATTTTCCGCCAGGCGGGCGGCATTTACGCTGGGCCTCTCGAATGGACCCCCGCTGGCGCGGTCGAGCTAATGGATCAATGTGGTGTTGCCAAGGGTATCGCTTCGGTCTCGGCGCCAGGTACCTGGTTTGGCGATGTGGCCGAAGGCAGGAAGCTCTCGCGCATCTGCAATGAATACGCGGCGAAAATTTCCGCCGATTTCCCCGGCCGCTTCGGCAGTTTCGCCGCGTTACCTCTGCCCGATGTGGAAGGGTCCTTGCGCGAAATCGAATATGCCTTCGATACCTTGAAGGCGGATGGCATTTGCCTCATGACCAGTTATGGCAATCGTTGGCCGGGGGAGAAAGAGTTTTCACCGGTATTCGACGAACTCAACCGTCGCGGCGCCACGGTGTTTTTTCACCCGACGGTGGCGCCGTGCAGCATGGATCTCATCACCGATGTGCCCGATTCGGTGATCGAATTTCCCATCGACACCATACGCGCGGTGGTCAGCCTTTTATATAGCGGCACATTGACGCGCTGCCGCAACATGAAGTTTATTTTTTCGCACGCGGGTTCGGGTGTGCCGCTATTGGCCGCGCGCATTAGCGGGCTGGTGAAGCGAAACAAAAGGCTTGCCGAAATGATCCCCGATGGGCCGTTGGCGGAATTGAAACGTCTGTATTACGACACCGCGCTCTCGGCACGCGCCGAGACGCTCGCGCCCCTATTGCAGTTGGTGACGCCAGCCAACATCCTGTTCGGTACCGACACACCCTGGGGTTCCATGAGTGTCGCCGATACTGCGGCGGGTCTGGCCAAACACGGCTTCAGTCCGGCGGAGTTACGTCAGATCGAACGCGACAACGCCTTGCGGATCATGCCGTCGCTCCTGCTTTAGACTTTTACTTTGGCGTCCAAAGCTTCCCTGCAACCTTGACCAGGCGGTAGTCCTTGTTGCGGGGTCCACAATTTCACCCAGGCCTGTTGCGTTAATTCGCGCAGTAGGCGTTCTTTTTCATACTGTCGTAGTGATGGGCTGGTGACTATCGGGCCATCGCCAGTACCCGAAACCTGCAAACTGCCTTGCGCCAAGGCGGCGCGCCGCGGACCAATTGGCGTGGTGGTTTCCACGCACGCCCAATACAGGCTGCGCCTTTGCGTTGGCTTGGCGTCGTAGTCGCGAAGATTGATCGCGCCAATTGGCAAGGCCTTGGCTACGCCCAGTTCGGGCGTGGCGGATTCGAGATAGTGCGTGGTCAATTGCGCCGGCGCGATGGTTTTTATTAGGCCCTCCGGGCATCGCGGTAACAGGGTCTTGGAACACGACTCCAATTCGGGATAGCCGCGTTGGCTCGCGTTCACCCAGGCCAAGCCGTTGTAATTGGCGATGCGGTAGTTGGCGCGATCCGCGCTCCAAACAAAGCTGCACACCCCTGCCAAGTCGATATCGGTATTGAATTGAGCCTCCGATTGGCGATCATATAGGCCGATACAGCCATTCAATAGAGTGATCGCGCTAAGCGATAGTGCGGCGCAAATTATTGAGCCTTGCATGTTCATTCTCCCAATGTGGTGATCCAAGGTCGCGCGGTCGCGCGCCAGGGCCAATTTATTTCGCGAGGTTATCCAAGGTTTTGCGGCAGTCGTTGCCGGCGGCAAGCGTTTGCCCAGGCGTCCACAGCTTGTGCCACGCCTGTTGTGTCAGATGCTGCAATAGCTGTTCCTTATTCTTCAGCCGCAGGCTTGCGCCGCGATGCAAGGGGCCGTCCACCGCGCCCCACACATTGGTTACCGCCTCCATGGTGCCCTGCGCCACCGCCACGCGAAAGCGGCCATCGGGCAGCGCTGCCTCCATACACACCGCGAAATAGTTGGACATCTCAGTAGGCAAAAAACCGACCGAGGTCACGGCAAAAAACGCGACCGGCACGTTGCCTGCTCCACGCTTGAATTTATCGATGTATTCGAGCGTGTGAGCGGAAATCCTCGCTTGCGGCACCGTGCTCGCCACCGGCGTGGCGCATTTGGATGAGATCTGCTTCAAGAAGGGTAATAGACCCGGTTGACCGCGCAGATGCGCATCGCCCCAAGGGAAATTGTTGACATCCGCGGTGCGATACCAGGATTTGTCGGCGCTCCATCGGTAGCTACAAGGCTCGGACAAATCCGGCGGCGTATCGAATTCATTCTCCGCGTATAGCTTGTATTCGGCGACGCAAGCGCCCAGCAGCATGGCCATGGCGCCAAGATATATGGATCGATATCTGCCTGAAATTCGCATGGACATGTTTGCTCCCGCCGCTATTGTATTCGGGTTGCCTCAGCTATCACGCTATTGTTGTGATGTCGTAGCCGTAAATCCACTCGATGCCATAGGTGTGGCGCTCGGGATGGATGAGTTTATTGAATTTGTACGCCAGGTCACGCTGCAAACGCGCCACGGGCGAGGTGAGTTCATTGGTGCGTGCCCGCGCGCTGGAGTTGCGTTGCACCTGTGCGGTACGCGGCAGGCGCAACGCTTCGTAGGCTTTAAGGGCATCTTGAATGGAAGTTTGATTTTGCGCGAGGTGCGAACTCAAGGCATAAGCATCCTCAAGCGCCATACAGGCGCCCTGGGCGAGATAGGGCAGCATGGGATGCGCCGCATCGCCAAGTAAGGTGATACGCCCGCGGGTCCACTGCTTTTGCGGCTCGCGATCATAAAGCGCCCACTGGTAGAGTTTTTCGGTGTTTTCGATCAACTGCGCGATCGCCGGGTTCCAGTCTTTGTAGGTCTTTAGGGCTTCGTTGCGGTCGCCTTCCACGCGCCAGGATTCCAGGCGCCAATCGCCGGCTTCGCAAAAGCCAGCCCAATTCACCAGCGAACCGCCGCGCATGTAATAGGTCACAAACGTGGAGTGCGGCCCAAACCAGGCGGTCATATCTGGCTCGATCAACCCCTTGGGCAGTGAGGCCGTGGGCACCACGCCGCGCCAACAGATGTGGTCGGTAAACCGCGGTGACTCTGGGCCAAAAAGTTTTTCGCGAACCACGGAGTGAATGCCATCGGCGCCAATCACCGCATCGGCGCTGACTTCGCGGCCATCGGCAAAGCGCAGCAAGGCCCGCGTGTCATTCGTTTCCACGTCCACACATGTGGCATTGAGAACAATGCGTTCGGGCGGCAATTGCGCCAACAGCGCCGCGTGAAGATCGTGACGATGAAAGCCGTAATAACCCGCGCCGAATTGTTTCTCGCAGAAACCTTTGAGTTGCGTAGCCGACACCACCGCGCCACTCTTCCAGTTACGCACTACGTGGCGTTCAGGCTCAAACGCATTGGCCAGCGCCGCTTTATCCAGACCCAGGGCCATCAACACTTTCATGGCGTTGGGGCTCAACTGCACGCCCGCGCCAACCTCTTTTAATTCGCTGGACTGTTCATACAAGGTGACATCGAAACCGCGTGACAGGAGTGCATTGGCCGCGGTCAGGCCGCCCAGGCCCGCACCGACAATAGCGATGCGCGTCGTCATTCGGGCTGCACACCTGCGTCACGCAGGACCTTGGGCCACTTCTGAATATCTTTCTTGATAGTGGCAGCAAATTCTTCGGGCGTGCTGCCGGTGGTGACAATGCCGCCTTCGGCAAACTTGGCTTTGAATGCCGGTTGCCGCACGATGCCGACGATCTCCCGCGATAGGCGATCGACAATGGGGCGCGGCGTGCCGGCGGGGGCCACCATGCCAAACCAGATGGTGACTTCGTACCCGGGCACACCAGCTTCGGCAAGCGTGGGTGTATCCGGTAGTGATTCCAGCCGCGTGGGGCTGGTGACCGCGAGCAGGCGCACCTTGCCCGCGCGCACCTGCGGCAGGAACGCACCGCCATCGAACATGATGTTTACTCGATCACTCATGATGTCCGGCAACGCAACGGTGGTGCCTTTGTAGGGCACGTGCTGCAGATCGATGCCCGCCATGGATTTGAAGATTTCCGCCGCCAGATGCACCGAACTGCCGTGGCCGATGGAGGCAAACGACAAGGCCTTGGGATTTGCCTTGGCGTAAGTGATCAGGTCGCGTACATTTTTCGCCGGAAGATTGGGGTTCACCACCAGCAACAAGGGCGTATAGAAACCCAGCGACAGCGGCGCGAAGTCATTGACCGGATCGTAGGGAAGCTTTTTAAAAGCGCCGACGTTGATCGCCAGGCTGGAGATACTTCCCAGCAACATCGTATAGCCGTCTGGTGGCGATTTGGCCGCGGCATCGGTGCCAATAATCAAGCTGCCACCGGGTTTATTCTCCGGGACCACCGACTGGCCGAGCTTTTCGGAGAGCTGATCGGCAAGGGCGCGGGCGAATTGATCGGCGATGCCGGCGGGCGGATAAGGGATGATGAATTTCAAAGGCTTAATGGGGAAGTTTTGCGCTTGCGCGGCAAATGCCGTCAGGCCAATTGCGATGCAGGAAATGAGGCGATACGCGTTGATTGAAAATTTCATAATTTCCTTAATTGCAATAAATTAAAATTTACAAACAAGATAGAACGTGCATAAGAATAAAATAACAATACCATTGTTAATATACCGTGGCAACTTGATGCTTGGTGAAGGATGATCTACCGTAGTCGATCAACGGTGATCAATTGACCGTCGTTGATCAAACCCGGTATGCCTTAGCGCACCGGAACGAATATGAAGAAAAGCCCGAGTACGCAAAACGTCACGCCAAGGTTAAACATCCAGCGATTGCCGCGGGTTTGCAGCGCGGCATCTGCACGACGGCGCGCGAGATTTTTATACGCATTAGCCCCGACCACCATGATGCCGGCCACCAGAATCAAATAAGCCGCGAACAATGAAACCGCCATGACAACATCGGCCGAGGCGGTTTCCCTGGCTTGCGCGTTGAGCGCAAACGGAAGTTTGATGAAGAGGGCCACCAACAAGGTGGTGGTGAGCGCGCCGAAAAAAATAAAGCGATTATTGGTTTTCATCGCGAGGTCAATCTTGCGGCGGAATCTTCGCCTCTTTCACCACGCGCGCGAATTTCGTCATCTCGGCCTTGAAGCGCGCCTCGAACTCCTCGGGGCTGCTGCCGACGATTTCGCTGCCGATAGATTGCAGTTTGTCGCGCACCTCGGGGGAGTTGACCGCGCGCACCGAATCGCGATGAATGCGCCCGACGATTTCTTTCGGCGTTTTGGATTGAACAAAGAAGCCCTGCCAGCTGATGAATTCGTACCCCGGTACGTCGTTCTCGGTGATCGCTGGCAGATTGGGAAGGGCTTTGTTGCGCCGCGGGCCGGTAACGGCAAGCGCGCGAATTTTTCCTGAATTGATGAAGGCCAGCGCGGTGGAGGTCGGCGCGATGGCGGCTTCGATCTCGTTGGCCATCAGCGCCGCGTTCTGCGGCGCATCACCCTTGTAGGGGATGTGGGTAAATTCCATACCGGTAGAGAGTTTCAGCAATTCGAAGGCCAGGTGGGGCGCCGCGCCGATGCCGGTGGAGCCGTAGTTAAAGCCACCGCTTTTGGCCTTGGCCAAAGCAACCAGTTCTTTCACCGAACCCGCGGGCACCTTGGGCGCGACCACAAACACGAAATCGGTGGCGATCAATTGCGTCACCGCGATCAGGTCGGCGGGGTCGTAGGGGAGTTTGCGAAATAGGGCGGGGCTGGTGGCGTGGCCGATGGGCGTTAGCAGGATGGTGGTGCCATCGGGCGCCGACTTGGCCACCAGATCCGCACCGATATTGCCGCCCGCGCCGGGGCGATTGTCGACCAACACCGGTTGCGCAAAAGATTCCGTGAGTCGGGAGGCCATGAGACGCGCCACCAGATCGACCGCGCCACCAGGCGGGAAGGGCACAATTATTTTTACCGGCTTGGAAGGGTAGGTCTGCGCGAATGCGGTGCAGGCGAGCGACGCGAGGAGGGCGAGAGCGAGTTTGCAATGTGCGTTCATGTTGCGAGTCCTTGAGTTGAAGAATGACTAACTCGTGATATTTCCGATTTGAAATGCTTTCTGGCGCAATGCCGCGTGGCGGGCAAATTCAATCGGTATATGGGATTTTGCGGCAATTTGGAGGATTTATTTCGCGAAGATTTTATTTTGCGCAGAATTTATTTCGCGCAGAATTTATTTTGTCTGCATCGTCTTCTGTATAGCGGGCGCGGCGGCATCAACAAAGGCGCGCACATTGGCCGAGAGCAGGCGCGCATGCGGGTACACCAGGTGGATGGGTATAGGCGGGGCTTCGCAATCGCCGAGAAGACGTTTCAGTCTGCCGGTGGCCAGAGCTTGGGCCACTTGATAAGCAAGAAACTGCGCGCAACCCTGGCCGCGCAGACAACTATCCAGGGCGACATCGAACTGGTTGGTGCGTAGAAATGGCCTAATTGCTACGCGCTTTGTTGGTTTGCCGGCAAATAACCATTCACCGTTGGGGGCAAGGCCAGTAAAAAGAATATTGCGATGCGAGAGGAGATCTTGCGGTGTTCGTGGCGTGCCCTGGCGTCGCAAATAGGCAGTTGACGCGCAGACTACGCGACGCGTTTCTCCAAGCGGCAGCGCCACCATGCTCGAATCGGCAAGGTGGCCAATGCGGATGGCCGCATCGATGCCTTCCTCGACCAGATCGACGATGCGATCCAGGAGCAGCAACTCCACCTCGATCTCGCGGTATTGGTCGGTAAAGGCTGCGATCGCCGGCGCAACATGCATACGCCCGAAGGTCACGGGCGCGGTGATGCGCAGCCTGCCGCGTGGTATCGCGCGGCGCGATGAGAGCGTGGCGTCTGCTTCCTCGATATCGGCGAGCACGCGTTTACAACGTTCGAAATATTCGCGCCCTTCATCAGAGAGCGACGAGCGCCGTGTGGTGCGATGCATGAGACGCACGCCCACGGATCGCTCCAGCGCCGCGAGCGAACGCACCACCGCCGGCGCGGACATATGTAATTGGTCCGCCGCAGCCGTCATGCTGCCGGTCTCGACGATGCGAACGAAAA
>JBJXEY010000300.1:0-2627 GCA_046153355.1 Burkholderiales bacterium
TGCCCACCTGCCTGAAGCGCAGAAACCCCGCGGCGAACGGATCCTGATCGTTGAAGTTGATCGATATCAGGATGAGATCGGACACCAGCACCATGTCGCCAGTGGGTCCGACCACGAAATCGGTCACGTGAAAGTTATTGCCTGGAGATCCGGGCGGGGCAAGCAGACTTTTCGATTTGGGATCGAGGTAGTAGAGATCGCGTCCCGCTCCACCCGTGGCGACATTGGCGCTGCCCGGTTCCAGAAACACATCGAACTCATCGCCGTCGTTGCCACCCAGGAGCGTGTTGAACCCGTAGGCATCCTCGAAGTAATCGGCGCCCGCGCCGCCGCTCAAGGTGTCATCGCCGCCCAGGCCATTCAGGTAATCCCTGAGGCTGCCGCCAGTGAGCGTGTTGTCGTCATGGTCGAGGCCCCCGGCCAAGCTGTTATCGCCCACCAGCAACAGGCTGCCATTGGCGAAGGTGATGTTGCTGGTGGTGACCCGTGTGGCGTCGGTGTTGAGTATTACGGTTTTGCCCAGTGCAGACACTTCAAAGCGGGTCAGCGTGTCGTCCAGTTGTGTGATCAGGACATTGGCCGCGGAAATCGCCGTGTCGTTGAAATGAAGAATCTGGCCGTTGGGGACGTAAGTCTGATCGTAAAGATCGAGCGTGTAGGTCTGTCCCTGGGACAAGGTAGTCCAAGGAATTGTGGTAGTGGCCATGAATCTCTCCGTTCAAAACGGTATAAAAATTTACCACTGTTGCGTGGCTGCGAGCGGAATCTAGCCCGACATTTTCAATTTGTTCATGAAGTCTGTCGTATGAGAACTCTCCTAGGCTAAAAACAGCGCGATATTTCCCGTCGCCGGACTCCAAAGTGACAATGATCACGCCGGTCGCGTAAGAGTCGCCGATGTGCGCGTTTCCAGGCTACTCTGCGATAGCAACCGACCATAAGCACTGTCATCGATTGAGCGCGCTTCGATCGTCCCGGTCGCCAATTCGAGAATCCAGTCTCCTCCCAGCGATTCGGCGCCCGTCGGCACCCGCCGCCGTTGCCGTGAGAAACAATGTGGATGGCGTCGAAGCCTGACCTGCGTTGCAGGACAGCGGCGATTTGATCGAGGCCGTCGATTGCGCCATTACTGATCTGGATCTCGGCGCCGCCAGGCATCGCCGCGGAGAGCGACTCAATATCGGTGACGCGCGCATCAACAAAAACAATCGATTGGCTCATAGGGTCTCCCTGAGCACAATCCAGTGTGTCAGCAAACGGCGATCGCGAATACGACGGCAACGCGGCATTTTAACCGTGATTATTCGCGCCACTGAGCCGCTCGGATTCGCGGCATCATTTCGACTATGCCGAATGCCCTGAACTACGCTACCGCTTGCGCAACTGCGATCGAGGCCGCGCCGGTAGCACTGCCCGCATACAGCGCGTCATCCAAAACCTCGGAGAGGCGCGCCAGTGCTTGATGTTTAGCCTTTTCCGAGGCGCGTGGCGCAGCGCGCGGTGACGAAAATGTTTAGGCCGGTATCAACCAGGGATTATTAGCATCGCCCGCCAGCAACTGGCGGCCATTGGCGAAGGTGATGTTGCTGGTGGTGACGCGGGTCGCATCGACGTTCAGTATTGAGGTCTTACCCTACGCCGAAACTTCGAACCGGGTGAGCGTGTCGTCGGTTTGCGCGATGGGGACGATGGCGCCGGAAATTGCCGTGTGGTTGAAACGAAGAATCTGGCCGTTAGGTGGTCAGCACCGTCGGCACGTCGTCTTTGGATTGTAATAAATGCATAAGCCACCTAATATTCATTTATACCTAACGACACAACGGGATTTCACACCATGAACGCACCCGATACGCAGCGGCGGCTTGTCACGGCGCGCAAGCTTCCACGGACCAAGAAAGCGCGCAAAACCCGGTCATTCCTCGCCGAGTTAAGTCGTCAATGCCAACTGGCCAACGCGGCGGATAAGCGCGACTCCACCTGGGCCCAGCTCGTCTACTTGCCAGAATGATCCATCGCCGCGGCGACATTGCATACGTCGCCATCAAAGGCCCGTACACCGGAAAGCCGCGTCCAGTGGTGGTGATACAGGCCGACGAGGCGACCCCCTTTCGCGACAGCGTGACAGTTTGCCCGCTCACAGGTGATTTGATTGATGCGCCTGTATTCCGTGTTCGCATTGCACCAACGGCTGGAAATGGCCTCGATCGACCGTCTGACGCCATGGCGGACAAGGTAGTCACGGTGCCGAAGTCCGCGCTTGGCGAACCTATTGGCAAAATAACTTCGCCGCAGCGGCGCGAGCTCGACCGGGCATTGAAGTTTTGGCTGGGTCTCTGACTACGTAGCGGGAACTGACCCGCAGCCGACGCCTCGAGAATTACGCCGGAATCAACCACGAATTGTTGACATCACCCACGAGGATCGCGGTCACCGAAGCCGCGGTGGGCGCGGTGAGGGAGGCAAGGTTGATCTCGTTCTTGTAGCTCACGCTGGTGCGGTTCATCGAGGCAAGGTTGGGGTTGAACGCGGCGTCGGTGGGCACGAAAACCCATGAAGGTTGAATGGCGTTGATGCCCACCGAGACTTTGAGGATCTCCAATGCATCGGCGGCGGTCACCTTGCCATCC
>JBJXEY010000309.1:0-5387 GCA_046153355.1 Burkholderiales bacterium
ACCGCCATGCCGGATGACTTTGGCGCAGGCGTTCCAGAGTGCCGAAGTCGAGTTTCACGGGGGGCAAGCCTCATCAAAATGTAGCGCGATTCTGCAAATGTCGGTTTCACGATGATGCATTGGGATCGCTACGGCTCTTTGCCAAAAGGTCTTCGTAATCCTCAAGCAAAGACCGCATATCGTCTTCACTCATTTCCGTTCCGTTTCTATGGGCGAGCGTGATCCGCGAATCATTGGCCATAAGACCACTGGCAAATAATTCGGCTAAACGCACCCTTATTTCGTCGATTGATGTTGGCGCACTAATATTGTATTGGGGCGATGGCTCGTTAACCGCGTGTACATTCTGGCGAGCCTGTTGCAGACGGTCGCGGCCAGAAATCGATTTTTTTTCTTTTAGGAAATTCCGGAGGATGAATGCATTTTTTTCAATGTCAATCCCATCTTCCTTAGCGCGCGCGCGTATTTCAGATTCGGGCAACGACATGATCTCCTCGCTTGCCAGGTCGCGCACGGCCTTCAATTCTCCATTTTCGGGTCGAGATTTAACCATTGGTACCCCACTAACCTAGTTGACGGGCGATCCAGCGTTCAAGTCGCTTTCTTGCCGAATGGTATTCATCCGAAGTAATAGTTGGCCCTTCGGCCAATTTCGCCGCCCATCGAGAAACCGTCCCGCCGTATCCATGAGTAAGTCCATCGGCTTAAGATGGTTAAGACGGTAAAGCTGGTATCTCGCGACCCGTCGATAGCGCTCCCAATCTTCCTTCGTCAAAGCATTTAGAGCGTCTTCCACCTCTCGAAGTTCATGGTTATTACCAGCGGCCAAGTTCAATACCTTTCGCTTTCCTTAATAGGCGCATGTTTTACGGATTTTGGACACCGACTTATTTTATTTGGACTTAATGCCACAAGATCGCGTATTGGCGCGGTTCTTCAGGCATCGCCCGAGTCAAAATCAGGCGATGGAAACGCTTTCAATAGGAGCGCGGCAACCCCAACACATGCTCCGCCAAATAGGAGAGCACCAAATTCGTCGATATCGGCGCAATTTGATAAAGCCGCGTCTCGCGGAATTTGCGCTCGATGTCGTATTCCTCGGCAAACCCATAACCGCCGTGGGTCTGCAAACACATATCAGCCGCCTGCCACGAAGCTTCGGCCGCCAGTTGCTTGGCCATGTTGGCTTCCTTACCCGCAGGTTCGCCCGATTCGTAAAGGGAAGCCGCGCGCGTCACCATCAACGCCGCCGCTTCGCTTGCCATATAGGCCCGCGCAATCGGGAACTGCACGCCCTGGTTCTGGCCGATGGGTCGGCCAAATACGACTCGCTCTTTGGCATAGTTGGTCGCCTTGCCAATAAACCAGCGCGCATCGCCCACACACTCGGCGGCAATCAGGATTCGCTCGGCATTCATACCATCGAGAATGTAGCGAAAGCCTTTGCCCTCTTCGCCGATCAGATTTTCGGCGGGTACTTCGAGATTCTCGAAAAACACCTCGGTGGTGGCGTGATTGATCATGGTGCGGATCGGCCGGATGGTTAGGCCCTTGCCGACCGCCGCCTTCATATCCACCAAAAACACCGACATGCCCTCGGTGCGCTTCTGCACCTTGTCGCGCGGCGTGGTGCGCGCGAGCAGCAACATCAAATCGGAATGTTCAGCGCGTGAGGTCCAGACCTTCTGGCCGTTGACGATGTACTTATCGCCCTGCTTAACCGCCGTCGTTCTAATAGACGTCGTGTCGGTGCCCGCCGAGGGTTCGGTAACGCCGAAAGCCTGAAGCCTTAGCTTTCCTTCCGCAATACCCGGAAGATACTTAGCCTTCTGCGCCGCATTGCCATGCCGCAGAAGCGTACCCATGATGTACATCTGCGCATGGCACGCCGCGCCATTGGCCCCGCTCGCTTGCACTTCTTCGAGGATCGCGGCGGCCGTGGTGAGACCTAATCCGGAACCGCCGTACTCCTCGGGGATTAGGCAGGACAAATAACCGGCTTCGGTCAACGCACGAACGAATTCGGTTGGGTAGCGGCGTTCGCGGTCGGTTTCGCGCCAATACTCCGGTGGGAACGTTGCACAAAGTTTTGCAACCGCTTCACGAATTTCTAAATTTGCCTCTTGATTCATATTTTTTCCAAGCAATTCTTAATGCGGAACACACAGGGCCATGAACCTTCAGTTCGCCACCGCCCCCGCCTGCTTCACCACCACGCCCACCCGTTGAATCTCCGAACGAATCATCTCCCCAAATTCCTCCGGCGATTTGCTGGTGCCAACGTAGAGCCCCAACCCCGCCATTTTCTGCACCACGTCCGGCGCATTGAGCGCGCGGGATACTTGCTCGTGGATGGTGCGCGTGATTGCCGCGGGCATGTTCGCCGGGCCAAGCAGGCCGAACCACACGTCCAGAAACACTGCGGCGTGGCCTGCCTCGGTCATCGTCGCTACATTGGGCAATTCAGGCATGCGTGCCTTGGCGGTGGTGGCAAGCAGGCGTATCTGCCCGCCGTTGACGAATGAGCGCACCGAGGCGTAGCTGGAAAAAATGAGGTCGTTACGCCCGGCCACCACCTCGGGCACTGCTTGACCACCGCCCTTGTAGGGAACATGGGTGAGCGGAAAGCCAATCGCATTAACAAACATGGTACCCAGCAGGTGCCCGCCCGAACCGATACCCTGCGACGCGTAGTTGGCCGCATCGCCTTTTTGCTTAAGGTACCCAATCAGCTCGCCCACCGACTTTGCGGGCAGGTTGGCCGGTACCGCCAAGACACTGGGAAAGCTGAATTTATTGGTGATCGGCGTGAAATCTTTTATCGAGTCGTAGGGGAGATTGGCCTGCAGGGCGGGGTTCATTGCCAGTGCGCCAATGTCTCCCTGAAACAAGGTGTAGCCATCGGGCGGCGCCGCTTTGACTGCTACCGCAGCCACCGCGCCACCGCCACCGGTGCGGTTCTCGACGAGGACTTGCGGCCAGCCGTTCTCCATGAGTTTTTGCGCGAGGATGCGCAAGCCCACATCCGATGCGCCACCAGGGGCAAGCGAGCAGATCAAACGCACCGGTTTGAACGGATAACTTTGCGCGTGGCTCAAGCTTGCCATCGCCATCGCCATGGTTGCCATCATCCATTTCGCATTCAATCGCAGTGGCTTCTTCATATTTGCTTTCCTTTCGTTGATGCGACGTGGTTTTGCTTCACGCGCTGAACTGCTGCTTTTTCCCATGTTGTTCTTCAAGTCCAAAGGAAATTTATTCGGCCTTAATTCCAGCACTTTGCACCAGCTTGTCGAATAACTCGACCTCGTATTTGATCTGCGCGGCAAACTTCTCCAGCGGCAGGCCGACCGGCTCTGATCCCATATTGAGAATTTTTTCTTTCATATCAGGCTTGCCCATGATCTGTTGCAGTTCGGCATTTAATCGAATAGCAATGTTTCTTGGCAGATTCGCCGGCCCCATCAGCCCGAGCCAGGTGTCGCTTCGCATGCCTTTGACGCCTAGCTCCTCGAAGGTAGGAACCTCTGGAAGGAACACGCTTCTGGCCTGCGTGGTGACGCCAATCGCGCGCAAGCGCCCCGCTTTGATAAGCGGCTGGGAAACACTGGCCGAAGACATCGAGGACATGACCTGCCCCCCAAGCAATGCCTCGACCGACGGCCTTGAGCCGTTGTAGGGGATGTGAAATAGCTTTATCCCGGTGAGACTTTGTAGGAACTCAGTGCCGATATGCACGGTAGAACCGATACCTGAGGTGGCGTAGGTGATCTCGCCGGGTTTCTTTTTGGCCTCGGCGATTAAGTCTTTCAAATCTTTTATCGGCGAATCCGCGCGGACGGCGAACACGTTGGGAGCAGAGGCCAAGAGCGTAATGGCGCTAAAGTCTTTCACCACATCGAACGACAACTTTTTGTTAAGCGCGGGCAATACCGTGATCGCGCCCACGGCAAGTAAAAACGTATAACCATCGGCGGGTGCTCGGGCCACCGCTTCTGCCGAAATCGCGCCTGCCGCCCCTGGTCGTGGTTCGACCACAACCACCTGGCCGAGATTCTTTTGCAATTCCGGCGCCAACACGCGGGCGAGGACGTCCTGCACCCCGCCTGCAGTCCCCGAGACCAGCTTCACCGGTTTTACCGGATACGCTTCCTGGCCGTGGGCGGCGCCACATAGCGCCACGGCGGTAAGCAAACCTGCGGCCGTGTTGATCAATACATTCATCTTCGTCATGTTTTTTCTCCAATGGGACGGTCATTCGAGGCAATACATCAGCTTATGTTGCGCGCGACGATAGATGAAACGACAACCCTCGACTAAGAACATGCCACGGTATACACATCGCGAACACCATCGGGAAGGCGGTATTCCTTCCAACTCGATCCCGCATCTTCGGTACCAAACACCTGCCCAGAGCGCGAGGCGCAATAGACTTTATCTGCATCGCGTGGGTGAATCGATACCGACATCATGGTGGCCTCGGCTTTGATATCGCGATCAAATCTTTGCCAGGTGCTGCCTATGTCATCACTGCGATATAGCGAACCTATCACGCCGCTGGAGGAATCGGATAGGCCGGCGTACATCACGCACGGATCGTGGGGCGAAACAACCACGTGGCGGCAATAGGTCAATGACGAGAATCGGCCCACCTGCATGTCCTGCCAGTTGGCACCACCATCCTCGGTTTTGAATAGGCCCATACGCACGGCAAGAAATGCAGTGCCACTGCTCGCGCCGCTCACGGTGATCGAGTGGGCGTCGATCATGCCCGACTCGGGGTGCACGCCGCTCATCGGGCTGCTGAGATGCGGAAGTTCTGCCAGTTTCAGCAAATGCGCCGAACGGTCTGCCCAGGTGTCGCCACCGTCACGGCTGGCGATGACGCCGCTGATCTCTAGTGACGCATACACGTCATCTGGCCGACCAGCATCCACGGCGATGCCGGTGACTCGGGTCGGGAAACGCATCGGACAGTATTCGGGCGACTGCGCGCTTTCTAGCCGTTGCCAGGTATCGCCAGAATCGACGCTACGATAAATCTTCGCCGGTGCTGCACCCGCATACATGACCTTCGGCCGCGTCGGATGAAAAACCAGGGACCAGATGACAACGCCGCGCTCGGGAAATCCCAGGCGTTCCCAACGTACTCCGCCATCAATACTGCGATAGGGACCATCCTGGGTACCGGCATAGATCACATCTGGCTCGGCGGGATGGAAGGCAAAGGCCCGCGCCTCCACCTGCTCCGGGAGACCTTCGGCGGGTATCTGCCAATCGCCCTCGCCAATGACGCGCCGAAACAGGCCGCCGCGGATTTTTTCACCACTGCGGCTGGTCGTATAGCCGGCACCGGCAAACAGGCGCGTTGGTTGGTTTTTATTCAT